>NZ_JALJRH010000003.1:0-195794 GCF_024519775.1 Micrococcus sp. Mcc28 | reverse complement strand
CCCCGCCACTGCTTCAGGTGCGCGTACTGGCGCTCGATGACGTTGCGGCCCTTGTAGGCGGCCGCGTCGAGGCTGACGGGGCGCCCGCCGCGGGCACCGCGCCGTCTGCGGTGGCCCTGCTGGTCGGCCGGTTCGGGGATGACCGCTTTGATCCCACGGGCGCGTAGGTGGGTGCGGATCGCCCGGGAGGAGTACGCCTTATCGCCCAGCACGGCCTCGGGGCGGGTCCGGGGCCGCCCTACTGGCCGGGTCACGCGCAGCTGCGCCAGAAGAGGAAGCAGCATCGGGGAGTCCCCTGCCTGGCCGGGGGTGATCAGGCTGACCAGCGGCAGCCCGGTCCCGTCGACGAGCTGATGGATCTTCGTGCTCAGCCCGCCACGGGAGCGCCCGATGCCGTGATCGGCCGGCTCCTCACGCGGATTCTTGTAGTTCGATCCATCCCCCTGTGTGGCGGGTGATGTTCGTCGCGTGCTGATGCGCGCGGGCGATCGTGGAGTCCACCGAGACCGACCAATCGATCAGGCCTTCGGCGTCAGCGGCGGCGGTCAGCGTGGCCAGCACCGTGTCCCAGGTGCCCTCTTCGGCCAAGCGCCGATGCCAGGTCCACACGGTCTGCCAGGGCCCGTAGACCTCGGGCAGATCCCTCCAAGCGATTCCGCACCGGTACCGGTAGATGATCGCCTCCACCATGGTGCGGGCGTCGGCGAACGGCCTGCCGGCGCGGCCGGTCCGGGTCGGGAGCATCGGGGCGATCAACTCCCATTGGGTGTCAGAGAGCATCTGGAACCGGGACATGTCCCCAGGGTCTCAGCTGACTCGTGCATCTATTCTCAGACACGCCCTAGGCTGGTCGTATGACCATCGACGTCCTCTACGTCCGTCCCGGCGGCAGCGGCTGGGGTCCCGTCGACGTCCTCGCGCGCCTGGCCGCCCGGCTGCTCGAGGGTCGACTCGTCGAGGTCGAGGACCGCGGCGCCGCCTCGTGGGCCCAGCGCGCGTCCGTGCTCCTGCCGCGCGGCCGGCGGGCCCGCGGGCGCCGCCTCCTGGTGCTCGCCGGCAACCCCGCCGCCCTCGCCCTGGCCGCGCGCCGGGACCTGTGGTGGCCCGGGCACGAGTCCACGGCGGCCTGGATCGTCGACTCGTTCTGGACCGACCGGATCGCCGGGATCGCCCGGCACCGGCCCCACTTCGACCGACTGTTCGTGACGGACCCGGACCTCGTCGATGAGTGGAGCGCGCTGACCGGCCGCCCCGTGGACGCACTGCCGTGGGGTTCGGACACCCTCGCCGTCGCCGCCGACGACGGCTCCCGCCCGGTCGACCTGCTGCGTCTGGGCCGCCAGCCGGAAGCCTGGGACGACGACGCCCGCACCGCCCGCGAGGCGCAGGACCACGGCCTCGTGTTCCAGGGCCGGCCGCCGTCGGCGCCCGATCCGCTGCAGAACCAGGAGGCCGTCCGCACCGCGCTGGCGCAGGCGCGCCTCGTGCTCGCGTTCTCCAACCTCGTCAGCCCTGCGCCGTACACGCACCCGACCCGCGACTACCTCACGGGCCGGTGGACGGACGCCCTCGCGGCGGGATGCCGTGTGGCCGGCGTCGCCCCGCGGTCCGCGGCCACGCTCCTGTGGCCGGAGGCCACGCTCGAGGTCTCGCCCGACTCCCGCGCCGACGCCTGGCCCGTGCTCGCGGAGGCCGCCGCCGCCTGGACGCCGGAGCGGGCCGCCGAGCAGCGGCGCCGGGCCCGCCGGGAGCTGGACTGGCGGCTGCGCCTGCAGCGGCTCTGCACCGCGATGGGTTGGCCCCTCCCCCCGACCCTCGACGCGGAGCTGGCCGCCCTGGGCTGAACGCCACACCCGTCTGACCCTCCGGCCCGCCCCGACACCGCCCTCCCCGCCGCACCCGACAGGAGACCCGATGCCCTCCCCCCTCGACCTCGCCCGCCAGGCCAAGCACCGCCTGTTCCTCCTCCGCCGGGCCCGGGAGGTGGTCCGGCAGGCCGCCGCCGTCCGCGGCTCGGAGCGGTTCGCCCGCGAGTACGCCCTCGCCTCGGCCGGGTTCGACCTGCCGGAGCTGCCGGCGATGTCCGGCCCGTGCGCCGTCGCGATGGTCCGCGACGAGGCGGACGTGATCGAGCGCTCCGTGCGCCACCTCGCGGACCAGGGGATCCCGCACATCGTCGTCGTGGACAACGGGTCGAAGGACGCGACGCCGGACATCCTGCGTCGGCTGGCCGGGGAGATCCCGGGGCTCGTCGTCGGCGCGGACCGGGAGCCGGCCTACGTGCAGTCCGCCAAGATGACCCGGCTGGCCGACCTGGCATCGGCCGCCGGCGCCACGTGGGTGGTCCCGTTCGATGCGGACGAGCTCTGGTTCGGCGCCGAGGGCACGCTCGCCGAGGCCCTGGCCGCCGCCGACGCACCCGTGCTGCGCGCCGTCATGCACAACGCGTTCCCGGCGGCGGACGGTTCCGGCCCGTTGCTGGACACGACCGCACACTTCAACGTCAAGGTCGCGTTCCGCCCGCGCCCCGGGGCCGTCGTCGAGATGGGCAACCATGAGGTCCTGCGTCCGGGCGTCCGCGCGGAGAGCCTGCGGATCCTGCACCTGCCGTGGCGCTCCTTCGAGCAGTTCGCCCGCAAGAGCCGCACCGGCGCGCAGGCGATCGCGCTCGCCGACACCCCCGAGGACAAGGCGTACCACTGGCGCCGGCTCGGGGCCCTCGACGACGACGCCCTGCGCGCCGCGTGGGAGGCCCTCCTGGCCGGTCAGCCGCTCACGGACGCGGCCTGGTACCCGCGCGGGACGCTGCGCCCACTGCGCTCGGACGCCCCGACCCGCTGGGACGAAGTCTGAGCCTCAGCGCGTCTCGGGCGGCCGCCGGGCCTCCCACGCGGAGCGGACCATGTCCTCCACCGTGTGGCGGTTCTCCCACCCGAGATCGCGCGCGGCGAGGGAGCCGTCCGCCACGATGCGCGCGGGGTCCCCGGGACGGCGCGGCTCCACGACCGGGTCGACGTCGCGCCCGGTGACCCGGCCGACGGCCTCCATGATCTGCCGGACCGAGGTGCCCGCCCCGGAGCCGAGGTTGTAGACCGGGGCCAGGGCCCGGCCCTCCGCGAGCGCCCGGGCGGCGGCCACATGGGCCCGGGCGACGTCGGCCACATGGACGTAGTCCCGGACGCACGTGCCGTCCGGCGTGGGGTGGTCGGCGCCGAACAGGCGCGGGCGCTCGCCGCCGTCCAGGGCGCGGAACACGAGGGGGAAGAGGTTGTGGGGGCTCGTGTCGGACAGCGCCGGATCCGCGGAGCCGACCACGTTGAAGTAGCGCAGGCTCGTGTGCCGGAGCCCCGTGGCCCGGCCCTGGTCCGCGAGCAACCACTCCCCGATCAGCTTGCTCTCCCCGTAGGGGGACTCCGGGGCGGTCGCCGTCGCCTCCGTGACGCGCTCCACGTCCGGGGTGCCGTACACGGCCGCCGAGGAGGAGAAGACGATGGCGGGGACCTCGGCCCGCTCCATCGCCTCGAGCACGCCCAGGGTGCCGCGCACGTTCACGCGGTAGGTGTGCAGCGGCTCGCGGACGGACTCGCCCGCGAACTTGTACCCGGCCACGTGCACAACGCCGGCGGCGCCCACGCGCGTCAGGAACGCCGCCACCTGCCCGACGTCGCCGACGTCGGCCCGGAGCAGGGGCACGTCGGCGGGCACGAAGTCCGCGAACCCGGTCGAGAGGTCGTCGACGACGGCCACGTCCATGCCCGCCCCCTGCAGGGCGCGCACCACGTGGGCGCCGATGTACCCGGCTCCGCCGGTCACCACCCAGGTCATGCCGCGATTCCGCCGTCGGAGCCGGGACGTCGGCTGCGGAGG
Source organism: Micrococcus sp. Mcc28 (assembly GCF_024519775.1). Lineage (NCBI taxonomy): Bacteria > Bacillati > Actinomycetota > Actinomycetes > Micrococcales > Micrococcaceae > Micrococcus > Micrococcus sp. Mcc28. The sequence continues at coordinate 191,927 of NZ_JALJRH010000003.1, read as the reverse complement.
AGGGCCGGGCGGCGGTAGCGTGCCATGCCCTCGAGCGCCCCGACGTGGGCACCGACGGTGTACGCCCAGGCGAGGACCCGCCCGCGGTCGCGTCGAAGGAACGGCCACATCGGCATGTGTCGCGAAATCGCGAAGACCGACGCCTTCACGCTGGGGCCGCTCATTCCCCGGTCTCGGTACCGCGTCCACAGATACATGCGACCACGCTGTTGGTTTCGTTGCTGTCGGAAAATCGCGGCAGGAGTCGTCCGAAGGCGGTAGTACACGACCGCACCGGCAGCCTGAACGACGGTGAAACCAGCTTCCTGAGCCCGCCAGACGAAGTCGGTCTCCTCCGACCCACCGGGATACGCGGGATCCATGCCACCGAGTTCGAGGTAGTCATCTCGGCGGACGGCAAAGTTGTTGCCCGGGACCGTCGCAAGGTAGCCGGCGAATCCGTCGGAGACCGTCTCTATTCGAGGGGAGTCCTCGGTGTCGTGGAAATCCTGTGCCGGGTCAATCCGATAGGCCGCCAAGACGTCCACATCATTGAATCGACTGTGCTCCAGGACGCCGCGGGCGACCAGCTGAGGCCCCGAGGTCACGGCCCGGTAGAGCTCGCCCGCCCAACGATCGCCGACAAAGTCATCGGCGTCGCAGAACAACAGCACATGGCCCCGGGCCATACGTGCCCCGACATTCCTCGCGTGCGATGCGCTGGGGACACCGGATGCGTCGACAACCCGGACCCGGAACGGTGCCGGGTGAGAGAGGGCGATCTGCGCGGTCCGGTCGTCGCTGCCGTTGTCGGCCACGACGACCTCGAAGAGCGGGGCATCCCACTGGGCGGCGAGAGAATCGAGCTGCTCAGCGATCCACCCCTCAGCATTGCGGGCCGGGATGACCACGCTGGCCGCGAGGACCTCTTCGCTGTTCTCCCCGGCCCCTGCCGCGTCTGCCTGTGAAAACGGAGACGAATCAGCTCGCCTGTAGCCCAGCCCGATCTGCGGCTGGGGGCCGCGTCTCATCCACCGGTACTCCACACGACCCGCCGCAGCTCCCGCCGCGGTCTGCGCGCGAAGCCGCACCCCTTCCCAGTCCGGAGTCTTGCAGCCGAGGGTCATCAGAGCAGCGCTGGCCCCCGTTCGTACGAATTCCACCCACGGGTTGGGGAAATGGGACTGCCGCCCGAGCTCGTATCGAGTGGTGACGAGGCTGTGAGCCTTGGCCGATCGCCGAACCAGGCGGGTCCGGAACCGCATGTCCCACTTGCCCCGGAAAGCGATCCGGACGGCTGCGGCCTCGTCCACGCGGATGCCCTTGAGGTGCGCTCGCACGGCGAAGTCGTTGTCCTCATAGACGGCTCCCAGGGAGTGATCGAATCCACCGACCCGTTCGAACACCTCCCGCGTCACACCGAAGTCTCCCCCCATCAGCACGGGAAACGCGTTCCGGAGATCCCCTGGCACCGGCGCATGCCATTCATCGCTGTCATCGAAGGCGCGCCGGGCGCCTTCGACGCCCTCGCGCATCTGCTCATCGGTCATGAACGGTGCGCCGCCGGACCAGAGGTCCGAGGATTCGAAGGCCCGAGCGCCGTTGCGCACCCACCACCGGGACACCACATCGTCGGCGTCGGCAAACATGAGGAGATCCGCGTGAGCATGCGCCGCCCCCACATTTCGTGCGAATCCCGGGCCTTGGTGCTCGGGTGCGCTCACCAGACGCAATGGGTATGAGACCTCCCGAGCCAGCCGGTGGACCACGGAGGCAGTTCCGTCGGTGGAGGCGTTGTCCACGACGACGACCTCGTAGGAAGGAGCTCCGCTCTGGGCATCCAGGGCCTCCAACTGCAGAGGGAGGAAGCGCTCTGCGTTGAACGCGGGGATGATCACGCTGATTCCTGGCAGCGCGCTTGTCTGGCTCACATCGCGATCCTATCCCGGTAGGGTGCCCGGTAGACACGCACTCACCGAGCGTTGAAGGGACGTCGAAGTCGCGTATGAAAGGCATCATCCTCGCCGGCGGCACCGGCTCCCGCCTGCATCCCATCACCCATGCCATCTCGAAGCAGCTCGTGCCCGTCTACGACAAGCCGATGATCTACTACCCGCTGTCCACGCTCATCCTGGCCGGAATCAGCGACATTCTGGTGATCACCACCCCGCACGACGCGGAACAGTTCCAGCGGCTCCTGGGCGACGGCTCCCAGTTCGGGATCTCGCTCAGCTACGTCCAGCAGCCCTCCCCCGACGGCCTGGCACAGGCGTTCATCCTGGGAGAGGACCACATCGGCGACGAGCATGTCGCGCTCGTCTTGGGGGACAACATCTTCTACGGCCCCGGCATGGGCCAGCAGCTGCGCCGTCACGCCCAGGTCGACGGTGCCACCGTGTTCGGCTACTGGGTGGTGGACCCCAGCGCCTACGGCGTGGTGGAGTTCGACGACGCCGGCAAGGCCATCTCACTGGAGGAGAAGCCCGCGGAGCCGAAGAGCAACTATGCGGTGCCGGGCCTGTATTTCTACGACAACGACGTCGTCGAGATCGCGAAGAGCCTCAAGCCGTCGGCGCGCGGCGAGCTGGAGATCACCGACGTGAACCGCACCTATCTGGAACGCGGCACCCTCAACGTGGAGGTCCTCCCCCGGGGCACCGCATGGCTGGACACCGGCACGTTCCACGACCTGAACGACGCCTCCAACTTCATCCGCACCATCGAGTCACGGCAGGGCCTCAAGGTCGGCGCGCCCGAGGAGGTCGCCTGGCGCCAGGGCCTGCTCACCGACGACGAACTCCGAGAGCGGGCCGAGCCGCTCGTGAAGTCGGGGTACGGACGGTACCTCCTGGAGCTGCTGGAGTCCGGGCGGTGAGCGCGCAGGACCGGGCCGGGCGGGGCCGGCCGGAGACAGTTCCCGAGCCGTCCGGCGGCGAGGGCGTCCGGCACGTCGTCTTCGCGTGCCGCTCCACGGCCCTGGCCGGGGGCATCACGACGGTCGTCGACGAGCTGGCGACCGAGTTTGTGCGGCGGGGCCTGACGGTCTCCTACCTGTCGATCCACCCGCCCGCCAAAGAGCCGCGCGTCCCTGGGCCGGTGTTCGAGGTCGACCGGTTCCGGCACTGGACCGCGGACCATCCCCTGGCGGCGGACCACCCGGGACCGCTCGGGGCGAAGCTGGCGGTCAAGACGGTTCTCACCCCGCTGTGGCGGCGGTGGCGGTCCCGGCGCCTCCGCCGGCACCTCGCGCGGTTCGGCGGGGACACGGCGATCGTCTTCGCGAACCCCGACACGCTGACCTGCCTCAGCGAGACCAGCCACGTCCGGCCCGAGGCGGACGCCCCGTTCCTTGTGGCCCACGTCCACACCAGTCCGGAGGGCCTGGAGCGGATGGGTTGGGACGTCCCCTTCCCGGCCCTCGACGTGGTCGATGCCGTGGTGGCCCTCCACCCGTCCTACATGCAGCCGATCGCCGACACACAGGGCGTGCCCGTGGGCGCCATCGCGAACCCGAGCAGCACCGTGCCCGCAGCCGCGCCGCGGACGGACGCAGACGGCAGGAGACGGATAGTCTCCTTCAGCCGTCTGTCCTCCGAGAAGCGCGTCGACCTGGCTATCCGGGCATTCGACGCCCTCGCGGCGGACGTGCTCGAGGTCTGGGGTACCGGGGATCAGGAGGAGGCCCTCGCCCGCCTGGCCGACGAGTCGGCCCACCGGGACCGCATCCGCTTCTGCGGCTGGTCAGATGACCCGGCGGCCGTATTCACGGGCGCGACGCTGCACCTCATGGTCTCCGACTTCGAGGGTCTCCCGATGTCCGCAATCGAGGCGCTGCGCTGCGGCGTCCCGACTGCTGGCCGGCCAGTGTCCGCCGGACTGTCGGACATCCTTTATCAATGTGGTGTCCCACTCCCCAGCGCCGATCCCTCCAAGATCGCGGACGCCCTCCGGGCCCTCCTGGACAGCCCTGATCGGCTCGCCGGGCTCGTCGGGGCCTGCGGGCGCGTCGGCGCGGAGTTCGAGCCTTCGATCGTCGCAGACGTGTGGCTCGACCTCTTCTCCGCGCGGGACATCACCGCCATCCCCCACGCCCGCCCCCGCGCGGTGGCCGCGGCATCGTGAGCGGTAGCTGTATCAACTACCACGTGCGAATCCGCGCACGGGCGGCACCCACTCCAACGCACCCGGCATGCGCCCCGTCAAGTACGACCGTCTGCGTCAGTGGTCGAACGCCAGCGAACGGGACACGTCCGTGAGAGTGGCGATTCGCTCCCGCGTCGTTCCATAGCCGCCTCCGGTGAGGTGGACTCCGTCACGACGGAGCTTGCCCGGTGAGGAAAGGGCCTCGGTCGGATCGCACCATTCGTCCCCAGCAGCGTCTGGGAGCCCATCGAACTGCCCTGCCGCGTACGTGTCATACGCCGGACGGCGAGGCTCGACGATGCCTGCTTCCTCGGCCAAGGTGCGAATGCCCACTTGCCCCACGACCCACAGGAGGGCCACGACCAGCAATCCGTTGAGGACCGCAGAGGCCAACACCAGGTAGACCCTGGGCCCGTACTTCGCGTTCGTACGGCCCGCCCCGGGTCCAGGCCGTCCCCCGCTTACGGGTGTGCCACCTCGCCCAACAGGCCACGGATCCGCCGCCCGAACTCCACTTCGGAGAACCGCTCGGCGTGCGCCTGCATCACCCCGCGGTCCCAGTCATGCGCCAGCAGACGTTCCACCCCTCCGGCCACCGCATCCACCGTCGGTTCCTCGACGAACACTCCGTTGACGCCGTCCACGATGGTGTCCAGGTAGCCGCCGGCCCGCAGCGCCACGGTGGGCACGCCCCACGCGCTCGCCTCGAGCGGCGTGATGCCGAAGTCCTCGTGGCTCGCAGCGATCAGTGCCGTCGCGTGCGCGTACGCCCAGCGCAACTGCGCGTCGGTGAGGTCCTGGCCGAACACCACGTCCTCCCCCGCCATCGCCCTCAGCCGGGCCTCCTCCGGGCCCTTGCCGATCACTACGAGCGGCCGCCCCGCGCGGGCCGCGGCCTCGATGGCCACGTCCACGTGCTTGTACGGCATGAGCCGCGCGACCGACAGCAGGAAGCCGTCCCCTGCCAACCGCTCGGCACCGGGGATCGGCTCCTGCGGGCCATCCATGCTCACGGAGTGCGGCGGGAACACGAGGTCCACGCCCTCGAGCCCGTAGACGGCTTCGATCCGCTCCTTCACCACCGTGGAGTTGGCCACATAGCGTGATCGACGCCGGACGGCCGCGCGGTCCCACCTGCGCAGACCCGGGCGCAGCACGCGGGCGATTCGGCCCTTGATGCTGTCCCGGCCGCCCTCGCCCAGGTAGTCGTCCAGCAGATACACCCAGCGCGCCGGGGTGTGGCAGTAGACGAGCGTGGCGCCGTCGTAGCGGAATCCGTGCGCCCAGCCGGACGTCGAGACGACGGCGACCGGCTCCTTCACATGTATCAGCGAGGAGGCCAGGGGCAGCAGCGGCAGTGCTCTCCGCGGGTCCTTCCGCAGCACTCCCACCCGATTGAGGGGTGAGGTGATGATGTGCGCGTCCTTGAACTCCGGGAAGGTCCCCTCGGGGTCGTAGAACGTCGTGTAGATGGGGGCATCGGGCCACATCCGGTGCAGGGCGAGCACCACTCGCTCCGCCCCGCCCTTCTGGGTGAGGTAGTCGTGGGCGATAGCAATCTGTGTGGAGGTCTGTTCCGACATCGTGTCCCCTCAGATGGACCGCTGCGCGCGGTGGGGATAGGCCCGACCGGTCTCGGCGGCACCCTCCACCTGGAGGGCGATGAGTCGACGGGCGAGCCCCCGGGGCAGGTAGTCCGCGACGGCGTCGATCAGCGCACTGGAGCGCGTGAGCGTGGCTTCGGTGGTGCCCAACGCCACCAGGCGCACGGCAGCACCCCACACGCCTCGCGGAGCGCCGATGGTGCCGAGCGGTGCCGCCCCGTGCTTGGTCACGAACAGGTTCCGCGCGACCGTGCCGTGCAAGGCCCGCACCGCCTTCGAGTGCGTCGTCACGGCGGCAGCGTGGTGCCGGGTCTGCAGCTCGGGGCGGATCACCACCGGGTAGCCGGCCGCGTGAAGCCGGTAGCCGTAGTCGATGTCCTCCCACCCGTACTGCCGGTAGTCCGGGTCGTAGCCGCCGATCTGCTCGTGCAGGACACGCGGGACGGACACGTTGCCCGCCCAGTGCCGCCACTGCCGATCCGCTGGCAGCGCATACGCGTGCTCGCGGTGCAGGACGTCCTGGGCGTCGCCGTAGGCACGCTGATACGGGGTGGACTCCAGGACGTTCACAAAGAGTCCGATCGCTCCGCCAGGCCCGCCCGAGTGCGCGGCCACGTGATCCCGGATGTAGTGAAGCCCGGGCTCCAGGTCATCGTCGGCCCGGATGAGGATGCGGCCGGATGTCGCGTCGGCACCGGCGTTGAGCGCGGCGACCCGTCCGCGGTTCTCACCGAAGACGGTCCAGCTCAGGTCCAGCTCCGGGTGTTCCGCGGCCAACTGGGCGAGCACCGCCTCCGACCCGTCCACATCCCCGTCCACGACCACGTGGACCTCGAATGACGGGGCGTCCTCCTGTGCGGCGAGCGCGCCGATCAGGCGCGGCAGCCGCTGCGCGCCGCCCCGGCTGGGGACGATCACGCTGGCCTCGGGGGTCAGGGGCGTCTCGGTCATGAATCCTCCTCCGGGGTCATAGGGACAGGTCATCCAGGAGCTCGGCTACGGCGGCGCGGCCGGCCTCGGGTGAGAACAGCTTCTCCCAGCGGCGCCGCTGGGAGTGGGCCACCGCGCCCAGATCGGCCCCGCGCACGGCCCGCAGGCAGTCCGCAAGTGCGGCGGCGTCGCGTTGCGGAACAACGAAGGGGTGATCGTTGCCGACCACCTCGGGAACGGCCCCCGCATCGGAGGCCACCACCGAAACGCGCGCGGCCATCGCCTCCGCCGCCACGAGGCCGAAGGCCTCGGCCCACTGCGACGGCACGGCCAGCACGTCCACGGAGGTCAGGAACTCGCCGGTGTCCTGCCAGCCGAGCACCTGAACGTCCTCACCGGCTGCCGTCAGGGCGGTGGCGAGTCGCTCGGCCTCGTCCTCCGCCACGAATCGGCTCTCCCCCGCGATGCGGAACACGAAAGCACCCGGATCGGTCTTCCGCAGCTGCGCGGCGGCCTCCAGCAGGGTGAGGATGCCCTTGCCTTCGGACAGCCGGCCGAGGAAGCCCACGGTCACCCGCTCATCGGCACCGCGGGCCCGGCCGGTCTGCGGCGCCGTGGGTGCCGGGACCCAGTTGTGGAGCACGCGGGCCCCGCGGATCTGGCCCGCGGCGAACCGGGACGGCACGAGGACCGCGAGCGCGCCGGGGCGCGCCAGGGCGGAGAACACGCGTAGAAGCGGTTTCTCGGGCACCTGGTGCAGGTGCACGATCCGGCGCGGCCGGCCGGCCAGGGCGGTGGCGGGCAGCAGCCCGTTGCACCACGCGACGTCGTCCTTGCCTCGGCCACGGTCCCAGGCCCGAAGAGCGCGCAGGTACCCCAGGCGTCCGGATCCACCCACGCGGACCACGTCGAAGCCGTCCGCGGCCAGACGATCGGCGGTCTCGGCCGGGCGGGCCGGGGCCACGACACCCACGTCCCGCCCCAGCTCGCGCAAGGCCGTGGCGAGGTGGTGCAGCATCACCTCGCCGCCGCCCACCTCGCCCTGGTTCGCCAGAATCCAGATGCGCCCGGTCATCGGACCAGCTCCAGGGATCGGGGATGTCCGGTCCGCGCGTCCAGGCCGGAGCGGACGCGGGTCAGCCCCCGCTTGGCCGCGCGGCCGAGGTGCTCCTCGCCGTACTTCTGCAGGGCCCAGGCGAGCACGGAGACCACGGCCAAGGCCACGAGCATGGCCATGTTCCGGCCCACATACGGCCAGAGCGCGTGGATGAGGATGTACCCCGGGATGGCGTGGAGGATGTACAGCGAGTAGCTGATCTTCCCGTACCACTGGACAGGGGCCAGGAGCAGCACGGACGTCCTCTCCCGGAGCATCACCGTGACTGCGAGGAGCACCACCACGAGGACCTCGAGGGCCAAGGGCATCCCCCGCATGACGAACGTGCTGCCCACCGCGGACACCGCAGCCGCCGCGACCCAGCCGCGGTGCCGCCCCGTCTGCCGCGCGATGTACAAGGCCATCCCCAGCACGAACAACGGGGCGTACTCGGCCACGGTGGCGTTGTTGAGGAGTTTCACCCACAGGGGGTCCCGCTGCGGATCCCATCCCACGTGCGGGGCCGTGACGACGACGACGCCCCACGAGATCACCGACCACGCGAGGCTCCCCCACAGCACCACGCGGTCTGAAAGGCGGCAGCGCGTGAGATACAGGAGGATCAGGATGATCACGTAGAACTGCATCTCCACCGCGAGCGTCCAGTAGACGTCCACCACGTTGTCCACGCCGACCCACCGCTGGACCATCGACAGGTTGACGAGGGCCTGGCCCCACGTGAAAGGGAAGCCGGGCACCGGGTGCAGCAGGAGCAGCACCACGGCGAACACCAGGGAGATCCAGTACGGCGGATAGAGCCGGGCTGCCCGGGAGATGGCGAAGTCGCTCGGCCGGTTGGCCCGCCGGGCGGACATGAAGATGACGAACCCGGAGATGATGAAGAACAGCTGCACGCCCGCGGCGCCCCAGGCCGCGTCGTGGAACGCGGCGGGATCCTGCGGGTAGTGCGAATTGTGGGCGCCTGTGTAGTGCGAGAACACCACCGCCAGCGCGGCGATCCCTCGAAGACCGTCGAGCTCCCGGAACCGGGGCCCCGGCACTCGCTTCTCGGCCGGGGCCACCGAGGCCGCCCCCGGCTCGTTCGGGCTCGCCGCGGTCATCGGCTACCCGCCTTCCCCACCCGGCGCCCGAGCACCTCGAGGGTCGCCTCGGCGGTGGCTCGGGCCATGGTCTCCACATCGCCCACGCGCACCTCGCCCGGACCGTCGGCGGCGGCACGCATGACGGCGTCGGCGATGGCCGCCGGCGCGGTCTCGTGGACGAGGTGCTCGGGCGGCAGGATCTCCCCGTTGCCGCCCACGTCCGTGGCGACGGCGGGCAGGCCGGCCGCGGCGGCGTCGAGCAGGGTGTAGCTGAGGTTCTCCCACGCGGAGAGCTGCACCAGCACGTCGTGCTCGGCCATGGTGCCCCACGGCTCCACGAAGCCGGGCAGGTCGACCGCATCCGCGACACCGAGGGCCTCCGCCTGGGCGCGCAGCTGCCCCTCCAGCGGACCCGAGCCGGCCAGCGTCAACCGCGTCCCGGGGTCGCGCTCCAGCAGAGCGGGCAACGCGGCGATCAGCCGGTCGAGATTCTTCTCGGGGGCCAGCCGGGACAGGGACAGGATGCGCAGCCCCTCCCCCGGTGCGCGCCGCTGCCCCACGGCCGCGGCGCGCACCGCGGGCACGTCCACGCCGTTGCGCACCACGGTGAGGGGCGCCCCCGCACCCCATTTGCGTCGGAGCACGTCCGCGGTGGACTGCGCCACCGCGATCACGAGGTCCGTGCCGCGCAGCCGGGCCCGGTGCGCGGTGTTCTTCACCCGGGCCGCGGCGGCGCGGTTGTACAGCTGGTCGTCCGGGGCGATCCCGTGCTCGGTGCTGAGCAGCGCCGGTACACCGGCCCGCCGAAGGGCCCGCTCCGCGCCCAGTGCAGTGAAGGCCGCGAGGTCGGCGTAGGCCAGGTGCGTGTGGACCGCGGCCGGGCGCAGGGTGCGCACCGCCGTGCGGAGCGTGCGCACCGAGGCGGCCAGGCCGGCGTCGGGGCCGACGTCCCCGGTGAACACCGCCGCGCCCTGCTCGCGCAGGCGCTCGGCGAGCGGCCCCTCGGGGCAGAGCACCGCCAGACGCAGACCGGGCAGGCCCACGCGCGCGACGTCGAGGACGTGCCGGGCCACGCCGCCGAGGTCGGCGACGGGCACCACCCAGAGCGTCAGCGGGGCCGGGGCGGTCGTCACGGCCTCGGGGATCACAGCCACTGCTCCAGGCGGTCCAGGGCCGTCCAGAAGCCCTCGCCGTTGTTGATGTGGCCCTGCCAGATCTCCGGGATGAAGCTCACCCCGGGGGCCAGGCGGTCCAGCTGCTCGCACAGCACGGGCCAGTCGACGTCGCCCTCGCCGATCTGCGGTCCCTCCCCGTCCACACCGGTGGCGTCCACGAGGTGCAGGTGAATGGTGTGCGGGGCCAGCTTTTCCACCATCTCCGAGAACGGGATCCCCAGGAACGTGGCCGAGAGCTTGGAGTGGGAGATGTCCAGGCACAGGGGCACCCCCGTGGCCTCCACGAACGCCACGGTGTCGTCCGGGTCCATGAAGAGGTTGTGGTACTGCTGCCCGCCCATCAGCCACGGGAACGGCGGCAGCGTCTGCGCAGCGATCCGGATGCCGGAGGTGTCCAGGCGCTGCACGGCCTCGGCGATGCGCTCGTACTTCGGCAGCCGCTCCTCCGGGCGGATGTGCCGGTCCAGGGTGAACCCGCCCATGGTGATGACCATGATGGGCTCCTCCTCGTGCGGGAACCAGCGCTTCAGGTCCCGGGTGATGTCGATCGTGCGCTGCACCTCGGCGATCGAGCGCTCCCACACGGCGTCGTCGTCGCTGGCCAGGTCCACAAGGAAGTCACCGGAGAAGATGTCCGGCAGGTGGGTGGTGAAGCCCATCGGCATGGGCTCGCGGAACACCGAGTCGATGTCGATCTCGAGGTCCTTGTAGGAGAAGTGGAACTCCAGGAAGTCCGGGGTGCAGTCCTTCGTCAGCGCCTCGACGTCGTGGTAGCGCACCGGCAGGCCCCAGGGGCGCCGGAACTGGAACTGGCGCCCGGTGGGCACCGTGTCCGTGAGGTCGCCGGCGAAGAAGAAGTCGCCCTCGGCCATCTCGCGGTGCAGCGTGCGGCCGACCAGGCGCGGCAGCTCGTTGGGCTGCAGGCCACGGCCCGGGGACTTCACGGTCACGTCGTCGGCGGTGATCGTGGCGCCGACCCGCAGCGGACGGGCCGCCACCAGGGACTTGGCCAGGTTGATGCGGTTCATCGCCTCGCCCGTGGAGACCACGCGCTCGGTCCCGACGCCGATCGACTCCTCGATGTCCCGGGTCTGCCGGACCATCTGCGCGAACTCCTCCGGCAGCAGGGAGACCTTGTGGTCGTTGCCCTCGAGCCCGCGGTCCACGGTGAAGTGCTTCTCGATGATCGCGGCGCCCCGGGCCACCGCGGCCAGGGCCACGTGGAAGCCGCGCTCGTGGCCCGAGTAGCCCACCGGCGTCTGCGCGATCTCCGCGAGCCGGTCCAGGTAGGCCAGGTTCACGTCCTTGTAGGGGGCGGGGTACGTGGACTGGGCGTGCAGCATCGCGAAGGGGACGCCGAAGGAGCGCACGAGGGCCGCCGCCTCGCGGATCTCCTCCTCCCGGGACATGCCGGTGGAGAGCACCATCGGCAGGCCGGAGGCGGCCGCGTCCCGCAGCAGACCATGGTTCGTCAGGTCCGCCGAGGCGATCTTCACACCGTCCACCGGGTACTCGCGCAGCACCCGCATGGACGGGGCGTCCCACGGGGTGCACATCAGGGCGACGCCGGCCTCCCGGACGTGGTCGAACACCCGCACCATGTCCTCGGCGGAGAGCGAGAACTTGGCCAGCTCGTCCAGGGTGCGCTGGGCCCCCAGGTCCTCACCGGCGGTGGCCGCACCGGACTGCCGGTACAGGGCGTCCATGTCCCGCAGCTGGAACTTCACGGCGTCCGCGCCCGCCTCGACGGCCAGGTCCACGAGACGGCGGGCCAGGTCCACATCGCCCTGATGGTTGTTGCCGATCTCCGCGATCAGGAACGCCGGGTGGCCCTCCCCGATCCGGTGCCCGCCGATCCGCAGCTCCGCCTCCCGGTTGATCGCCAGGGCCGTCAGGCGGCCGCGCTCGTCCAGCAGCGGCAGGTGCAGCGCCCCGGCGGGCAGGGCCTCGCGCATCTCGGCCGGGGAGGCGCCCAGGGAGGCCGTCGCCGGGTCGCGATGGGCGACGTCGGCCGCGGCCACGTCCAGCGACGCCTCCGGATGAGCCACGAGCCAGCGGCGCACGTCCCCGTCCGTCAGGGAGCCGACGAGGAAGCCGTGGGAGTCCACCACGAACACGGTGCGCTCGCGGTTGTCGGTCATCTTGTGCAGGGCGACCAGGAGTGAGTCCTCGGGGAAGACGAGGTAGGGGGTGAGCCTGCGTTCGATGATCACTGCGCGCCTCCGGGGGTGCGGTTCGGGCCGGTGGTGGGGGTCTCGTTGGTGCGCAGGGCACCGAGGTCGGGGCGGTGCTGGAGCACCTTCTGGACCGCCAGGTACTGGTCCATCTGCTGCTCGGCGAGGGCGAAGTCCAGCTCGGTGTCGATGTCCACGCCCTCGAGGTCGTCGAGCTCCAGCAGGCCGATCCGGCCGCCGAGCCGGTTGTGCAGCCGGTCGTAGACCCAGGGACGCGTCACGTAGAGGGAGCCGTTCTCGCGGAACCGCAGGTCGGTGCGCGCCATGTCCTGCCGGCGCTTGCGCGCCGTGACGTCGAAGTCCGGGATCGGCTCCCCGCCGGGGTCCTCGGCGTGGCGCCACAGGAACGGGGACACCGGGACGACGCCGACCAGCGAGTCCACCCCCGTGTCCCGGAACTGCCGCACGGCGCGGTCCAGGGTGCCGGGCAGGCGCAGCGGGCTGGTGGCCTGGAGCAGCATCACGCCCTCCGGTTCGACGCCGGCCGCGCGCTCGGCCGCGAGCACGTGCTCGATCACGGGCTCGGTGGGCGTCGAGTCCTGGGCCAGGTGGGCCGGGCGCAGGCCCGGGACGTCCGCGCCGTAGCGGAGGGCGACCTCGGCGATCTCGGCCGAGTCCGTGGAGACCACCACGTGCAGGTCCTCCTCCGCCTCGAGGGCGGCCTGGATGGTCCAGGCCACGAGCGGGTGGCCGCCGAGGAGGCGGATGTTCTTGCCGGGCAGCCCCCGGGACCCGCCGCGCACGGGGATGACGCACAGGATGCTCACGCGGACTCCTTCCAGACGTGCTCGGCGATCGCGGCCGCGGGGTCCGCGGTCGGCGAGGCCAAGGGCGGGGTGGGCTCCGGGGTGCGGCCGGGCCGCCACCGGGTCATGCCGTAGCGCCGCCAGAACCCCTCGAGCCAGGCGGGCGGGTCCGGGTGGACGGCCCACGCGGGTCTGCCGGCCTGCGCGGCCTCGAGGATCCCGGTGGAGAAGACGGCGGCCACGGGCCCGCAGGTGGCGACGAGGGGCGCCCCGGCGTCGTCGATCCGCAGCCCGGCCCTGCGCCAGGCCGCGTGCTGGCCACGGGAGAGACGGTCCCGCTCGGCCGGGTGGGGGCGGTAGGCGGCGCCGGTGGCCCGCACGTACTGTTCGGCGGCCGCGGCGAAGTCCCGGCGTGGCAGCTCGGCGCCGTGCAGCTGGCCGAGGAACACCCCGGGGCCGTCGTCCCCGGCGCCCGGGAGCGCGGGCGCGGTCCGGCGGGCCTGCTCGAGCAGCGCCGAGCCCACCGGGACGGCCTCCACATCGGCGCGGCCCTGGGCCCACCAGTCCGCGTCCGTGCTCGTGAAGGCGTACAGGGTGGCGTCCTGCGGGACGGGCGGCGTGGACACGGCCAGCAGCCCGTGCTGGACGACGCCGACCCGCGCCCCCCGCTGCCGGGCCCAGCGCACGGCGGCGCGGCCCGAGGGCAGGTACTCCCCCGCCACCAGGACGCGGCGGAGCCCGGACAGGCGCTCGCTCAGGACGTCGGCGGTGGCGGCGTGCTCCCGGTGGCCCGCGGCCCCGGGCAGGGCGGGTGCGTCACCGGCGGGCAGCACCCAGCCGACCCCGGCGGCGACCTGCGGCCGCGCGGTCGCCAGGGCGGCCACGGGCGAGGCCAGCGCGGCCAGCTGCGTGGGGCCGAAGGACTCCAGGGCGACGAGCGTGTGCACGTCCCCCGCCGGCAGGAGCAGGCGCGGGTCGCCGTCGCCGGTGGACCGGCGGCGCGTCAGGGCGCCGGCCACGCCGCGCACGGTCGAGCGCGCGGTGTCCGCGGCCCGCCGGGTCAGCGGCCACTGGGCGCGCTGCCACGCGTGCCAGCGCGGCAGGTCCTCGGAGCGCCAGAAGAGGGGCGCGTCGGTCATGCCCACCACCCCTGGGCCATGGCCGCCCGGTGCGCGAACGTGTGCTCCGCGTGCGACCGGCGGCGGCCGGCCTCCCGGATGCGCGCTCCCCAGGCGGGGTCCGCGACGACCCGGCGGCCCAGCTCGATGAGGTGGTCCGCGTCCTCGAAGACGAGCACCTCCTCGTCCGGGACGTAGAACTCGGCCACGTCGGCCCGATCGACGAGCTGGAGACCGCCCATGCCGGGCACCTCGAAGGTCCGCATCGCGTGGCCGGCCTGCAGGCCGTGGATGTTGATGGCGCCCGCGGCGGCCGCCTGCACGGCGTACGCCTCCTCGAGGGGGATGTCCCGTTCGGCCGGCAGGTCCGGCCGGGTCAGCTCCCACGTGCGCAGGCGGTCGACCGGGTGGTGGCTCCACTGACGCCCGTAGGCGCGCACCGGCACCCCGGCCGCGGCCAGGCGCGAGAGCAGCTCCACGCGGTTCGGGTAGCGCGAGCCCACGAAGACCAGTTCGTCGCGCCGCGGCACCTCCGGCAGCGCCATCGCCGGGTCGAAACCGTTGGGCATGTAGTGGGCGTCCACGCCCTCGCCGGCCAGCAGCTCGGCCTCGGAGCGGGCGTAGCTGAGCACCGGACCGACGGAGCGCAGGAACTCCATCGAGTAGTCGTGCCGCGCGAGGTCGTCGTACAGCCAGAGCATGCGGGGCAGGCCCGCATCGAGGATCTCTGACCAGAAGTCCTCGCCCAGCGAGTCCCCCTTGATCACGAGCACGCGGTCCGGCCGGGCCTCGCGCAGCGCGGCCACGGCCCGCCCCGTGTCCCAGGCGACCCGCGCGGCCGTGCGGTCCACGCCCGCCTTCTGCGGCAGCTCGAGCAGCCCCTTGTTCCGCAGCTTCATGCCGAGCGTGGCGTAGGCGTCGTAGCAGTGCACCGTGACGTCGAAGCCCTGGGCCGCCCACGCCGCCGCGATGGAGCGGTGGTAGCCGTGGAACGCCGGCGAGACGAGGAACAGCCGTTCCGGGGAGCGGCCGCCCCGCGCGTCGGGCGGCGCCGGCACGGTGTAGCCGGTGGCGGTCATCGGCGCTGCCCCTTCCAGACCAGCGCGTGCTCGTCCCGGAGGACGGCGCGGGCGTCCACGTCCACACCCCGGGCCTGCCGGAGCGCGTTCACGGCGAAGTTCGCCCCGGTGGCCGCGGTGAGCGCGGCCTTGAGGACCCGGGGGTGACCGAACTTCCGGGCGTAGCGGTAGCGGGAGTCCACGAGCCAGCCGCGCCGGCGCAGCGGGTCCGAGGAGCCGTGCAGGCCGTGCGGCACACGGACGGCCGGGACCACGATCGACGGCACGCCGCGCTCGCGCAGGCGACGCTGCAGGTCGACCTCCTCGGAATTCATGAAGTACTCCTCGTCGAACCCGCCGACGGCGCGGACCTGCGCCATCGGCAGGAGCAGCACGGCGCCCATCACCCAGTCGACCGCCACGGGCGAGACGGACCGGGCCGCCGCGACGTCGTGCCCCACGGCCTCGTGGAGCACGTCCAGGTGACGGAAGCGGGCCAGCGGAGTCAGCCACTCGACGGTCTGGTGCAGGACCGTGGGGAAGTGCCGGCCGGACCACTGCGGCGTGCCGTCCTCGTTGACGACCTGCGGGCTGACCACGGCCGGCTGGTATGGAGCGGCCGCCGCCACCAGCGCGTCGATCTGCGCCCCCGTGATCTCGGCGTCCGAGTTGAGGACCAGGGCCAGCTCGGTGGTGACCGCGGCCAGCCCGGTGTTCACGTTCGCCCCGAACCCGCCGTTGCGCTCGCGGCGCACCACGGTCAGACGCGGATCGTGGGCTTCGGGATACGGGGTGGGCGAGGCGTCGTCCGAGACCACGATGGCGGCCAGCGCGTCCCCGGGATCGGCCAGCAGGCGGTCGACGAGGGCGAGGGTGGGGGCCGGATCGCCGTAGTGCGGGATCACCACGGTGACGGCCGCCGTGGTCGGCTGGGCTGCCATGCGGGTTCCTCCCTCGGCTCGGATGGAGGGCGCACCCAGCGCCCGAGAACCTGTGACGAGTATAGGGAAGGACTGGCGAGGACCCGCGCCGTCCGGTGGGGCGGCCTCGTGGCCGTCGACACGGTGCTCGGTACACTGACCGGACAGCCACGGGATGGAGAGGGTGGGCCATGCCCGGCACCCACGGGGAGGACGAAGCCATGCGCGAGACGACCGCGTTGCGCATCGGCACCGGTCTCGATGCTGTGACGGTCAGCGGCCTCACGGGAGACGAGCGGGCGGAGGTGATCGAGTCCTGGGCCCGATGCGGTGTGGAGGCCGTGAAGTCGCCCGCCGACGTAGATGCGCACCGCGGCGCCAGCACCGCGCGTCCGTGGCTCCAGTGGCACGAGGACCTGGTGTTCCTGGCGACCTCCCGGGCGATCGAGTCCGCCCGCGGCACCCACCTGATGTTCCACGCGGCGTGCCTCGCCGCACCGGACACCGGGGCGGCGATCGTCCTGGTGGCGGCGTCCGGGACGGGCAAGACGACAGCCACGCGCCGACTGGGACCCCATTTCGCCTACCTCACCGACGAGACAGCGATCATCGCTCCGGACGGTCTGGCCGTCACCCCGTACCCCAAGCCGCTGTCCGTGCTGGGGGCACGGGGGGTGCGGCCGAAGACCCAGCGGGGCCCGGACGACCTGGGTCTCGGCCCGACCCTCCCCGACGCCCGGCTGGACCGGATCGCCGTGCTCGACCGCGTGCGGGATCCGGCAGGCCCGGTGACGCCGCGGGCGGAGGCCATGGAACTCGTGGCCGCGCTCGAGGCGCTCGTCCCCCAGACGTCCTCCCTCGCCCGGCTCCCCCGCGGTCTCGTGACGCTCTGCCGTGTCCTCGACGCGGTCGGCGGCGCCCAACGCCTGGTCTACGCCGAAGCCGAGGACCTGCGGGACGTCGTCGACGGCCTGCTGGCGACCCCGCCCACGCCCGTCACCCCCGCCTGGGAGGCACTCACCGAGGAAGAGCTTTCGGCCTCCATCGGAGTGGCAACCCCGGGCGCGGTGTCCCGCTGCGCCGTCGACGACGGCATCCTGACCGACCACGGCCGCCTGGTCCTGCTCGCCTCGGAGCGCTTGGTCGTGCTCGACGGTCTGGGCCCGACCGTCTGGCTCCTGCTGGACGAGCCGCGGACGGCCGCCGACGTGGTGGGCCGTCTCCGCGCCGAAGGGCCCGTGCCCGAGGACGCCGAAGCCCGGGTGCGGGAGGCGATGGACGCCCTGGTCACCGCGGAACTGGCCACGACCGGCTGAACCGGCCCGGCCCGGCCCGGAGGCGGCCGGCGCCCAGGACGCCCCGCCCGCCGTCAGGAGATCAGTGCCCGCCCCAGTGCGTGGGCGGCCAGACGGTCACGAAGACCTCGCCCACGATGTCCTCGCGGGTGACGAAGCGGGCGCAGTCCCCGGCCTGGTCGGCGGGGATGCCGCGGCACGCGATCACGGAGTCGGCCGAGTTCGAGCGGTGGTCGCCGAGCACGAGCATCGAGTCCTCCGGCACGGTGACCGGGCCGAAGCAGCGCGCGGACATCACCTCCGACTCGCAGTCCAGCTCGTCCCGGCTGAACGGCAGGTCATTGTGGATGTACGGCTCGTCCAGGGGCTCCCCGTCCACGGTCACGGCGCCCTCGGCGGTGCAGCACTCCACGGTCTGCCCCGCGGTGCCGACCACGCGCTTGACCAGCGCCTGCTCGTGCGAGCGGCCGATGCCGGTGAGGTCGCCGAACGTGCGGACGGCGTTCTCCACGGCCCCCTCCGACGACGCTGGGGTGGCCCAGTCCTCGTTCGCGGTGAAGACCACCACGTCCTGGGAGTCGGCCATCCCGTCCGGATAGGCGGTGCGGTTGACCAGCATGCGGTCCCCCACCTCGAGGGTGTTCTCCATCGAGCCGGACGGCACCGAGTAGACCTTCACCCACAGGGCCTGCACCACGGCGACGACCGCGATGGCCACCACCACGTTCACCAGCAGGGAGGCCCAGAACGGCAGGCGCGGACGGCGAGGCTCCGGCGCGGCGCCCGCCTCGCCGTCGACGTCGTCCCCGTGGGCCGGCTCGACGCGCTCGGCCATGGTCAGGCGACGCCGTCGAAGAGGCTGGTGACCGAGCCGTCCTCGAAGACCTCGCGGATCGCGCGGGCGATCAGCGGGGCGATCGAGAGCACCGTGAGGGTCTCGAAGCGCTTCTCCTCCGGGATGGGCAGGGTGTTGGTCACCACGACCTCACGGGCGCCGCACTCGCCGAGACGCTGGGCGGCCGGGTCCGAGAACACCGCGTGCGTGGCGGCGATGATGACGTCCTTCGCGCCGGCGTCCTTGAGGATCTGCACGGCGCCGGCGATGGTGCCGCCGGTGTCGATCATGTCGTCGATCAGCACGCAGACGCGGCCCTCGACGTCCCCGACCACGGTCTTGGACTCGGCCTTGTTCGGGACGGTGAGGTCCCGGCTCTTGTGCACGAAGCCCAGCGGCACGCCGCCCAGGCGGTCCGCCCACTGCTCCGCCACGCGCACGCGGCCGGTGTCCGGGGAGACCACCGTGACCTCCTCGCCCTCCACGCTGGAGCGGATGTGGTCCGCCAGCAGCGGAATGGCGAACAGGTGGTCCACCGGACCGTCGAAGAAGCCCTGGATCTGGGCGGTGTGGAGGTCCACGCTCATCACGCGGGAGGCACCGGCGGTCTTGTACAGGTCCGCCACGAGACGGGCCGAGATCGGCTCGCGGCCGCGACCCTTCTTGTCCTGGCGGGCGTACGGGTAGAACGGCGAGACCACCGTGATGCGGCGGGCGGAGGCGCGCTTCATGGAGTCCACCATGATCAGCTGCTCCATGAGGTGGTTGTTCAGCGGCGCCGGGTGCGACTGGATGATGAACACGTCCTTGCCGCGCACCGACTCGCCCGAGCGCACGTAGATCTCGCCGTTGGCGAAGTCGTAGGCGCTCATGGGGAGCAGCTCGGTGCCCAGCTCCTCGGCGATCTCCTGCGCGAGCTCGGGGTGGGCACGGCCCGTGGCCAGCACCAGTCGCTTGTCCTCGCTGCGGCTCAGCTCCGTCATGACGTCATCAACATCCTTCGTGGTCTCGCGTTCCAGGACCGACGGCGTCCGGCGTCGGTGTCGGCCGCCCGGGGCGGCCCGGTCCTCGCACCCATCCTAGGGCGCGAGGGATCAGCCCTCGGCGTCCGCGACGGCCGCCTGCGCGGCCTGCGCGGACGTGCTGCCGGGGCGCTTGGCGGGCACCCAGCCCTCGATGGTGCGCTGCGCCACGGCGTTCAGCGCCAGGGCGCCGGCCGGGACGTCGTCGCGGACCACCGCGCCGGCACCGGTGTAGGCGCCGTCGCCCACCGAGACCGGGGCCGTGAACACCGTGTTCGAGCCGGTGCGCACGTGCGCGCCGATCACGGTGCGGTGCTTGGCGACGCCGTCGTAGTTGGCGGTGATGTTGCCGCAGCCGATGTTGGTGTACTCGCCGATCTCGGCGTCCCCGGCGTAGCCCAGGTGGGAGAGCTTGGCGCCGCGGCCCACGGTCACGTTCTTGGTCTCGTAGAACGCGCCGATCTTGCCGTCCTCCCCCAGCACCGTGCCCGGGCGCAGGTAGGTGAACGGGCCGACGGTCGCGCCCGCGCCGATCACGGCCTCCGTGGCGTCGGTGCGCTTCACCACGGCACCCTCCCCCACCTGCGTGTCCGTGAGCGTGGAATCCGGGCCGACGACGGCGCCCGTGGCCACCGACGTCGCCCCGTGCAGCTGGGTGCCGGGCTTGAGCGTGACGTCCGAGGCGAGGGAGACGGTGACGTCCACCCACGTGGAGGACGGGTCGACGACCGTGACGCCCTCCTTCATCCAGCCGCGCAGCACGCGGTCGTTGAGCTGGCGGCCCAGGTCGGAGAGCTGACGGCGGTCGTTGGCGCCCTCGACCTCCCACACGTCGTCCGTGCCCACCGAGGCGACGCGGCCGCCCTCGGCGCGGGCCATGCCGAGCACGTCCGTGAGGTACTTCTCACCCTGCACGTTGTCCGTGGATAGCTCCGGCAGGGTGCGGCGCAGCAGGGCGGCGTCGAAGGCGTAGATGCCGGAGTTGACCTCGCGGATCGCCACGAAGGAGTCGTCCCCCGTGGACTCGGCGTGGGCGAGGGCGTCCTTGTGCTCCATGATCCGCTCCACGAGGCCCTCGGCGTCGCGGACGATGCGGCCGTAGCCCGTGGCGTCCTCGAGGGTGGCGGTGAGCACGGTGACGGCGTTGCCGTCCGCCTCGTGGTCCGCGACGAGGCGGGCGAGGGTCTCCGGGGTCAGCAGCGGGACGTCGCCGTAGGTCACCACGACGGTGCCCTCGAGGTCCGCGGGCAGGGCGGCCAGGCCCAGCTCGACGGCGCGGCCGGTGCCCGGCACGTCGTCCTGGTCGGCGATCGCCAGCGCGTCGATGCCCAGCTGGGCCGCCACCGTCTCGATGTGCTCGGCCACGCGGGCCCGCTCGTGCCGGACCACGGCCACGAGGTGTTCCGGCGCGAGCGACCAGGCCGCCGCGAGCGCGTGGCCCACGAGGGAGCGCCCCCCGATCGCGTGCATGATCTTCGGCGTCGTCGACTTCATGCGGGTGCCCTGGCCCGCGGCCAGGACGATCACGGCGGAGGGACGGGCGGACGGCTGGGACATGGGGGCTCCTGCACCGGTGGGGGTCAGAGGACGGGGGTTCCGCCCCTAGGATTCGAACCTAGACCGCACGGCTCCAAAGGCCGGCGTGCTGCCATTACACCAGGGCGGAGCGCCGGACCCCAGGGGGCGGCGACGACGGCCCATTCTTCCACACAGGTCGCGCGGATCCGGGGTCAATAGGCGCCGTCGGCGGCGACCACGGCCTTGACGGTCCGTCCCAGGATCACGAGGTCGCCCAGGATGGACCAGTTCTCCACGTAGTAGAGGTCCAGGCGGACCGCCTCCTCCCACGGGAGGTCGGACCGGCCGGAGACCTGCCAGAGGCCCGTGATGCCGGGCTGCACCAGGAAGCGGCGGTGCACGTACTGCTCGTAGGCCTCGACCTCGTGCGGCAGGTGGGGCCGCGGGCCCACGAGGGACATGTCCCCCCGCAGCACGTTCACGAGCTGGGGCAGCTCGTCGATGCTGGTGCGGCGGATGAGCTTGCCGACCTTCGTGATGCGCGGGTCGTCCTTCATCTTGAACAGGACGTCCGCATCCCCGCCGTCCGAGACGAGCCGCTGCCGGATCTCCTCGGCGTCCACCACCATGGAACGGAACTTGAGCATGGTGAACGGCCTGCCGCCGAGACCGATGCGCTCCTGCCGGAACAGCACCGGCCCGCCATCCGTGGCCTTGACCGCGATCGCGACGGCGATCAGCAGCGGCGAGATGGCGATCAGGCCCAGACCCGACGCGACGACGTCGAACGCCCGCTTGGCGAACGCCTTGCCCTCGGAGAGGCGCGGGGTGGAGAGGTGGATGAGCGGCAGACCCGCGAGGGGCTGCGTGTGGAGGCGGGGTCCGGCGACGTCCACGAGGGCGGGCGCCATGATCAGGGAGACGCCGCGCTCCTGCAGCTCCCAGCCCAGTCGGCGGACGTCCCCGGGGACGAACGAGTGGCCCGAGGTGATCACCACGGCTTCGGCGTCGCGGACCTCCACGAGGGCGACCACGTCCTCCACGGTGTCCAGGTCCGTGGAGACCGGTATCGGGAGGTAGTCCTCCTGCCGGGTCCTGTATCCGGGGAGGGCCGCCGCCACGGGGGCGTAGCCGGCGCCGGCCTCGGAGTCGAGGGCCTGGAAGATGTGCCGGACCGCCTTCGGGCCGCCGACGAGCAGGAGCCGCCGCCGGAACCTGCCGCGGTGTCGCTGCCGCGCCACCCACCCGCGCACGAGGAACCGGCCCAGCAGGAGCAGGAGCACGCCCAGCGGCAGGGCCAGGCCCACGTAGCCGCGCGCCACTTCGAGACCTGCCGCATAGGCGAGGATCGCGACGGTGCCGAAGAGGTAGAGGGTGCCCTGCAGGACCCGCTTGTACTCCTCGCTGCCCACCCCCAGGATCCGGATGTCCCGGGAGCCTTGGATGGTCAGCGCGAGCACCCAGGCCGCGCTCAGCGCGAGGCTGATGATGCCGTAGTCGATGGCTTCGTTACCGGGGAGGGTGATGCGCCGCGATCCGCCGAAGCGGAGTTGGGCCGAGACGAAGGTGGCGAGCAGGACCGCGACCACGTCCACGATGAGGACGAGCAGCGGAAGGCCCTGCTCCCAGGGCCGACCCAGGACACGACCGTGGGCGGTCGAGCCCATGCGGTGCGTGGTCGACTCATCACCGGGACTCGCGATCACGCTCTGCTCCTCCGTCCTGACGCAGGGGATGGTCCACGTCATGTGGGTCGGGCATGGTGCTGTGCCCCGGCCCCCGATTATAGGGCGGAAACAGCATTCAGCTGTGTCACCTGCCACATTCTCCTGTGAGCGCCCGCCGGTCAGTCTCCTTCGGCGAGTTCAGCGGCCTGCAGCCACTCCTCCTCCAGGACGTCCAGCCGCGCGTCGAGGTCCTTCAGGTCGGCGGAGGCCGCGGTGAGGGCGTCGAAGTCCTGCGCCTGCCCCAGCTCGGCCATCCGCGCCTCGAGGCCGGACCTGCGGTCCCGGAGCCGGGTCATCTGCTTCTCGAGCCGGGCCATCTCCTTGCGGGCCAGCCGTCGCTCCGCCTCGGTGGGCCCGGTGTCCTCCTCCGGCCCGCCCATGCCCGCGCACGTCCCGACGACGTCGTTGCGGCCTCGGGCCGCGCCGGCTCCCCGGGCCGGGCCGCCGGCGTCGTCCATCGCGGCGCGCAGCGCGAGGTACTGGTCCACCCCGCCCGGCAGGCCGCGGACCTTGCCGTCCCCGAGCAGGGCGACCTGGTGGTCGGTGACGCGCTCGAGCAGGTAACGGTCGTGGGAGACCACCACCAGGGTCCCCGGCCACCCGTCCAGCACGTCCTCGACGGCGGCCAGGGTGTCCGTGTCCAGGTCGTTGGTCGGCTCGTCGAGCATGAGGACGTTGGGCTCGCCCACGAGCAGACGCAGCAGCTGCAGGCGCCGGCGCTCGCCGCCCGAGAGCTCGGAGACCTGAGTCCACTGCCGGGAGGTGCCGAAGCCGAGCATCTCGAGCAGCTGGCCGGAGGACATCTCGCGGTCACCGACCTGGAAGGACGAGCCCTCGCGGGCCATGACTTCGGCGACGCGCAGGTGGGCGACGTCGTCGAGCTCCTTCACGTCCTGGGTGAGGGTGGCCGAGACCACCGTCTTGCCGCGCTTCACCCGCCCCGAGTCCGGGGCGATGCGGCCGTCGAGCAGGCGCAGCAGGGTCGACTTGCCCGCACCGTTGACGCCGACCACGCCGAGCCGCTCGCCGGGCGCCAGGCGCAGGGTGACGTCGTCGAGGATCGGCTTCTCCCCCAGCGTCAGGCTCACGTGCTCGAGGTCGAGGACGTCCTTGCCGAGCCGGGCCGTGGCCATCTTCGCCAGGGACACCGAGTCGCGCGGGGCGGGGACGTCCTCGATGATGGCGTTGGCCGCCTCGATGCGGAACTTCGGCTTGGACGTGCGCGCCGGGGCGCCACGGCGCAGCCAGGCGAGCTCCTTCTTCACCAGCTGCTGACGCTTCTGCCCCGTCACCGCCGCCTGCCGAGAGCGCTCCGCGCGCGCGAGCATCCACGCGGCGTAGCCGCCGTCGAACGGGTCCACCGTGGCGTCGTGCACCTCCCACGTGCGCGTGCAGACCTCGTCGAGGAACCACCGGTCGTGGGTGACCACCACGAGGCCGCCGTCGGTGGGGCGCCAGCGCTGCTTCAGGTGGCGGGCGAGCCACGCGACGCCCTCCACGTCCAGGTGGTTGGTGGGCTCGTCGAGGAAGAGGACGTCGTCGTCCCCGGCGAGCAGACGGGCCAGGGCCACGCGACGGCGCTGGCCGCCGGAGAGGCCCCGCACGGACTGCTCGAGGTCGAAGCCGTCGAGGAGACCGCCCAGGACGTCCCGGACCTTGGGGTCCGAGGCCCACACGTGGTCGTCCACGTCCCCGACCACGGCCTGACGCACGGTGTGCTCCGGGTCGAGCCGGTCCTGCTGGTCCAGCACGCCCACGCGGACGCCGCCGCGGCGGGTGACGCGGCCCGTGTCGGGTTCCTGGAGGCCGGCGAGGATGCGCATGAGGGTGGACTTGCCGTCGCCGTTGCGGCCCACGAGTCCGATCCGGTCCCCCTCATCCACGCCGAGGGAGAGGCCCTCGAGGACGGTGCGAGTGCCGAAGGCGATGCCGATGTTCTCGGCGCCGAGCAGGTGGGCCATGGAGGAGGGAGTCCTTTCCGGACGGAGGAGGGGTGGTCGGGTGCGGCGGGGTGCGCCGCCGGGTGTCAGAGCACGTGGGCGCCGGGCACGGGGCCGTGGACGGGGAGGGCGCGCACGCCCGTGCGCTCCTCGATGGCCGAGGCCAGCCGCAGCGCGGAGTCTTCGTCCTGCGCCACGAAGAGCAGGGTGGGGCCGGAGCCGGAGACCATGCCGCGCAGCGCGCCCTCGTCCATACCGAGGTCGAGGACGTCCGAGAGCTCGGGGAAGAGGACGACGGCCGGGGTCTGCAGGTCATTGTCCATGGCGGTGGCGAGTTCGAGCGGATCGGCCGCGGTGAGGGCCCGCAACACGGCCTCGTTCATCTCCGGGCGCGTCGGCCCGTCGGACAGGTGGCCCTCCCGGCGCAGCTCGTCCAGGGTCTGGAACACCACGGGGGTGGACAGCCCGGCGTCCGCCGGGACGAGGACGAGGTGCACCGGGGTGCGGGCCGCGACGGGGGTCAGCTCCGCCCCGGTCCCGAGCCCGACGGCGGCGCCGCCCAGCACGCTGAAGGGCACGTCCGCGCCCAGCGGGGCGGCCAGCTCGGCGAGCTCGGCGCGGGTGTGCCCGGTCTCCCACAGGGCGCTGCACGCGAGCAGCGCGGCGGCCGCGTCGGCGGAGCCGCCGCCCATGCCACCCGCGACCGGGACCTGCTTGGCGACCTCGAGGTGGACGCCGTGGGTGTCAGGATCCAACGCGAGGGTCCGCCGTAGGTGTGCGGCGGCGCGGTGCGCGAGGTTGCGCTCGTCCCAGGGCACGTCCTGGGTGTCCACCAGACTGATGTGGCGGCCCGACGGGCCGACGGTGATCCTCCCGTCCGCGCGCGCGATCGCCGTGACGGTCTCCCGCAGGCTGACGGCCAGGTACACGGTGGCCACGGGGTGGTAGCCGTCCGCGCCGGGGGGTCCCACCCGCAGGGACAGGTTCACCTTACCGGGGGCGCTGACCGTGACGTGCCGGGCTGTGGGGTCGAGGCCGAGGTCCTCCGTCGTCATGCGCCCACCTCCTCCGCCGCACGCCGCGGGCCGTGCTCGGCGATCCGCGCGAAGGCCGCGATGTCCAGGGCCTCGCCGCGGGCGCGCGGGTCCACGCCGGCGGCCACCAGGGCGTCCTCCGCCGCCTGCGGCGACCCCGCCCAGGAGGCGAGCGCGGCGCGCAGGGTCTTGCGGCGCTGGGCGAAGGCGGCGTCCACCACGGCGAAGACCTCCCGGCGGGGCGCGCCGCCCGCCGGCGGCTCACGCCGGGTGAAGGCGACCAGCCCGGAGTGGATGCGCGGAGCCGGCCAGAACACCTGGGTGCCGATGGTGCCCGCCTTGCGCACGTCCGCGTACCACGCCGCCTTGGCGGACGGCACACCGTAGACCTTGGAGCCGGGCCCGGCCGCGAGACGGTCCGCGACCTCCTCCTGCACCATCACCAGGCCGTGCCGGAGCCCCGGCAGGACCGCGAGCGCGTGCAGCAGCACGGGCACGGCCACGTTGTAGGGCAGGTTCGCCACGAGCGCGGTGGGGCCGCTGGCGGCGGCAGCGGGCCGGACCTCGGCCAGGGCCTGCTCGCTCAGCGTCATGGCGTCCGCGTGCAGCACGGCGAGGGCGTCCTCGGCCCCGGGGCGGAACTCGGCGGCGGTGCGCGGCAGGCGGGCGGCGGTGACCGGGTCGATCTCGACGGCGGTGACGGCGGCGGCCGCGTCCAGCAGGCCGAGGGTGAGCGAGCCCAGACCGGGGCCGATCTCGAGCACGTGCTCGTCCGCGGTCACGTCCGCGGCCTGCACGATGCGCCGGATCGTGTTCGGGTCGATCACGAAGTTCTGGCCCCACTGCTTGGTGGGACGCAGGTCCAGCTCGGCGGCGATGCGCCGCACGTCCGCGGCGCTCAGCAGCGGGGCGGGGGCGGGGTGCGGGGAGGGCTGGACCATGCCCGCGAGTCTATCGGGGCGCCGGACAGGGTAACCGGGGCGCAGGGGCGCGGGCTCCGCTCAGGTGGAGAGGTCACCGAGCCGGACGAGTTCGCGGAACTCGGGGCTCGTCTCCTGCAGCCCGGCGAACGTGCCCTGGCCGATGATCCGCCCCTGGTCCATCAGCACGATCTGATCGCAGCGCTTGACCGTGGAGAGACGGTGGGCGACCACGATGACCGTGATCCGGCCACGCAGCGACTCGATCACCTCGGTGACCCGGCGTTCCGTGAGGTTGTCGAGGGCCGACGTCGCCTCATCGAGCACGAGGAGGCGGGGGCGCCGGAAGAGCGCGCGCGCGATGCCCAAGCGCTGGCGCTGGCCGCCGGAGACGCCCACGGCCCCTTCGCCGATCACGGTGTCCAGGCCGTCGGGGAGCTCGTCCAGCCACTGGCCCAGCTGGGCTTCGCGCAGCACGCGCTCCACCTCGGCCCGGTCCGCCGTCTGGGCGGCCTCGACGTCCAGGAGCACGTTGTGCAGCACCGTCCCGTTGACCACGGTGACGGACTGCGGGACGAACGCCACATTGTCCCACCAGCCGCGCGGGTTGGCCTCGAGCTCCACCCCGTCCACGTAGACCCCACCGCGCTGGGCGTGGTGGAAGCCGATGACCAGGTCCACCAGGGTGGTCTTGCCGGCACCGCTGCCGCCCACGAAGGCGTACGAGGATCCGAAGGGGATGCGCAGGTCGATGTCGCGCAGGACCGGCTCGGTCGTGCCGGGGTAGGTGAAGGACGCGTCCCGCACCTCGATGGACTCCTCGAACGTGACGCGCTCGTAGGGCCGGTCCGCCGCGTGCAGGACCGGCTGTGCGGCGGCGAGCTCCGCCGTCGTGCGCTCGAAGGCGGGCCAGGACGTGCGGATCTCGTTGGTGGTGGCCATGAGCGCGGCCATGGACGGCAGCACGCGGAAGCCGGCCATCGCGAGCAGGGCGAGCGAGCCGAACGCCTCCCCGCCGCGGCCCTGGATGAAGGCCACGGCCACGAGCGCTGCGATGGCCGCCACGAAGGCGACCTCGAGCACGTAGCGCGGCATCATCGTGAGGATCATCTTGAGCCGCGTGGCTTCGGCGCTCTCCATGCGGGCCGCGCGGTACTCCTCCATGAACGCCGAGTCGTTGCCGCGGATCTTCACGTCCTTGTAGTTCTCCAGGCCCTGCAGCGCCGCCGTGTTGGCCCGCTCCCCCGTGGTCACCAGGGTCCAGCCCAGGCGGGAGGCCGGGCGGCGGATCACGGTCTTGATCACCCAGGCGACGGCGAGGAAGTACAGGGCCATCCCGAGCCCCGTCAGCGGCATGGCGACGCCCACCACGACCGCCACCGCGACGAGCGTCACGGCCTCCGTGAGGAACGTGACGGACGCGTTCACCACGCCCGTGTAGGCCATGCTGGAGGTGCCGGTGACGTTGTTGACCAGGGTGCCGACCGTGCGCGTCAGGTGCAGGCCGTAGTCGGCCCGCAGGTAGTAGCGCAGCAGCGTGGCGGACGTGCGGATGAGGTTCTGGTTGGTGAACCCCATGGTCCACCAGCGGAACGCGAGCACCAGGATCGCCTTGAGCAGGAAGGCCAGCACGATCACGACGGCGAAGGCCACCGTCTGCTCCGGCACCGTCACGGCCCCGAACCGGGCCAACAGCCCTTCGAGCACCGGGGAGCCCAGCTCACCCGAGGTCAGCAGGCTGACCAGCGGGAGGATCGAGGCGAGCGCCACCATCTCGAGGCCGGCCACGAGGACGGACCCGAGGACCACGAACACGAGGCGGATCCGCATGGGGCGGTCCACCAGGTACTGCGTTCCCTCGGGCAGCCGGGCTTTGAGGAGTCGGGTCAGCACGTCGCCCATCCTAGGGGCCGCGTCTGGATCGGCTTAGAACGCCCCGTACACCCGGGCGGTGTTCTCACTCACCGCGCGGGCGAGGGCCGCCACGTCGTCTCCGCGCGTCTCCGCCATGCCCCGCAGGGTCAGCGGGACCAGGTAGGGCGCGTTGGGGCGGCCTCGATGCGGATGCGGCGTGAGGAAGGGCGCGTCCGTCTCCACGAGCAGCAGCTCGGCCGGGGCGATCCGCAGCGCCTCGCGCAGCCCGTCGTTGGCCTTGAAGGTCACGGGGCCGGCGAAGGACATGTGCCAGCCGTGCTCGGCGCACGTGCGGGCCAGATCGGGCCCGCCGGAGAAGCAGTGGAACACCACGTGCGGGGGCAGCCCGCCGTCGGCCGCCTCCTCGAGCAGGATCCGGACGACGTCGTCGTGCGCGTCCCGATCGTGGATCTGCAGGGCCGTGCCGAGTTCGCGGGCGAGTCGGATGTGCCGGCGGAAGGACTCCTGCTGCGCGGCGTGGCCGGCCTCGTCCTGCGTCCGGAAGTAGTCGAGGCCCGTCTCGCCGACGGCGCGCACGCGGGGGTGGCGGGCGAGCTCCGCGATCTGCGCGAACGCCTCCTCGAACTCGCCACGCTCGGCCAGGCGGGCCGCGTCGTTGGGGTGCAGCGCCACGGCCCCGAGCAGGCGGGGCTCGGCCTCGATCGCCGCGATCGTGAACTGGGCCGAGGCGACGTCGCAGCCCACCTGGACCGCCCCGGTCACGCCCACGGCCTCCGCCGCGTCCATCGCCTGGTGGACGTCCACGCGGACCAGGCCGTCGCGGAAGTCGAGGTGCGTGTGGTTGTCCACGACGGGCGCCGGCAGCGGCTCGGGTGCGGGCGGGTACTCGAGGCGCCGCCGACGTCCCGACTTCTCCTCGTGGGCGTCCCGGCGCGGGCCGCCGTCGTCGTCCGGCTGCGGGGCGGGGGCACGGTAGGCGAGGGGGGTCTCGGATGCGTGGGCCATGCACCCCACTCTAGGGAGCCGAGCCCGGCCCCCCCGACACGCCTCGGGGGCGGTATCGGGTGGTATCCACGTCGGATACCACCCGATACCGCCCCCGGAGGACACGGCTCGGCGCGAGGGTCAGGCCTTCGTGGCCGCCCACGGGTCGGCGATGCCGATGTACTGCACCGAGGTGTACTCCTCGATGCCCTCGGCGCCGCCCTCGCGGCCCAGGCCCGACTGCTTCACGCCGCCGAACGGCGCGGCCGGGTTGGAGATGACGCCCACGTTGTAGCCCATGAGGCCGAACTCGATGCTCTCGGCCACGCGGTACATCCGGGCCTGATCCTTGGTGAACACGTAGGAGGCGAGGCCGTACTCGGTGTCGTTGGCCATCTCGATGGCCTCCTCCTCGGAGGAGAAGGTCACGATCGGGGCCACCGGGCCGAAGATCTCCTGCTGGAGGATCGGGTTGCCCTTCTCCACCTTGATCGCGGTCGGCGCGTAGAAGTAGCCGTCGCCCTCGATCTTGTGGCCGCCGGTGAGCACCTCGCCGCCGGCCGCCACGGCGTCCTGGACGAGCTGGTCGATGTCGTCGCGCGCGCCCTCGTCCACGATGGGGCCGAGGGTGGACTCCGGGTCGGTGCCGCGCAGGGGCTTGAGCGCCTCGAGCTTGGCCACGAACTTCTGCGTGAACTCCTCGGCCACCTCCTCGTGCACGAGGAAGCGGTTGGCGGCGGTGCAGGCCTCGCCCATGTTGCGCATCTTCGCGGCGAAGGCGCCCTCGACGGCGGCGTCCAGGTCCGCGTCCTCGAAGACGATGAGCGGGGCGTTGCCGCCGAGCTCCATCGAGGTGCGCAGCACGTTGTCCGCGGCGTCCTTCATGAGGCGCACACCGACCGGCGTGGAGCCGGTGAAGGACACCTTGCGCAGGCGCCGGTCCTGCAGGATCGGACCGGAGATCGACGAGGCGGAGGAGCCCGCGACGACGTTGAGCACGCCCTTGGGCAGGCCGGCCTCCTGCATCACCTGCGCGAACAGCTGGGTGGTCAGCGGGGTCAGCTTGGCGGCCTTGAGGACCATGGTGCAGCCGGCGGCGACGGCGGGGCCCACCTTGCGGGTGGCCATGGCCAGCGGGAAGTTCCACGGGGTGATCAGCAGGCACGGGCCCACCGGGCGGTGGTGCACCTGCATGCGCAGCGTGCCCTCGGGCACGGTCAGGGTGCGGCCGTAGTGGCGGCCGGCCTCCTCCGAGAACCAGCGCAGGAAGCCGTTGCCGTACGTGACCTCGCCGCGGGCCTCGGCGAGCGGCTTGCCCATCTCGAGGGTCATCAGCAGCGCGAAGTCCTCGGCGCGCTCGTTGATCAGATCGTAGGCGCGGCGCAGGATGTCGGCGCGCTCCTTGGCCGGGGTGCGGGCCCAGTCGGCCTGCGCGGCGCAGGCGGCGTCGAAGGCGGCCATGGCGTCGTCGGAGTTCGCGTCCTGCAGGCTCGCGATGACCTTGCCGGTGGCCGGGTCCTTCACGTCGAAGGTCTTGCCGGAGGAGGCATCGCGCCACTCGCCGTCGATCAGCAGGCCGGTGGGGACGGACTCCAGCAGCGCCTTCTCGCGCTCAGCGGTCACGGTCATGATGCACCTCTTTCGGGGTCGGTGGTCGGAGGCGGCACGCCCCGCCTCCTGAAAGGAAACGGGTGGACGGCCACGGCTATTCCGACGCCGTCCGGCGGCGGTCGGCAGCGGCTCCACGGCCGATCCTAGCTGTACCCCGCCAGGACGCTGGTGAGCGTCGCGCGGTGACGATCGGGAGAACCTCCGTGGGGTGAAGCGCTCTGGGTTTCGTCCCGAGTCTCAGCAAGAAGAATCGAAAGGCCCGAGAAGTTCGGTCCCGGGGTGCGTGAGCGTGCTGTGCGCATGGTTCACGACCGTCGGGCACTCGACGGCGGTCCGAGATCGGAGTCGAGCCGTGCCGTCGCACCCCAAGTCGGCGTCGGCGTGCAGACACTGAGGGTCTGGTGCAACCGGTACGGGCCACCAGGGCCCTCCGCGATCGCCATCGAGGTCGCGATCCTGGACTGGGTCACCGGGTGGAACACCCGACGACTCCATCGAGCCCTCGGCTCGTGGCGGCTCCAGCAGGTGGGAGCAACGCCCATGAATGCAGCGAGGGGTGGCTGCAGAGGGCTGCAGCCACCCCTCGCTGACACGTGGGTTGAGAGAGACTCGAGTCAGTTCGTCGTCTTGGGGCCGATGATCTCGAGGCGATCGGCAGACCAGGTAACGTTCGACGCGGCCCCCGTGTCGAACGCGACGCGCTGCGTGCCGATATACGCGGTGAGGTGGACCTGGTTGACCATGGACGCCACGTCCTTGGCCCAGAAGTAGGGATTGAATGACGGCTGTGCGTAGTAATAGCAGCCGGTAATGGGTGCTGAATACGTCAGGGTGATGGAGGACCCGTCCGAGGCCAGCTTGGTGACTTCCCAGTATGCGGGGTTGGTGCCGGTCACGAAGCGGTCCCCGACCTTCAACGTGTAGAAGGTCTTGCTGTCGCCCACGCTGCCGTTCGTGTAGGTGTTGTAGGGGGTGCCGGCCTTCCGAGCGTTCAGGACCTTGCGGAAGTCGACGATGCCCGCAGGAGCCGTGTAGACGATCGAGATCTTCTTGTTCTGGACGGATTGGCAGGCCGTGGCATCGGGGATACCCACGCCCGGTGTGGCATTCAGATAGAGCGCGGTCGTACCGTTTTGCGCCTGGACGTACTTCGTCATGAGCGGGTTCGCGTACAGAGTTGCGCCGGCAACCACGCCAACGCTCGATACAGCAAAGGCCGGGGCTGCGGCGGTGGCAGCGATCGCCGGGACGGACCAGGTGACACCCTTAGTTACTTGTCGGCGCGAGATCGCTCGAGTTTCGTTGACCATGCCAAGCCTTTCGTGGTGCTTCTGGGGACCTGGGGCACCTCCACAGGCATGAGGCACTCTGACATAGTAGCGGTCCTGCCACAACCGACGAGTCGTGGAATCTGTGATTATTCACGCTTGAGAGGCCCGTTGTGAATCGACTGTTCACGCGGTAAGCGCTGCTGGCTGTGCAGCCGGGGACGTGTCAGCCCCGGGCCGCGAGCACCGCCTGGTAGAGCTCCCGGCTCCGCATCCCGTGGGCTCCGGCCACCGCCGCCACGGCCTCCTTCAACCGGGTGCCGGACTCCACCAGCACCGCCACCTCGGCGACGGCGTCCGCCTCGGACGCCTCGCCCTCGGCGCCGGGGGCGGCCGGCCCGATCACCAGCACGATCTCCCCGCGGATCCCCTCCCCCGCGTGCCGCTCCGCAGCCCAGGCATGCACTCCGGCCGCGGTGCCGCGCACCACCTCCTCGTGCAGCTTGGTGAGCTCGCGGGCCACGCACACCGGCCGCTCCGCACCGAGGACCTCCACGACGACGGCCAGCGCGTCCGCCAGACGCTGCGGCGACTCGAAGGCGACCACGGTGCGGGCCTCGGTCAGCAGGGAGGTGAGCCATCGCCGTCGTTCCCCGTCCTTGCGGGGGACGAAGCCGTCGAAGGCGAACCGGTCCGTCGGCAGGCCGGAGAGGGCGAGCGCGGTGGTCACGGCGGAGGGGCCGGGCGCACACGTCACGGGCAGCCCTGCGGACACCGCGGCCGCCACGAGCCGGTACCCCGGGTCCGAGACCGTGGGCATGCCCGCGTCCGAGACCACCGCCACCGTGGCACCGCCCCGCACCTGGTCCAGCAGCCCCTGAGCGGAGGCCGCCTCGTTGTGCTCGTGATGGGCCACCACCCTGCCCGCCGGGGTGACGCCCAGGCCGGCGCACAGGCGCCGCGCGGTCCGGGTGTCCTCGGCGGCGATCACGTCCGCCTCCGCCAGCAGATCGCGGAGGCGCGCGGACGCGTCCCCGAGGTTGCCGATGGGGGTGGCGGCCAGGACGATGCGGCCCTCGGGCATGGGACGACCTTTCGACGGACGGACGGCTGCCCCGAGCCTACGGCCCCGGTCACCGTGCACGTCTCGCCGTCCGGCCCGCCGCCTAGCATGGAGCCCGTGCCCGCCACCGCCCTCGCCCCCCGCCCCGCCGCCGTCGCGGCCGACGACGGCCCCTTCGGCGTCGCCGCCCTGCGCGCCCGCCTCGGGGTCAGTGCGGCACCCCTGACGCGGTGGCACTGGATCCTGCCGCTGCTGGTCACGGCGATCGCCGGCGTCCTGCGGTTCACGAACCTGGCCCACCCGGACCAGCTGATCTTCGACGAGACCTACTACCCCAAGGACGCCTACTCCCTCCTGGAGTCCGGCTACGAGCGGCGGTGGGACGAGGACGTCAACGACGCGTTCGCGCGCGGCGAGGCAGAGCCGCTCGAGGGAGCCGCCTACGTGGTGCACCCGCCGCTGGGCAAGTGGCTGATCGGCCTGGGCATGCTCGCGTTCGGCCCGGACAACGGGGTGGGCTGGCGGTTCAGCGCCGCGGTGGCCGGCACGCTGTCCGTCCTGCTGGTCGCCCTCGCCACGCAGCACCTGCTGCGCTCGGTGTCCCTGGGCGCGGTCGCCGGGCTGCTGCTGGCCGTGGAGGGCCACCACCTGGTGATGTCCCGCATCGGGCTGCTGGACATCTTCCTCTCGTTCTTCGTGCTCGCGGCCTTCGCCGCGCTGCTGGCCGACCGCGTCCACGGGCGGCGGCTGCTCGCGGAGCGGATCGCCCACGACGTCGCCCGGTTAGGACGCGACGCCCTGGCCAGCGGGCCGTGGCTCGGCTGGCGCCCGTGGCGACTGCTCGCAGGCGTGCTGCTGGGCGCCGGCTGCGCCGTGAAGCTCTCCGGGCTGGCGTTCATGGCGGCCTTCGGCCTGCTCACGGTCCTGTGGGACATGTCCGCGCGCCGGACCGCCGGGGTGCGGCACTGGGCGTGGGCCGGCGTCGAGAAGGACGGCCTGTACGCGTTCGTGGCCGTGGTGGGCGGCGGCCTGGTCGCCTACCTGGCCTCGTGGACCGGCTGGTTCGTCACGGAGGGCGGCTACTACCGGGACTGGCACCGGGACAACCCGCCGGAGGGCCTGCTCGCCGGGCTGGTCCCCGGTCCGCTGCGCTCCCTGTGGCACTACCACGTGGAGTCCACGACCTTCCACCAGGGCCTCACCAGCCCCCACGACTACGCCGCCAACCCGTGGACCTGGCCGTTCATGGGCCGGCCCGTGAGCTACTACTACGAGGGCGCAGAGCCCGGCGAGGGGATCTGCCCGGCGGACGCCGCGGGCGCGTGCTCGGCGGCCATCACGGACATCGCCAACCCGTTCGTGTGGTGGACGGGCCTGGCCGCCGTCCTCGTGTGCGTGTGGCTGCTGGTGCGCCACCGGGACTGGCGGGCCGGCGCCCTGCTCAGCGCCTACGTGGCCGGGCAGCTGGTGTGGTTCCTGTGGCCCGAGCGGACCATGTTCTTCTTCTACACGATCGCCTATGAGCCCTTCTTCGTGATGATGATCGCCCTGGCGCTCTCGCTGCTGCTGCGGCCGGGTCGCCGGCCCGGGCCCCGCTGGGGCTCGGCCCTGGTGCTGGCGTACGTGACGATCGCCGTCGCCGTGTCCCTGTTCTTCCTGCCCGTCTGGATCGGCGACGTCATCTCGTACGACCAGTGGCGCTGGCGGATGTGGTTCAGCAGCTGGATCTGACGGCCGCGTCCCGGGCGCGGGTGTGCCGACCGCGCGCCGCACGCCCGGAATGGATACGCTCGGACCGTGCAGAACCAGAGCCCCGTCCATGAGTCCGCCACCGAGCTCGTCGGCATGCCGCCGGCGGACTCCAACATCACGGACCTGATCGTCGCCTCCTGTGCCGACCGGCCGGACGCCCCCGTGTACGCCCTGCGCAACGGCGCGGGCGGCTGGGTGGACGTCCACTTCACCGCGTTCCTGACCCAGGTGCGCGCCGTGGCGGCCGGCCTCATCGCCCGCGGCGTCCAGCCCGGGGACCGGGTGGGCCTGTTCTCCCCCACCTCCTACGCGTGGGCCGTCCTCGACCAGGCCGTGTGGTTCGCCGGCGCCGTCTCCGTGCCGATCTACGAGACCTCCTCGGCCCACCAGGTGGAGCACATCGTCACGGACTCGGGCCTGCGGGTGGTCGCCGTCGGCAGCGAGGAGCTCGACGAGCGCGTCGCCGAGGCCGCCGGGCACGCGGGCGTGGACGTGGCGACGTTCCCGCTGACGGACGCCGGACTGGCGGAGCTGGCCGAGGCCGGCGCGTTCGTGTCGGACGACGCCGTCGAGCACGCCCGCTCCCTGGCGACCCTCGCCAGCCCCGCCTCGATCGTCTACACCTCCGGCACCACCGGACGGCCGAAGGGCGCCGTGATCACGCACGGCAACTTCGTGGGCGCGGCCATCAACGTGCTGCACTTCGCGCGCGAGGTGGTCCAGTGGTCCCCGGAGACGACAACGTCGCGCACCCTGCTCTTCCTCCCGCTGGCCCACGTGCTCGCCCACGCCGTCCAGGTCATCTGCCTGTACGCCCGCATCCAGGTGGCCCACTCCGGTTCCCCGGCCACGCTGCTCGGCGACCTCGCCTCCTTCCACCCCACGTGGCTGCTGGCCGTGCCGCGCGTGTTCGAGAAGGTCGAGGCCGGCATCGAGGCCAAGGCCCAGAAGGGCGGCACCGGGCGGATCTACGCGGCCGCCAAGCGCACCGCCATCGAGTGGTCCACGGCCGTGGACGAGGCCGAGTTCGGGGACGGCCCCGGGCCTTCGGCCCTGCTGCGCGCCCGGCGCGCGCTGTTCGACCGGCTGGTCTACCGCAAGATCCGGGAGGCCCTCGGCGGCGAGGTGATCTCGTGCGTGTCCGGCGCGTCCGCCCTCTCCCCGGAGCTGGTGCACTTCTTCCGCGGCGCCGGCATTCCGATCGTGGAGGGCTACGGCCTCACGGAGACCACCGCGCCGGCCACCGTGAACATCCCCGGCGCGCACCGCGTGGGCACCGTGGGCCTGCCCGTGGCCGGGGTGACGGTGAAGATCGCCGAGGACGGCGAGATCCTCATCCGCGGCCCCGTGGTGTTCGACGGCTACCACGGCATGCCGAAGGCGTCGGCGGAGGCGATGGAGGACGACTTCTTCCGCACCGGGGACATCGGTGCGCTGGACGAGCACGGCTTCCTGCGGATCACCGGCCGCAAGAAGGACGTGATCATCACCGCCGGCGGCAAGAACGTGTACCCCACGCCCATGGAGGAGGCGCTGCGCCAGCACCGGCTCATCGAGCACGTCGTGGTGGTCGGGGAGAACCGCCCGTTCGTGGGCGCCCTCATCACCCTGGACGCCGAGGCCCTCACCCAGTGGGCCCTGGACCGCGAGCTCAGCCTCACGCCGGCCGAGGCCGCGACGGACCCCACCGTGCTGGCCTCGATCCAGGAGGCGGTGGACCAGGTCAACGCGGGCGTCTCCCGCGCCGAGTCCATCCGCCGCTTCCGCATCCTGGACCACCCGTTCACCGAGGACTCCGGGCACGTCACCCAGTCCCAGAAGCTCAAGCGGGCCCAGGTGATCGAGGACCACGCCGAGGACGTCGAGGCCCTCTACCGTCGCTGACCCCGCGCCCCCGGACGACGACGGGCCGGGAGGACGCCTCGTCCTCCCGGCCCGTTCCCGTCCGGCGGCGGTCAGCGCACCACGGCGTCGTCCTCCCGGGCCCACCGCAGGCGGGTGCGCAGCAGCTGCTCGCGGCGGTCCGCGCTCAGCTCACGACGGCGGCGCGTGGGCCACGTGAGCACGAGCGTCACGAGGGACGCCAGCAGGGTCACCAGCCCGACCACCACGGCCGCATCCACCCAGAACTGCTCGGGGTAGAGGCGGATGAGGGCGTCCCGCACGGAGAACGTCCACGTGCCGTCCGCGAAGAACAGCGAGTGGAACCCGGCGAAGAACGTCTCCCAGCCCAGCACCGCCAGGACCGCCAGCGCGATCACCGCGAGCGGCAGCCACACGGCGCCGGCGAACAGGGCGCGGCGCACCCCGCCGGGGCTGGTGCGCAGCAGGGACGCGATGAGCAGGGCGCACACCACCAGGAGCACCACGAGCGCCGCGGCGGCGATCCACAGCACGGTCTTCACATCCGTCATGTGGTCGACCTCGACCTCGGTGAACAGCGGTGCGCCCTGGTGCGTGAGGCTGCTGAGATACCGCGGCCCGGCCAGGTTGGTCACGTAGTCCAGCCCGGCGGAGCCGTAGTGCATGCGGTCGGCGAGGGTGAAGCCGAACCGGTCCGCGGGGAACCCGGGCCGGTGGTACTCCAGCCACAGGAACACCGGGCTCGCCACGAGGCGGACGGCGGCCAGCACCAGGGCGAGCGGGGCGAGGATCGCCAGCAGCACCTGCGCCAGGCGCGGACCCGCCTTGGGCAGGCGCGCGCGCTCCTCCGGCGTGGGGCCCTGCAGGGCCGCCGCCTGGGCCACGGGGGCGGCCGTGCCGTCCTCGGGGTAGCGGTCGACCGGGGCGGCGGCGCTCGACCCCGCCGCGCGGGCCCCGACGGCGGCGCTCAGCGGGCCGAGCTCGTCGGCGCCGGGCAGCGGCCGCCGGCCGCCCTCGGGCACGGCCCGGGAGGCGACGATGTCGCGGTCGGCGTCCGCGGCCGGGCGGCCGGCGTCGCGTCGGTCCGCGGCCGCCGCGTCCCCGCCGCGCAGCGCGGCGAGGTCCTCGGGGCTGAGCGCCGAGGTGTGCTGGGCGCCGCCGTCGTCGTCCCGGCCCATGGCGGGCAGCGCCTGGGTGCGGTTCGGGTCGTCCGCGGCGTCGTCCTCCACGAACGCGCCGTAGTCCAGCCCGGAATCGAAGTCCTCCGCCCCGGCGCGCTCGTCGCGCCCGCGGCCGGCCTGATGGGAAGCCATGCTCGTGCCTCTCTCGAGTGGGTCCGTCCGCCCGCGGGCGCCGGGGATCAGTAGCGGTAGTGGTCGGCCTTGTAGGGGCCGGCCACGTCCACGCCGAGGTACTCGGCCTGGGCCTTGGTCAGCTCGGTCAGCCCGACGCCGAGGGCGTCCAGGTGCAGGCGGGCGACCTTCTCGTCCAGCACCTTGGGCAGCGTGTAGACGCGCTTCTCGT
Source organism: Micrococcus sp. Mcc28 (assembly GCF_024519775.1). Taxonomy (NCBI): domain Bacteria; kingdom Bacillati; phylum Actinomycetota; class Actinomycetes; order Micrococcales; family Micrococcaceae; genus Micrococcus; species Micrococcus sp. Mcc28. Next base: position 153,590 of record NZ_JALJRH010000003.1, on the reverse strand, counting down.
AGTGCTCGCCGGTCAGGGCGCCGGTGCCCGTGGAGCCGCCGAAGAGCTCGATCTGCGCCATCACCTGGTTGGTGAAGGACGCGCTCATCACGAACGAGGGGTGGCCGGTGGCGTTGCCGAGGTTCAGCAGGCGGCCCTCGGAGAGAACGATGATGCTGCGCTCGACCTCCGTGCCGCCGTCCAGGGTCCACTCGTGGACCTGCGGCTTGATCTCCGTCTTCACGACGCCGGGGATGCGGGCCAGGCCGGCCATGTCGATCTCGTTGTCGAAGTGGCCGACGTTGCCCACGATGGCCTTGTCCTTCATGGCGGCCATGTGCTCGGCCATGATGATGTCCTTGCCGCCGGTGGTGGTGACGAAGATGTCGCCCTCGCCCACCACGTCCTCGAGGCGGGCCACCTGGTAGCCGTCCATCGCGGCCTGCAGCGCGCAGATCGGGTCGATCTCCGTGACGATCACGCGGGCGCCCTGGCCGCGCAGGGCCTCGGCAGCGCCCTTGCCGACGTCGCCGTAGCCGCAGACCACAGCCACCTTGCCGCCGATCAGCACGTCCGTGGCGCGCATGATGCCGTCCGGGAGGGAGTGGCGGATGCCGTACTTGTTGTCGAACTTGGACTTGGTCACGGCGTCGTTCACGTTGATCGCCGGGAAGAGCAGGCGGCCCTCCTGCGCCAGCTGGTAGAGGCGCAGCACGCCCGTGGTGGTCTCCTCGGAGACGCCGCGCAGGGTGCCGGCGGTGCGGGTCCAGTGCTGCGGGTCGCGGGCCAGCGAGCGGCGCAGCGTCTCGAGGATGATCCGGTACTCCTCGGGATCGTCCTCGGTGGCGCTGGGCACGGCGCCCGCGGCCTCGAACTCGACGCCCTTGTGCACCAGCAGGGTGGCGTCGCCGCCGTCGTCCAGGATCATGTTGGGGCCGAGCTCCGGATCCTCGTCCGCGCCCGGCCAGGTGAGGATCTGCGAGGCGGTCCACCAGTAGTCCTCGAGGGACTCGTTCTTCCAGGCGAACACCGGCACGCCCTGCGGGTCCTCGGGGGTGCCCGAGCCCACGACGACGGCGGCGGCGGCCTCGTCCTGCGTGGAGAAGATGTTGCAGGAGGCCCACCGGACCTCGGCGCCGAGGGCGATGAGGGTCTCGATGAGCACGGCGGTCTGCACGGTCATGTGCAGGGAGCCGGCGATGCGGGCGCCCTTGAGCGGCTGGGCCTCCCCGTACTCCTCGCGCAGGGACATCAGCCCCGGCATCTCGTGCTCGGCCAGGCGGATCTGGTGGCGGCCCGCCTCGGCCAGGGACAGGTCCCGGACCGTGAAGTCGAACGAGGCACCGGGCACGGTGGTGCGGTTGGCGAAGGCCGGGTCGACGTCGGGGGTGCGGAACTCTGCGGAGGTCTCAGTCATGCCCTCCAGCCTAGCGAGGCCCCGGACGGCACGACACGTGCCGCGTCAGTCCCCGTCACGCACCACGCGCAGCCCGGGGCGGGCCGGCGGGACGGCCATGGGCCGGGTGGGGACCGTGCGCACGCCGCCGTCCGCGTCGACGGCCTCGTAGTGCTCGGGCAGCTCCAGCCGCAGCACCTCCCAGCCGCGCGGGGCCGTGGTGCGCCGAGCGTGCTCGCCGCAGAGGTCGTACGTGTGCGGCTCCGCCCGGCGCGACAGGGGCCCGATGACCACCTGCGAGTCCGCGTAGTTGTACGTCAGCGTGGCCAGGGCAGGGCTCTGGCATCCGGTCTTGCTGCAGCGTCGCATGGGTCCCACGCCCGCCACCCTACTCGGCGGACGGCCCGGAGCGGTGGCCTACCATGGCGCGCATGACCGCGTCCGCCTCCTCCGATCCCCTCGACCCCCTGCCGTTCCGGGCGGGCGACGCCGCGGGGGCCGAGCCGGGCGTCGAGGGCGGCCCGGCCGAGGCCGGCATCTCCTCCCCCGCGGGGCGCGGCGGTCGGGACCGCCGTGGCCGAGGGCTGCGGCATCCGCGCCCGTTCGGTGCACGCTCGGAGCGGGGCCGGGGCGAGGCGCTGCTGACCGCCGTCGAGAAGGCGGTGGACCGGCTGGGCTCCCTGGACGCGCCCGGGCTGCGGCACGTGACCGCGCGGGTGGAGCGCATCCCGGACCGGCTCGACGAGCGACTGCGCGAGCTGCACGCCGACCGGGAACGGGATGAGGAGGCGCTGTTCGCGCGGGCCGAGCGGCAGGGCCGGGACGGGGTGCTGATCACCCTGTTCGAGCGGCCGCTGCGGGACGCGGCCGACCCGGCCGACCTCGAGGGGGCCGTCTACGGGGTGGCGCTGAGCCGTTGCGCCGAGGCGCTGGGCGTGGACCCGCAGGTGCTCGACCCCAGCTGGGGCCGCGGCTGAGCCCGGACCGGGCGGTCCGCGCCGGGCACCGCGCCCGGTGGACGGGCGCCGCGCGTCAGGCGCGGGCGCGGCGCAGGCGGCGACGCTCGCGCTCGGAGAGCCCGCCCCAGATGCCGAAGCGCTCGTCGTTCGCCATGGCGTACTCCAGGCACGCGTCCTTGACGGTGCAGGCCTCGCACACACGCTTGGCGTCCCGCGTGGAGCCGCCCTTCTCCGGGAAGAACGCCTCGGGGTCCGTCTGCGCGCACAGGGCGTCCGCCTGCCAGGCCAGCTCGCCCTCGACGGGCTCGGTGGTCACGCCCGGGATGGCGGCCCAGTCGGCGGAGACGGGCACGGCCTCGACCGGACGCGCGTCGCCGGGGAAGAGGGCGGTGACGGTGGCGGCCGGGGTGCCGGTCTCGTCGTCGAGGTCGTGGGCGGTGAGGAAGGCGGTCGCCTGGTCCTCGAGGCTCGCTCCCGGGACGCCGGCCTGCGGGTCGGCGGGGTCGAGGAACCAGTCGCTGGGGACGCTCCGCGGACGAGGCGTCGGCGCCTGCGCGGGATCGGCGCGGTGCGCGTCCTCGACTCGCTGGGTCTGCTCCATGTGTGACGCCTCTTCCCGGGATCGACGTGGCGGTGTGGGCCGGGTGATCGTGCGGTCCGCGTGGGTGCCGGGCAAGCCGGCGGGCCCCTCCTGCCGGGACCGTTGGCCCGGGTTCATTACATCGGTGTGATTCATGCCGAGTCAAACCGGGCGGGTGCCACACTGGGCCCATGGTCTCCCTCTCCGCACCCCGGTCCACCGGCCCCCTCGTGCTCCGCCTCGCCTCCTCCCCGCGGCCCGCGCTCGTCCAGGAGCCGGGGGCCCCGGACGAGCCCGGCGCGGTGGACCAGCGCATCGAGCTCTCGGGTCGCGTGACCGTGAACTGGGCCGCCAAGTTCGCGGGCCTGCTCGGCGCCGAGGGCGTGGGCGCGGGCGACGCCGTCGCCCTGGACCTGCCCGTCCACTGGCTGTCCCACGCCCTCGCCCTCGGGGTGCTCTGCGCCGAGGCCGAGCCCGCCCTCGAGGGCGACTCCCCCGCCGCCGTCCTCACGGACCGGCCCGAGGCGTGGCCGGACCCGTCCGTGGCCGTGTTCGCCGTGGCCCTGCCGCGCGGCCTCGAGCCCGAGTTCGACGGCCCGGCCACCGACCCGGCCGTCGTGGACGTGGCCGCCGAGATCCGCGCCCAGCCGGACGCCCTGCCCGGCCCCGTGGACCACGTGCGGCCCGCGTCGATCCCGGCCGGGGCCGACGTCGCCCCGGACGACGACGGCCCGCGCCCCCGCCTGACGTGGGCAGGAGTGCGGGCCGCGCTGGAGGCGTGGGACGCGGGTCAAGCGGTGACCGTGCACCCCTGACGGGGCGGCGGGGTCAGGCCGGGACGCTCAGACCCCGGCGTCGGGGGCGCGGTGCCGGCCGTGCGGGTGCAGCTGCTCGTCGCGCAGCACGGGCATCTGGCCGGTGATGATCGCGATGTCGTTGGCGAAGCCGGGCTCCACGTCCAGCTCCTCCTTGAACACCCAGAACCGGTAGGCGAAGTAGCGGAACACGGTGCCGAAGAACAGGCCGATCACGTTGCCGGCGATGAACAGGCCGGTCGGGTCGGTCACGCCCATCAGGTACTGCGCGATCGCCACGCAGCCGGCCTGGATGCCCAGCCCGATCGCGTTCATGATCAGGAACATCACGAGCTCGCGCGTCTTGTTCGAGGAGCGCTTGTCCCGGAACGTCCAGTAGCGGTTGGCGACCCAGCTGAACAGGGTGGCGACGACGCCGCCCACGATCTTGGCCTTGACGTTGGACCCCTCGAGCGGGCCGGTCATCATCCACCAGAAGACGAGCGAGTCCACCACGAACGCGGCCGCACCGACGGTGCCGAACTTGGCCACCTCCCGCCACAGCAGGGAGGCCATCCCGGTCAGGCGGCCCCAGAGATCGGACAGCATGGGCGTGGACTCCTCGGTTCGGGACGGGGGTGTGCACGCGGGCCGGACCCGCGCAGGGCTGGGGAACACTGTAGCCGCGCCCCCGGCGCGCGACCTCCTCGGATCCGGCGTCGGCCGCCCCTCCGTGACGGAGTTCTCAGCCGGTCCGACTACCCTGTGCGGGTGACTTCCCCTCGACTCGGTGTGATCGGTGGCGGGCAGCTGGCCCGCATGATGGCGGGCGCGGCCGCGGAGCTCGGCGTGCCCTTCCGCGTGCTCGCGGAGGCCCCGGACGCGTCAGCGGCCCAGGTCGCCCCCCACGTGGTCGGCGACCACGCGGACCTGGCGGACCTGCGCGCGTTCGCGGCCACGGTGGACGTGGTCACCTTCGACCACGAGCACGTGCCCACCGAGCACCTGCGGGCCCTGCAGGAGGCCGGCGTCGCCGTGCGCCCCGGCCCCGAGGCGCTGCAGCACGCCCAGGACAAGCTGGTCATGCGCGCCGCCGTCGAGCGGCTGGGCCTGCCGAACCCGGCGTGGGCGCCGGTCGACGACCTCGAGGCCGTCCTCGCCTTCGGCGACGAGCACGGCTGGCCCATGATCCTCAAGACCGCCCGCGGCGGCTACGACGGCAAGGGCGTGCTCAAGCTCGACGACGCCGACGACGCCCGCACCTCCGCCGCGGACGGCACCCTGGCCGCGTGGCTCGGCGCCGGCATCGCCCCGCTGCTGGCCGAGGCCCTCGTCCCCTTCTCCCGTGAGCTCTCCGCGCAGGTGGCGCGCACCCCCTCCGGTGAGGTGGCCGTCTACCCCGTCGTCGACTCGGTCCAGGTGGCCGGCGTGTGCGACCTCGTGGTCGCCCCGGCCCAGGACCTCGACCCGGCCGTCGCCGCGGCCGCGACCGCCGCGGCCGTCCGCCTCGCCGAGGAGCTGGACGTCACCGGCATGCTCGCGGTCGAGCTGTTCGAGACGCCGGGGGTCGGCCCGGGCTTCCAGGTGAACGAGCTGGCCATGCGCCCCCACAACTCCGGCCACTGGTCCATGGACGGCGCCGTCACCGGCCAGTTCGAGCAGCACGTCCGCGCCGTGCTCGACCTGCCGCTGGGCGAGACGACCCCCCGCGGGGCCGGCGTCGTGATGAAGAACGTCCTCGGCGGCGCCCGCGAGGACCTGCACGCCGGCAGCGTCGTGGCCCTCGCCGCCCACCCGCAGGCCAAGGTCCACCTCTACGGCAAGGACGTGCGCCCGGGCCGCAAGGTCGGTCACGTCAACGTCGTCGCGGACCACGGCCTCAGCCTCGAGGAGGCCGTGCGGACCGCCGAGTCCGCCGCCGCACTCCTGCGCGACGACGCCCCCACCACCGGCACCGAGACGGAGGCCCGCCCATGACCGCCACGCCCCAGTCCCCCGCCCAGCCCCTGCAGGACGACGCCCCGGTCGTCTCCGTCGTGATGGGCTCCGACTCCGACTGGCCCGTGATGAGCGCGGCCGCCGAGGCCCTGCGCGAGCTCGACGTGCCCGTCGAGGTCGGCGTGGTCTCCGCGCACCGCATGCCCCACGAGATGGTGGAGTTCGGCGCCCGCGCGCACGAGCGCGGCATCCGCGTGATCGTGGCCGGCGCGGGCGGCGCGGCCCACCTGCCCGGGATGCTCGCCGCCGTCACCCCCCTGCCCGTGATCGGTGTGCCCGTGAAGCTCAAGAGCCTGGACGGGATGGACTCCCTGCTCTCGATCGTCCAGATGCCCGCCGGCGTGCCGGTGGCCACCGTCTCCATCGACGGCGCCCGCAACGCCGGCCTGCTGGCCGCCCGCATCCTCGCCTCGGCCGACACCGCGGAGGGCGACCGCCTGCGCGCCGCCCTCGCCGAGCACGCCGACGAGCTCAACGCCCAGGCCCAGGCCAAGGGGGCCCGCCTGCGCGAGCGGATGGCCGCCGACCGCTGATGTCGCCCGCCACCGGATCCGTGCCCGCCGGTCACGCGCAGCCCGACCCGCTCCGGGATCCACGCGTCGCCTCCCCCACCGAGCGCACCCGCCGGGCGCTGATCCTCACCGCCCTGACCCTGCTGGTCCCCGGCGGCGCCCAGCTCGTCGCCGGCAGCCGCCGGCTCGGCCGCGTGGCGCTGCGGGTCACCGTCACCGTGTGGGCCGTGCTGATCCTCGGGCTGCTGTGGTGGCTGGTCTCCCGCGCGAGCCTGATCTCGCTCATGGCCCGGGACGGCGTGCTGCTCGGGCTGGCGGTGGTCCTGGCGGCGCTGGCGGTGGGCTGGGCGGTGCTGTGGGTGGACACGTTCCGGCTGATCCGGCCGCACCTGCTCGCCCCCGGCGCGCGGAAGATCACGGCGGCGGTCACCGCGCTCGCGCTCGTGCTCACCAGCGGCGCCCTGCTCTACGGCGGCTGGGCGGCGAACACGAGCCGCGGGGCGCTCGGCGAGGTCTTCCAGGAGGGGCCGGCCGTCCCGGAGGCCGAGGGCCGCTACAACATCCTGGTCCTGGGCGCGGACGCCGGCGAGGGCCGCCAGGGGCTGCGCCCGGACTCCATGCACGTGGTCTCCGTGGACGCCCGCACCGGCGCCATCGTGATGTTCTCCCTGCCCCGCAACCTCCAGAACGCGCCGTTCGTCGAGGGCTCCCCGCTGTGGGACGTGTACCCGAACGGCTTCGACTGCGGCGACGAGTGCATCCTCAACGCCCTCTACACGGACGTGGAGGAGCATCACGCAGACCTCTACCCGGACGCCGAACACCCCGGCGCCGAGGCCATGAAGGACGCCGCCGGCGGCATCCTCGGCCTGGACGTCTCCGGCTACGCCCTCATGGACATGGGCGGCTTCGCCCAGCTGATCGACGCCATGGGCGGGGTGGACGTCGTCAGCGGCGGCTACGTGGTGCACCGCGGCGTCCGGCCCGACGGCGTCTGGGGCAACATCTGGTGGGAGCCGGGCACCCACCACTTCAACGGCGACGACGCGCTCGCCTTCGCCCGCTCCCGGCACTGGTCCACCGACTACGCCCGCATCCGCCGGCAGCAGTGCATGCAGGCGGCGATGCTGGAGCAGTTCAGCCCCGCCACCGTGCTCACCCGCTTCGAGGGGATCCTCGCGGCGGGCCAGCAGATCGTGACCACCGACCTGCCGCAGTCCCAGCTCGGCACGTTCGTCGACCTCGCCGAGCGCTCGCGCGGCCAGAAGATGCGGCGGCTGACCATCGGCCCGCCCGACTTCGGCGACACGGGCACCCACTTCACCACCTACCCCGACTACGACCTCGTCCACCGCCGCGTGGACGAGATGCTGGCCGATGAGTCCGTGACCGCCGGATCGGAGCCGACCGGGGTCTCGGCGACGCCGCTGCTCACCGTGCTGGCCGTCGTCGCGCAGGAGACGCAGACCCCCGACGTCGACGAGGACGACCCGGCCACGTGGCCGGCCCCGCCGACCCGCTCCGACGGCGAGCCCTTCACCGCCGAGGACCTGATGACGGCCGAGGACCTGGGCCAGGAGGACGTGCTGAACCACGCGTCCTCGACGAACGGGCTGTGCGTCCCCGCCCCGTGAGGCGCGACGCGCGGGCCGACGGGCTGACCTAGGCTGGGCGCATGCACGTCCTGAAGCCCGTGATCCGTGACTACGCCTGGGGCTCCCCCACGCTCCTCGCCGACCTGCAGGGACGCGAGCCCACCGGCCGCCCCGAGGCCGAGCTGTGGCTGGGCGACCATCCGGGCGCCCCGTGCGTCGCCGTCGTGGCGGACGGCGCCCACATCGGCCTGGACGAGGTGGTGGCCGCGGACCCCGAGCGCTGTCTCGGGCCCGCCGCGCCGGAGGGCCGTCTGCCCTTCCTCATGAAGCTGCTCGCCGCGGGCGCCCCGCTGTCCATCCAGGCGCACCCCACCCTGGAGCAGGCCCGCGCGGGCTTCGCCGCGGAGGAGGCCGCCGGCGTGCCGGTCGACGCCCCGGAGCGCAACTACAGGGACGCGAACCACAAGCCGGAGATGCTGCTCGCGCTGACCCCCTTCTCGGCGATGTGCGGCTTCCGCTCCCCCGAGGTCTCCTCGGACAGCTTCGAGGCCCTGGCCCGCGCCCTCACGGAGCGGGCGGACGGGGACACGTCCGCCGTCGCCGTCGCCGCCGCCCGGATCAGCCAGGCCCTCGCCGCCGGGGACCTCGAGGACGCGTTCACCTCGATCCTCGACCCCGATTCCGTGTGGGGCTCCCCCGGCGCCGTCGCGCAGGTCGTGGACGTGCTGCGGGCCGCGCCGGACCTGGCCGAGCGCGACCCCTCGCTGGCCACGGCCCTCGAGGTCGCCCAGCACCACCCGGACGACCCCGGCGTGGTGGTGGCCATCCTGCTCAACCGCGTGGACCTGGCCCCGGGTCAGGCCATCCATCTGCCCGCCGGCAACGTGCACGCGTACCTGCACGGGCTGGGCGTGGAGGTCATGGCGGCCTCGGACAACGTGCTGCGCGGCGGGCTCACCCCGAAGCACATGGACGTGCCCGAGCTGCGCCGCGTGGTCACCTTCGAGGCGCTGCCGGTGCCCTCCACCGAGCCCGAGCGCGTGGCCGACTCCGTGGTGGCCTTCCGCCCGCCGTTCGAGGAGTTCGAGCTGCTCCAGGCCACGCTCGAGGACGACGCCGTCCACGGGCTCGACGTGCACGGGCCCGGGATCGCGGTGGTCACCCGCGGCACGGCGAGCCTGGCCCTGGCAGGCCAGGAGATCGAGCTGGGCCCGGGCGAGGCCGTGTTCCTGCCCGCCGCGGAGACGGCGTCCGGCCCGCTGGCCGTCCGCGCCGCGGCCGGCGCCCCGGCGACGGTGCACGTGGCCGGCCTGCCGCGGGGCTGAGCCCGGCAGACCGGCCCGCGGGCTCAGCGGGCGTCGCGGTCCCCCAGCCACTTGGACCACTTCTTCACGTCGTGCTCGGCGTCCACGGTGCGGACCGTGCCGGACGACGAGCGCATCACGATGGACTGCGTGTGCACGCGGCCGTCGGCGAAGCGCACACCGCGCAGCAGGTCGCCGTCGGTGATGCCGGTGGCCGCGAAGTAGCAGTGGTCGGAGGTGACCAGCTCGTTCGTGGTCAGCACCGCGTCGAGGTCGAGGCCGGCGTCGAGGGCCTTCTGCTTCTCGGCGTCGTCGGTGGGGGCCAGGCGACCCTGGATGATGCCGCCGGTGGCCTTGATCGCGCACGCGGTGACGATGCCCTCGGGGGTGCCGCCGATGCCCATCATCATGTCCACGCCGGTGCCCGGGCGGGCGGCGGCGATGGCGCCGGCGACGTCGCCGTCCAGGATGAACTTCACCCGGGCGCCGGCCTGGCGGATCTCCTTGACCAGGCCCTCGTGGCGGGGGCGGTCCAGCACGCACACGGTCACCTGGGAGACGGGCTTGTCCAGGGCCTTGGCCACGAGGTTCACGTTCTGCTTCACCGGCAGGCGCATGTCCACGAAGTCGGCGGCCTCGGGGCCCACCACGAGCTTGTCCATGTAGAACACGGCCGACGGGTCGAACATGGTGCCGCGCTCGGCCACCGCGAAGACGGAGAGCGCGTTGTTGTAGCCCATGGCGGTCAGGCGGGTGCCGTCGATCGGGTCCACGGCCACGTCCACGGCGGCGCCGGAGCCGTCGCCGACCTGCTCGCCGTTGAACAGCATGGGGGCCTCGTCCTTCTCGCCCTCGCCGATCACCACGGTGCCGTCCATGGCCACGGTGTCCATGAACGCGCGCATCGCGTCCACCGCGGCGCCGTCCGCCTTGTTCTTGTCCCCGTAGCCCACCCAGGGGCTCGCGGCGATGGCCGCCGCCTCGGTCACCCGCACCAACTCCATGGCCAGGTTGCGGTCCGGGACGTGATTCTCGTAGCCGGTCTTCTCCGAGGACGCGCTGGTCATCGCTGCTCCGATCCTTGCTCGCGGCGCTCCGTCCGCACGGGACGGGGCGTGAGGGCGGCTCTGCCCCGGTCCTCATCCTACGGGGGTGGTCTCCCGCGGGTGGCACAATGCTGACCGTGAGCTCCGCCGACCCCCACTCCCCCGCCCCCCGCCCCGTCCTGACCGCCAAGCAGGCGCAGCGGGCCCGGCAGCCGTGGATGGCCATGGTGCTCTCCCTGGTGGCTCTGCTGGCGATCGTGGCCGTGGTCCTCCTGCTCAACCCGGAGCCGCCGCAGCGGCCCCGTGAGGACCGCGTCGACGTCGCCGCCGAGGCCGCCACGATCCCCCACGACGACGGCGACCTGCCGGCCCTGGCGCCCGAGGTGCCGGAGTCCTGGTACGCCAACTACGCCCGCCTGCAGAAGCTGGACGGCGTCTCCACGTGGGACGTCGGCTGGGTGGTCACGGACACGGTGTTCGCGGGCCTGCAGCAGGCCGAGGACGTCGACCCCACCTGGGTGAGCCTGCGGGTGGACCAGGTCCCGACGTCGGAGACGATCGAGATCGACGGGATCGCGTGGGACCTCCACGCCGATCCGAAGAAGCCGGAGCGACGGCTCGTGGCGGAGGTGGACGGCAGCACCGTGGTGCTGACCACCACCGGCGACCAGGCCGTCCTCGAAGACCTGGCGCACGGCGTCGCGAAGGAGACCCGATGACCCCCCACACCCGCCCCGAGACGACGCCGGCCCCCGACGTCGTCGTCCCCACCTCCGACCTGACCCCCGCCGAGGCGTGGGAGGTCCTCGCCGAGGGCAACCGCCGCTTCGTGGCGGGCGAGCCGAGCCACCCGAACCAGAACGCCGAGCGGCGCAGCGACCTGACCGCCGGTCAGGCCCCGGTCGCCGTGATCTTCGGCTGCGCCGACTCGCGCCTGGCGGCCGAGATCATCTTCGACCTCGGCCTCGGCGACGTGTTCGTGGTGCGCACGGCCGGCCACGTGATCGACGACGCCGTGCTGGGCTCCATCGAGTACGGCGTGGACGTGCTGGAGATCCCGCTCGTCATCGTCCTGGGCCACAACTCGTGCGGCGCCGTCACGGCGACGGTCGAGTCCTACATCTCCGGCACCATGCCGCGCGGGTTCGTGCGCCCCCTCGTGGAGCGCATCATCCCGTCCGTGCTGGCCGGGCGCCGCCGCGGACTGGAGGAGGTCGACGAGTTCGTGGCCGAGCACGTGGACCAGACCTGCGACCACCTCCTGGAGACCTCGCAGTCCGTCCGCGCGGCCGTCGAGTCGGGGCGCACCGCCGTCGTCGGGCTCACCTACTCGCTGTCCGAGGGCACCGCGCGACCGGGCCGCGTGCACGGCGACCTGGCGGTCTGACGACGTCGGGCGTCCGGTGCGGCACCGGGCGCCCACGCCGTCCTAGGATGTGACCATGACCGCAGAGAACACCGATCAGCAGTTCCGCATCGAGCACGACACCATGGGCGAGGTGAAGGTGCCGGTGAACGCGCTCTACCGTGCGCAGACCCAGCGCGCCGTGGAGAACTTCCCGATCTCCGGCAAGGGCCTCGAGCCCGCCCACATCCACGCCCTCGCGCAGGTCAAGAAGGCCGCGGCCAAGGCGAACGCCGAGCTGGGCATCCTCTCGCAGGAGCGCGCGGACGCCATCGTCGCCGCCGCGGACCAGGTCATCGCCGGCGACCACGACGACCAGTTCCCGATCGACGTGTTCCAGACCGGCTCCGGCACCTCCTCCAACATGAACACCAACGAGGTGCTCGCCACCCTCGCCACCCGCGCACTGAAGGAGGCCGGCTCCGAGGACGAGGTGCACCCCAACGACCACGTCAACGCCTCCCAGTCCTCGAACGACGTGTTCCCGACCTCCGTGCACGTGGCCGTCACCGCCGCCCTCGTGAACGACCTCGTCCCGGCGCTGGACCACCTGGCCGTCTCCCTCGAGAAGAAGGCGAAGGCCTTCGCCGGCGTCGTGAAGTCCGGCCGCACCCACCTCATGGACGCCACTCCGGTGACCCTGGGCCAGGAGTTCGGCGGCTACGCCGCGCAGGTCCGCTACGGCATCGAGCGCATCCAGTCCGCGCTGCCGCGCGTGGCCGAGGTCCCGCTCGGCGGCACCGCCGTGGGCACCGGCATCAACACCCCGAAGGGCTTCTCCGCCCGCGTGATCGAGCTGCTCGCCGAGGAGACCGGTCTGCCGCTGACCGAGGCCCGCAACCACTTCGAGGCCCAGGCCAACCGTGACGGCCTCGTGGAGGCCTCCGGCCAGCTGCGGAACATCGCGTTCTCGCTCATGAAGATCAACAACGACCTGCGCTGGATGGGCTCCGGCCCGAACACCGGCCTCGGCGAGATCGCCATCCCGGACCTGCAGCCGGGCTCCTCGATCATGCCGGGCAAGGTCAACCCCGTGATCTGCGAGGCCGCGATCATGGTGTGCGCCCAGGTGATCGGCAACGACACCACCGTCGCCCTGTCCTCCACCAACGGCGCGTTCGAGCTCAACGTGGGCATCCCCGTGATGGCCGCCAACCTGCTCGAGTCCATCCGCCTGCTGGCCAACACGACGCGCGTCATGGCGGACAAGATGATCGACGGCATCGAGGCCAACGAGGAGCGCTGCGCCTTCCTCGCCGGCGCCTCGCCGTCCATCGTGACCCCGCTGAACAAGGTGATCGGCTACGAGGCCGCCGCCAAGATCGCCAAGCACGCCGTCGCGAACAAGATGACCGTGCGCGAGGCCGTCGTGGACCTCGGCTACGTCGAGCGCGGCGAGATCACCGAGGAGCAGCTGGACAAGGCCCTGGACACCATGTCCATGACCCACCCGGAGTGATCCGGCGGATTCGGTGAGCGGCGCGACGCCGCCTCCCGGGCCACGACGCCGAGCGGCCGTCCTCCCGTGCGGAGGGCGGCCGCTCGACGTTCACGCCAGCACCAGCACTCCGGCGGCCGCCGCCACCATCGCCGGCCCGAACGGCAGCGCCGTTCGCCCCGTCGCCCGGCCCGCGAGGACCAGCAGCCCCGCCACGACGCCGCCGAGCAGGATCGCGCCCACCCCGGCGGCGAGCACCGCCGTCGGACCGAGCACCCCCGTGTACACGCCCAGCCCGCCGGCCAGCTTCACGTCGCCCATCCCGAGGCCGCCGCGGCTGAGCACGTGCAGCGCGAGCATCGCCACGGTGTAACCGAGACCGCCCAGCAGGCTGCAGAGGGTCAGGTCACCCCGGCCCGCCAGCAGCGCTCCCCCGGTCATCATCGTCAACCCGCCCAGCGCCAGCCGCAGCGTCCATCGGTTCGGCAGCCGATGTTCGCGCAGGTCCGTGCGCACGAGCACGCCCGTGCACACCGCGAACCACACCAGTCCCAGGGACCACAGCACCGCCGTCGCCGGCGCGCCGTGCGTCCACGCCCATCCCACCCCGCTCATGCGCCCAGCCTAGGTCGGGCGGCGCACCCGCCGGGCCGTCGTCCACAGGCGATCAGGCCACCTCGCGTTCACGGTCCGGCCACCCCGTGTTCTGCCCACAGCGCAACCGGAGCCGCCCATTGCGACGAGCCCTCGCGTGGGTCTACTGTGAAGTCACGAGCTTCCGGCCGTCTGATGGACGTACGGGGCTCACACAGACCCCATGGCCTCAATCCCGTTTCAAAGGGGCCATGGTGGCGGGCTTCCTCGGCCCCCCATCCCCCCTCCGCGGGGCCGAGCACCCCCGCCGGGGGCCGCTGCTTCGGCAGCGGCCCCTTTTTCATGCCCGGCTCAGGCTCGGCCCTCCTCCAGCAGGTCCGTGACCAGCGCGGCGATCGGCGAGCGCTCGGAACGGGTCAGCGTCACGTGTCCGAACAGCGGGTGGCCCTTGAGGCGCTCCACCACGGCCGCGATGCCGTCGTGCCGGCCCACGCGCAGGTTGTCCCGCTGGGCGACGTCGTGGGTCAGCACCACCTTCGAGTTGCGGCCCATCCGGCTCAGAACCGTGAGCAGCACGTTCCGCTCGAGCGACTGCGCCTCGTCCACGATCACCCACGCATCGTGCAGCGAGCGGCCGCGGATGTGCGTCAGCGGCAGGATCTCCAGCATCCCGCGGTCCACCACCTCGTCCACCACGGACGGGGAGACGAGCGCGCCCAGGGTGTCGAACACGGCCTGCGCCCACGGGCCCATCTTGTCGCCCTCGGAGCCGGGCAGGTAGCCCAGGTCCTGGCCGCCGACGGCGTACAGCGGGCGGAACACGACCACCCTGCGGTGCTCGCGGCGCTCCATCACGGCGTCGAGGCCCGCGCACAGCGCCAGCGCGGACTTGCCGGTGCCCGCGCGGCCGCCGAGGGAGACGATGCCCACGCTCGGATCCGTCAGCAGCTCGATGGCCAGCCGCTGCTCTGCGGAGCGGCCGTGCAGGCCGAACACGTCGCGGTCCCCGCGCACCAGGCAGGCTCGGCCGCCCTCGCCGACCCGGGCCAGAGCGGAGCCCCGGGGCGCGGTGAGCACCAGCCCCGTGTTGACCGGCAGGCGGTCCGCCTCGGCCGGGGCCTCCTCCGGCCCGGTCTCGACGCCCGTGCCGGTCAGGGTCCCCAGCGGGACGCCGGCCAGGTCGACCGCGCCGTCGTCGTAGAGGGCGTCCAGCCGCTCCTGCGCCACGCTGAGGGAGACGGTGCCGCGCCAGCCCGAGTCACGCACGAGCTCGTGGCGGTACTCGTCCGCGGCGAGGCCCATGGCCGCCGCCTTCACGCGCATCGGCAGGTCCTTGGACACGACCGTGACCGTGGCGCCCTCGTCCGCGAGCGCCTTCGCGACGGCGAGGATGCGGGAGTCGTTGTCCGTGCCGCGGATGCCCAGGGGCAGCACGTCCACGGACACGTGGTTCAGTTCGATCCGCAGCGTGCCGCCCTCGGGGGTGATCGGCACGGGCTGGTCCAGCGCGCCGTGGCGGCCGCGCAGATCGTCGAGCAGGCGCAGGGCCGTGCGCGCGTAGTAGCCGAGGTCGGGGTCGGCGCGCTTGGCCTCGAGCTCCGAGACCACCACGAGCGGCAGGACCACCTCGTGCTCGGCGAAGTGCAGCAGGGCGCGCGGGTCCGAGAGCAGCACGGACGTGTCCACCACGTAGGTCCGCAGGCCGGTCGCCTCCGCCGCCCCCGCCTCGGCACGCGCCTGGCCCGGCCGGCTCGACGGCTCCTGCCGGGTCTGCGCGTGCTCCACGAGCTCTGCCACCATGTCTGCCTCCTGTGCCGGTGAACCGTGCGGACGGGGGTCCGCCCACGGTCCACGCTAGGAAGCGGCGTCGTCCGCCGGGTCCCGGCACGGTGAACCCGGGATGAAGTCACGGTGACGGTCCGTCCGGGCTCCGCCACGGCCCCGGCGTCCCGCGCTCCCTACACTGGAGACGCGCCGCCGACGTCCCGACGGCCGCCCGCTCCCCGTCCACAGGAGGGCCCTTGAGCATGCACCGCCCGTCCCCCGGCCTGCCCGATCTGCCGGGCGGCCCGGCCCCCGCCCCGACCCTGGCCGAGCGCGCCGGCGGCCGCCTGCTGGGCGCCGTCGCGCCCACCGCCGTGCTGATCGCGGCCATGTGGGTCGCGCAGTTCGTGCTGATCTTCCTCGGCCGGGTGATCATCCCCGGCGTGGGCCTGATCCCCCGACGCCTCGACGGCCTCGACGGGGTCCTGTTCTCCCCCGTGCTGCATGCCGGCTGGGCCCACTTGATCGGCAACACGACGGCGCTGCTCGTCCTCGGTCCGCTGGCCGCCCTGGTCTCGCGCCGGCCGGTGGCCCTGCTCGTCTGCGCCTGGCTGGGCTCGGGCCTGCTGACCTGGGTGATCGGCACCCCGGGCGTGCACATCGGCGCCTCCGGGATCGTGTACGCGCTGATCGCGTTCCTGATCGTCTACGGGGTCGCGGTGCGGCGGATCGGGGCGGTCGTCGTCTCCGTGCTCGTTGCCCTCACGCACCTGGGCTCGAGCCTGATCGGCCTGCTGCCGGCCCCCGGCATCTCGTGGACCGGCCACCTGGCCGGGGCCGTCGTCGGGGTGCTGCTGGGCCTGTGGTGGGGCCGCGCCGACCGTCAGGTGCCGAACCGGCGCTGACGGCTGCCGTAGTCGCGCAGGGCACGCAGGAAGTCGACCTTGCGGAACGCGGGCCACATGGCCTCGCAGAAGTAGAACTCCGAGTACGCGGACTGCCAGAGCAGGAACCCGGAGAGCCGCTGCTCCCCGGACGTGCGGATGACCAGGTCCGGGTCCGGCTGGCCGCGCGTGTAGAGCCGGTCCGCGATCTGCTCGACGGTGACGGACTCGGCCACCTCCGCCGCGCTGTGGCCCAGGGCGTGCTCGTCCCGCAGCAGCTCGCGCACGGCGTCGAGGATCTCCTGGCGGCCCCCGTAGCCCACGGCGACGTTCACGTGCACGCCGTCGTGGTCCTTGGTCTGTTCGGCCACCTCGGCGAGCCGTCGCGCCATGGGCTCGGGGAGCAGGTCCACCGCGCCGACCGGCTGCACGCAGACGGGGGCGCGGCCCTCGGCCGGCTGGGCGAGGCGCTCCGCCGTCGTCTGGATGATCTCCAGGAGCGGGGCGAGCTCCTCCGCCGGACGCCGCAGGTTCTCGGTGGAGAGCATGTAGAGCGTGACCACGGGGATGCCGGCCTCGTCGCACCAGCCGATGAAGTCGAGGATGCGCTCGGCTCCGGCCTGGTGGCCCTGCTGCGTGGACGCCCCGAACGCGCGGGCCCAGCGACGGTTGCCGTCCACCAGCACGCCGATGTGCCGGGGCAGGCGCTCCGGGTCCAGGCCGCGCGTCAGCCGCCGCTCGTACAGGCGGTAGAAGGCCTCGGGTCGACCCACGGCGCGCTCCCCTCTCGGACGGTCCTGCGAGCCTCCAGGATACGCGCGCGGCACACAGCGACCATCCCGTGCGCCGGCCCCGGGCCGACCGACGACAATGGAGGCATGGACCCTGTGACACCCCTCCGCGAGACCGACGCCGCCCGTCGCCTGCGCTGGCGCATCGAGCGCATCCGCGACCCCGACCATCCGCTGTACAAGCCCCGACTGCGCGGCTGGATCCACGCGGTCATGGCGCCGCTGACGCTCGCGGCCGGCATCGTGCTCATCGCGCTCGCGCCGACCGGGACGCTGCGGTGGGCCAGCGCGGTCTACGCCGTGACGGGCCTGCTGCTGTTCGCGGTCTCGGCGACGTACCACCTGGTGCAGTGGAACGAGGTGGTCTCCCGTGTCCTCAAGCGGCTGGACCACACGAACATCATGCTGGTCATCGCCGGCACCTACACGCCGCTCTCCCTGGCCCTGCTGGCTCCGGACCGGGCGCGGGTGCTGCTCACCCTGGTGTGGGTGGGGGCCGTGGCCGGCGTCGCGTTCCGGGTGCTGTGGACGGACGCGCCGCGCTGGCTCTACACGCCGGTGTACGTGGTGCTCGGGCTGGCGGCGCTGCTGTACCTGGGCGACTTCTTCGCCGCGGATGCGGCGGCGGGGTGGCTGATCGTGGCCGGCGGCATCGCGTACATCACGGGCGCGGTCTGCTACGCGCTGCAGGCCCCCACGATCCACCGCGAGTGGTTCGGCTTCCACGAGCTGTTCCACGCCTTCACGGTGGCCGGCTTCGTGTGCCACGCCGTCGCCATCTACCGGGCGGTGCTCCTCGTCGCCTGAGCGCGGCAGGGACGGGGGTCTGCGCCCCGCCGGGCAGCGCCGAGGCCCGCAGACGCGCCGCTACGTCCATGCCGTAGCGGCGCGTCTGCGGGCCTCAAGGGTTCGGGCGTGGAGTCTCCGGCGCCGAATCTCGGGCGTGCACGGGCCCGACGACGGTCAGTCGCGTCCGGTGTCCGGGGCCTGGGGCTCCGGGGCCGGCTCCTGGAGGTAGCCGGGGTACTTCTCCTGCAGGCGGCGCAGCCGGTCCTCGGAGTCCGCGTCTAGGTGCTCGCCGCCCGCGCGGACCTCGTCCGGCAGGTGCTGCTGATGGCGCTCCACGAGCATGGCCTCGGCCTCCGGGGACCGCTGCTGGACGCGGCGCACCGAGCGGACCATGACGCGGAGGACGATGATCGCCATGACCACCATGAGCGCGGTGAACAGGAACCCCTCGATGCCGGGGGTGACCTCCGCCTCCTCGAGCCCGGGGCGCAGCGTCGGCTCCGGGACGGCGGGCACCGGCGCGGGGCTCGCGGCCGCGAGCGCGGTGAGGACGAGGGGAAGGCCAGACAGGGGTGTCACGCCGCCCCACTCTACCGGCCCCGGCTGCACGGCCCGAGCCGGGGCGGCTCAGCGCAGGCCGGCGAAGAGGTCGTGCTCCGGCAGCTCGGAGGGCACGCGCGAGTCAATCAGCGCGAAGTCCTCCCACGGCCAGGCGCGCCGCTGCAGGTCGTGGGGGGCGTCGAAGAACATGCCGTCGGGGTCGATCTGCGTGCGGTGCGCCCGCAGGGCGGCGTCGCGCTCGTCGAGGAAGCCGGTGACGTCCACCTGGGTGGTGACGTCGTGGTCCGCGGTGACCCACGGCGGGATGACCTCCGGGTCGGGCACGTCCTCCCCGGCTTCACGGCGGCGCAGCACCTCGCGCATCGCGTCCATCGCGTCGAACATCATCAGGCGTCGGGCGAACGGCACGTCCTCGCCGTCGGCCTCGGCCACCGCGGCCATCGTGCGGAACTTCCGCGGGTTGAACCCGCAGTCGTAGTAGACCTTCGAGACCTCCCACGCGGGCCCGGCCTCGGGGTACTCGTCCGCGAGGCCGGCGGCCCGGTAGGCCTCCATCGTCACGGCGTGGGCCTGCAGGTGGTCCGGGTGCGGGTAGCCGCCGACCTCGTCGTAGGAGATGAGCACGTGCGGGCGGAACCGGCGCACGAGCGAGATCAGCGGGGTCGCCGCATCCTGGAGCGGGACCTCGGCGAAGCAGTTCGCCGGGAGGGTGGGCAGCGGATCCCCCTCGGGCAGGCCCGAGTCGAGGAAGCCGAGCCAGGCGTGCCGGACGCCGAGGATGCGCGCGGCCTCGGCCATCTCCTCGCGGCGCACGGCCGCGATGTCCCGGTCCGCCCGGGTGGTGTCCCCGAACGACGGGTTGAGCAGGGTGCCGGCCTCGCCGCCGGTGCACGTGACGACCATGACCTCGGCCCCGGCCGCCGCGTAGGCGGCCATCGTGCCGGCCCCCTTCGAGGACTCGTCGTCCGGGTGGGCGTGCACCGCCATGAGACGCAGCCCGGTGGAGGGCGGCAGGGCGGTGCCTGCGGCGGGCTGGGCCTGGGGGGTCTGATCGGTCACGGGGATCGCACACTCCTGTCCGGATGGCAGGGCCGCCGCGGGGGCGGCGGCGTGAGGGGTCCAGGCCGACGTCGTCATCGGCCTCCGGCGGCGGGCAGCGGCTAGGGTGGAGGGGATGTCTCACCACGCCCCCGCGGTCCGCGCGCAGGACCCCACATTAGCCAACCGGTACGGCACGAACCACACGCGTCCGGGCCGTCGTCGGCTGTGGGCGGGCCTCGGCGGGCTCGGGCTGGTCGTGGCCGTGCTGCTGTCCGTGTGGATCGGCCTGAACATGTCCGTGGGCGCCATCGAGTACAAGGACGTCGGCTTCACCATCGAGGACGACGGCCACGCGACCGTCACCTTCCAGGCCTCCGTCCCGGAGGGCGTGCAGGCCGAGTGCGATGTGCTCGTCACCGACTCCCACGCCGCCCCCGTCGGCTTCCGCACCGTCCGCCTGGAGACCCTGCCGGCCGACCGGCGGGACTCCCCCTCGGACGCGCAGCAGCGCTACACCGTGGACGTGCGCACCGTGGTGCGGGGCGACTCCGGCATCGTCGAGACCTGCCGCAAGGTCTGAGCCCTCCCGGCCGCTCCGCCCTCGGCGTAGCGGCCGCCTTTGGTGTGACGCACGCCGCCCGGATAGACTCGTCGGAGCATTCCCGCCCCGCCGGTGAGTCAGGCAGGCGTCGCACGGAGCCCTCGGGTCACGCGCGTCCTCCTGGTCGGCGGGGTCTTTCGCATGCGGGCGCGTCCGCCGGACGCGGATCGCGCACCGGATACGGTGCGCCGCGCCCCGGACTCCGCATCACCCGAGACAGAAAGGCGGAACAGAGCATGACCACCAGCCAGTCCGACGCCCCGTGGCTGACCCAGGAGGCGTACGACCGCCTCTCCAAGGAGCTCGAGCACATCTCCGGCCCCGGTCGCCAGGAGATCATCGAGCGCATCGAGGCCGCGCGCGATGAGGGCGACCTCAAGGAGAACGGCGGCTACCACGCCGCCCGCGAGGAGCAGTCCAAGAACGAGGGCCGCATCGCCGAGCTGAAGCACCTGCTCGAGACCGCCCGCGTCGGCGAGGCCGCCGAGAACGACGGCGCCGTGCACCCGGGCACCGTGGTGACCGCCGTCGTCGCCGGCGACGAGATGACGTTCCTCTTCGGCAACCGCGAGATCGCCGCGGACGACGAGTCGCTCGAGGTCTACTCCGAGCGCTCCCCGCTCGGCGAGGCCATCAACGGCGCCAAGAAGGGCGACAAGGTCTCCTACACCGCCCCGAACGGCAAGGACATCAAGGTCGAGGTCAAGGACGTCCAGCCCTACTCCGGCTGACCGACCCCGACTCCGACGACGGCCGCGGTCCCCTCCAGGGGCCGCGGCCGTCGTCCGTCCCGGGTCCCACCGCGCCCCCGTTGCTACTCTGGCCCCATGCTGACCGTCGAGAAGGCACACCTGCTGCTCACCCGCGAGGACGGGTGCTCCGAGAGCCCCTCCCACCACCGCGTTGCCCTCGCGGCCGCCGCGCTGGCCGACCACCGGTCCGCCGGGATCGTGACCCTCGAGGACGTCCCCGTGGACCGGGCCCGCGTGCTCGTGACCGCGGCCGGCACCACCGGCGACCCCGTCCTGGACTCCTCCCTCGGACAGGTCGACGCCCTGGCCGGCCGACCGCTCGTGGCCACCGTGGCGGCCGGCAAGCCGGACCTGCGCAAGGCCGTCGTCGCCCATCTGACCGAGACCGGCCGCCTCACCGAGCGCAAGGCCTTCCTGGCCACCCGGCACGTCCCCCGCGGCACCGAGCGCGCCGAGCTGCTCGCGCACCTGACCGCCGTCGTCCTGGACGAGGCAGAGCCCTCCGACGAGGACGTGCTCCTGCTCGGCGTGCTGCAGCACCTCAACCTGGCCCGGCGCCTGCTGCCGGGCGCCCACGAGCGCTATGACCGTCGCGAGATGGTCCGTCGCATCGAGACGCTGACGCGCGAGGACCTCCTGGTCCAGGCCGTGCGCCGCGCGGTGGGCGGGACCTGCGGCACCGTCACCGCGGCCGCCGCCGGCTCCGTGGCCTGAGCCGGCCCGGTCAGGGCAGCGGGGCCGGGCTGTAGCCGGCCCCGCGCAGCGCCTCCAGGACCTGGGCGGAGTGCTCGGCGCCGCGGGTCTCCATGTCGATCGTGATGTGCACGCCGCCCATGGACAGCTCGGGGCCGACGCGGGTGTGGTCCACGCGCACCACGTTGGCGTCCGTGTCCGCGATGATCCGTGAGATCGTGGCCAGCTCGCCGGGGCGGTCCCGCAGCGGGATGCGCACGGTCATGTAGCGCCCGGCGGCCGACAGCCCGGCCTGGATGGACTTCAGCATGAGCATCGGGTCGATGTTCCCTCCGGAGAGGACCACGGCGGTGGTGCCGAGCTCGAAGCCCAGGTCCGCCGTGCGGCCCGCCAGCAGGGCGGCCACCCCGACGGCGCCCGCCGGCTCCACGACGAGCTTGGAGCGCTCGAGGAGGTGGACGAGGGCGGCGGCGATCTCGTCGTCCGTGACGGTCACGACGGCGTCCACCAGCTCGGCGGCGATCCGCAGCGGCAGGGCCCCGGGCCTGCCGACGGCGATGCCGTCCGCGATGGTGGACACGCTCTCCAGCACCTGGACGCGGCCCTCCTCGAGGGAGCCGGGGAAGGCCGCGGCGGTGGCCGCCTGCACGCCGATGACGCGCACCGTGCGCCCCCGACGCCGGGCGGCCTCCTTGAGGGCCACGGCCGTGCCGGCGATGAGCCCCCCGCCGCCGATGCCCATGATCACGGTGTCCACGTCCGGCAGCACGTCGAGGATCTCGAGGCCGACGGTGCCCTGGCCCACGATCACGGCCGGGTCGTCGAACGGCGGGATGAACACGGCACCGGTCTCCGTGGCCCACCGCTGCGCCTCGGCGAGGGACTCGTCCACGGTGGAGCCGTGCAGGACGACCTCGGCGCCGTGGTCCCGGGTGGCCTGCAGCTTGGGCAGGGCGACGCCGTGCGGCATGAAGATGCGGGCGCGGATGCCGAGCTTGGCGGCCGCGAGGGCGACGCCCTGGGCGTGGTTGCCGGCCGAGGCGGCCACGACGCCGCGGCCGCGCTCCTCCTCGCTCAGCTGCGCCATCCGCACGTAGGCGCCGCGGACCTTGAACGAGCCGGCCCGCTGCAGGTTCTCGCACTTCAGGTGCACGTCCGTGCCCACGGCCCGGGAGAGCGCCCGGGAGTGCTGCAGCGGGGAGAGCTCGGCGATCCCGCGCAGCGTCTCGCGCGCCCGCTCGATCTCCTCGAGGGTGACGGGCAGCGCCGTCGGGGCCGGCGGGCCGCCGGCGGGCCGCACCCACCGGGGCGACGGCGTCGGGACGGTCCGGTCCGGGGTGTCCGTGGCCTGCGCCGCGCCCATCAGGCGTCGTCCCCGTGCCGGGTGCCCGCGTCGGCCTCGGAGGCGAGGGCGGCGTCGTCGTGCGCCGAGGGGCGGTACCGGTGGGAGCCGGCCGTCTCGTCCTCCGCGCCGCCCGGTTCGAGGGCGTGGCCCGTCCGCTCCGTGAGCTCCTCGGGGGTGTCGGCGGTGAGGGCGCGGACGAAGCTGTTCACGAAGGCCAGCACCGGCACGGCGAACACGGCGCCCGCCAGACCGAGGACGGTGGAGCCGGCGGCGACGGCCAGGAACACGGCCAGCGGGTGCAGCGCGACGGCCTTGCCCATCACGAGCGGCTGCAGGACGTTCGACTCGATCTGCTGCACGAGCAGCACCACGCCCAGCATGAGCAGCGCGTTGACCAGGCCGTTGGACATCAGTGCCAGGAGCACCGCCATCGCGCCGGTCAGGGTGGCGCCGATCATCGGGATGAACGAGGCCAGGAAGACGAGCACGGCCAACGGGATGGCCAGCGGCACCCCCAGGATCAGGGCACCGATGCCGATGCCGACGGCGTCGATGAACGCCACGAAGATCTGGACCCGCACGTAGGAGCCGAGCGACTGCCAGCCCGAGCGGCCCGCGCGGCCCACGGTGGCCCGGTGCGCCTTCGGCACGAAGATCAGCAGGAAGCGCCAGATGCGGTCGCCGTCGTAGAGGAAGAAGATCAGGGAGAACAGGGCGATGAACAGGCCCGCACCGATGTTGACGGCCGTGGAGCCGAACGAGACGGCGCTGTTCATGAGCGTGGCGGAGTTGTCCCGCAGCGTCTGCCACAGGCCCTCCAGCCCGGCACCGGACCGGGGGATCTCCACGCCCACGCCGGCCAGCCAGGCGATCGCGTCGTCGACGGCCTGGCCCAGCTGGTCGCCCAGTTGGGCGAAGCCCTGGACGATCTGCTGACCGGCGAGCCCCATGAGGCCCACCACGACGACGACCAACAGCAGCACGCACAGCAGGGCGGCCGCGATGCCCGGCACCTTGATGCGCCGCATCGCCTGGAACACCGGGGCCAGCAGGGTGGCCAGCAGCGCGGCCACGAGGATCGGGATCACCACGAGGCTCACGGAGCCCAGCAGGTACACCACGACGCCGATGCCGATGACGACGGCCACCAGCCGCCAGGACCAGGCCGCGGCCACCGTCAGCCCGTAGGGCACGTCCTTGTCGATCTTGGTCTGGGCCGCCAGGGTCGAGCTCACGCGCGATCCTCCTCGTGTGGGTGGTCGGGGACATGGGGGGTCAGACCCCACTGGACGCTCCAGCGGGCGTGCGGGGCGAGCCGGTGCAGGCCCTCCCCCGAGTTCAGGGCGTCCGCGGGAGCGGTGAGCGGCTCCACCGCTAGTGCCGTGTCACGGCCGGGCAGCCGGTCCGTGACGAAGACGTGGGTGTAGGCGAACGCGTGGTCGGTCCACAGGGTCACGGCGCGGCCGTCCGCGGCGAGCAGGGTCTGGCGGTGCCGGCCGTCGGCGTCCGGGGTCAGGCCGGTGAGGCACACGTCCAGGGCGGCCTCGCCCACGGCCCGGCCGCGGCGGAAGTCCAGGTCGGTGCCGTCCACCGGCAGGGTCTCCACGGGGATGAGGTCCTCCCCCGTGCGGATCCAGGCGTCCGCGGGCACGCGCAGGCTCAGCTCCGCCGTCGGGACGTCCCCGATGCGCAGGAACGGGTGGGAGCCGACCGCCACGGGCACGGTGGCGTCCGTGTGGTTCTGCACCTCGGCGGTGACGGTGAGGCCGCCGTCCGCCTCGAGCTCGTACGTGACGCGGTGGGTGAGCCGGAACGGCCAGCCGTGCTGGGGGTGGATCTCACCGCGCAGGGTCACCGCGTGGGCGGAGAACGTCTCGGTGACGAAGTGGGTGTTGCGCAGCAGGCCGTGGCTGGCGTGGCCGCGCGCGGGTTCGGTGACGTCCAGGCGCTGCTCGACGCCGTCCAGGATCCAGCGGGCGCCGGCGACGCGGTTCGGCCAGGGGCTCATCTGGATGCCGTTGGCGGCGGGCGGGACCACGTCCTGGCCGTACGGCTCGGTGAGGTCCACGCCGGACACGCGGTACCTGCGCAGGGCACCGGCCAGGCCGACGACGACGGCCTCCGCGGACCCGCGGTGCAGGCGGTGCTGGGTGCCGGTGGCGTCCGGAGCCCCGAAGGCGGGCAGGTCGCTGGTCTCGGTCACGGGACCTCCTGAGTGGCGGCGAGGGACCCCCTCAATCTACGCCCTCGCGGACGCAGACCGCCCCGGCCCTGTGCAGGACCGGGGCGGCGGTGCGGGTCTCCGTGCGGGGACGGGGCGCCGGTCAGTCGTTGCCGCGCAGGATGGCGACGATGCGCAGGATCTCGATGTACAGCCAGATCAGGGTCACGGTCAGGCCGAAGGCCACGGACCAGGAGTACTTCTGCGGGGCGCCGTTCTTCACGCCCACGGCGGCCATCTCGAAGTCCATGGTCAGCGAGTACGCGGCGAGCAGCACGGCGATCGCGCCGATGATCAGGCCCAGGCCGCCCTCACGCATGTTGCCGATGCCGGTCCAGGTGAGGACCAGGTTGACGAGCATGAAGACGAGGTAGCCGATCATGGCGCCCATGACGATCTTCGTCATGCGCGGGGTCGGGCGGAACTTGCCCGAGGTGTAGAGCGCCAGCATCACCGCGAACACGGAGAAGGTGCCGAGCACGGCCTGCACCACGATGCCCGGGTAGGCGCCCTCGAAGAACGCCGAGATGCCGCCCAGGAACAGGCCCTGCGCCACGGCGTAGGCCATGATCAGCACGGGCGAGGGCTCGCGCTTGAACGCGTTGACCAGGCCCAGCACGAGGCCGGCGATCGCGCCGATGATCATCAGGCCCGGCGAGAACCAGCCCACGGCGCCCGCCACCACGACGAGCACGAGCATCAGGCCGGTCTTGCCGACGACGTCGTTGAAGGTCATCCGGCCGGTCTGCTCCGGGCCGGCGGAGGGCGCGCGGAAGGCGTCCTCCATGGACTGCTGGTGCGCGTACTGCTGGGCCGCCTGGCCGGCGCCGAACGCCTGGGCCTGGCCGTACGGGCTCTGCTGCTGGCCGTACGGGGACTGCGCGGACTGCTGCCCGCCCTGGTACCAACCGGGCTGCGCCTGTCCGCCGCCCTGCATCTGCTGCTGGAAGTTCTGAGAGTTCATGACCGGATTCGCCACGGCTCACTCCTTCGGGTCGAGTCGGCCCGGTCGCACGCCGCCGCAGTGAGCCGCGTTCGTGCCCCGGGGTTCAGCACGATCCTATCGGGAGGTCTGTGTCCGCGCGCGGGGTCGGAGCGTGGATCCGCGCCGGTTCACCGGCTGTTCACGGTGGGCGCAGAAGCGAGGCGCGCGGGGAGACGCGTGGTGCCCCCGGCGGGACTCGAACCCGCAACACGCCGATTTTAAGTCGGCCGCCTCTGCCAGTTGGGCCACGGGGGCGTGGCGGGCCCGTGGACGCGGGCCCGGGTGCGGACGACGCCGGCCCCGCCCGATGCGCTCGGACGGGGCCGGCGGCCCGCTGGCTGCGGGATCAGCCCTTCGAGGACTCGAGGGCCCGCTGCCGCTCGAAGCGGCCGGGCTCGAGCTCGACGCCCGCGGCGCGGCGGAACGGGTTGAACGGGGTGTCCAGGCCCGCCACCGAGGTGGAGTCACGGCCGAACAGGGTCTCGGCGACCCAGCCGGACAGGATGCGGAACTTCCGCTCCAGGGTGGGCATCGCGTAGCCGTGGTAGCCGCGGTGGGCCAGGAACGCCGGGATGCCGGCGATCTTGGTGCCCAGCGGGTTGCCCACGCCGCGGCCGAAGCCCAGCCCCGCCACGGTGCCCAGGGACTTGTGCACGTACTCCTGCACCTCGCCCTCGCCGTGGCGCACGGCCATGTAGTTGGCGGCCAGACGCTTGGCCTGACGGATGGCGTGCTGGGCGTTCGGGACGCAGAAGCCGCCCGGGCCGGCCCCGGTCAGGTCCGGCACGGCGGAGACGTCGCCGCAGGCCCACGCACCCTCGAGCGCGCCGGCCTCGCCGTCCTTGATCTGCAGGGTGGGGGTGGCCTCCACGCGGCCGCGGTCGTCCACCGGGAAGTCGGTGCTCTTGACCACGGAGTTGGCCACCACGCCGGCGCACCACACGAGGGTGTCCGCCGCGAAGGTCTCCGCCTCCTCCTTGGAGGGCATGGCCACGAGCTTCATGACGCCGTCCGTGGCGTCGCCCAGCGAGGTGTTGAGCAGGACCTCGATGCCGCGGTCCTTCAGGTGCTCCACCACGCCCTGGGCCTGCTCCTCGGAGACCTCGGGCATGATGCGGCCCATGGCCTCGACGAGGACGATCCGGATCTCCGACTGGGAGAGGCGCTCGTTGCGCTCCACGGCGTTGCGGATGAGGTTCTCCATCTCCGCGATGGCCTCGATCCCGGCGAAGCCGCCGCCCACCACCACGAAGGTCAGGGCACGCTTGCGCTCCTCGGCGTCCGTCATCAGGGAACCGGCGTCCAGGCGCTCCAGGATCTGGTTGCGCAGCTGGACGGCCTCCTCGACCGAGCGCAGACCGATGCCCTGCTCGCCCAGACCCGGGATGGGGAACACGCGGGTCACGGCGCCCGCGGTCATCACGATGTCCTGGTACGGGATCTCGAACTCGTCGCCGCCCTCGCCGCGCACCACGGCGGTGCGGCCGGCGTGGTCCACGGACACGACGGCGCCGCGGACGACCTCGGCGTCCTTGAGGTGCGTCTGCAGGTCCACGTTCACGTGGCGGCCCTCGATGTGGCCGCCCACGACCTCGGGCAGGAACGGGTAGTACGTCATGTACGGGCGGGGGTCGACGACGGTCACGACGCCGCCGCGCTCGGCGACCTTCTTCTGCAGCTCGCGGGCGACATGGAACCCGGCGTAGCCGCCGCCGACGATCAGCAGGCGCGGCTTGGGAGACAGTTCAGGGGTGAGAGACATACCGCCAGTCTACGCACGCACGGGCCCGGCCCCTCCACTCTCCGCCGTCGTGGTCAGGACCGCAGCGAGAGCACGATCCCGTCCAGGATGTCGTGCTCGCTCGCCCAGGCCTCGGTGACGCCCGCGACCTCGGCCACCCGCTCCAGGACGGTGCTCCACAGCAGCGCGCCCGCGCCGATCACGTCCACCCGTCCCGGGTGCATGAACCCCCGCTCGGCGCGTTCGGCCCGGGTCGCCGCCACGAGGCCCTCCGCCGCCGCGCGGAACTCGGCGATCGGCAGGCGCGCACCGTGGATGGCCTCGGGCTCGTACGTGCTGAGCCCGAGGGCCTCGGCGGTCACGGTGGTCACCGAGCCGGCCACGCCGACCACGCGCGCCACGCGTTCCAGCGGCAGGCGGGCGGCGGCGTCGTCGAGGAGGCGGCGGGCGTCCGCGCGGGCCGCGGCGACCTCGTCCGACGTCGGGGGGTCGGAGCGCAGATGACGCTCGGTGAACCGCACGCAGCCCATGTCCAGGCTGACCGCGCCCACGACCTCGCCCGCAGGCGTGCCGACGACCAGCTCGGTGGAGCCGCCGCCGAGGTCCACGACGAGCACGAGGTCCTCCGGGCCCAGGTCCGCGGTCTCGACGGCGGAGACGGCGCCCGCGAAGGACAGGGCGGCCTCCTCGGCGCCCGAGACGACCTCCGGCTCGACGCCGAGCCGCTCCCGGACGCCGTCGACGAACGCGGCCCGGTTGGAGACGTCCCGGCTGGCGGAGGTGGCCACGAACCGGACCCGGCCGGCGTGGTGGCGCTGGACCAGGCGGGCGTACTCGTCCACCGCCGCGAAGGTGCGCTCCAGCGCGGCGTCGGAGAACGCGCCGGTGGCGTCCACGCCCTCGCCCAGGCGCACCACGCGCATCTCGCGCACGACGTCGGCCAGCGGCGCCGTCGGGTCGGCCACGGCGCCGGTGGTCTCGTCCGTCCCGGCCGGCCGGGAGATCAGCAGGCGGATGGAGTTCGTGCCGCAGTCCACGCCGGCCACCGTGACCTCCTTGAGCGCGGCGACGCGTTCGAGGTGCCTCACGTGCCGGGACAGGTCCTTCGTGGGCACCGCCGCGGCCTCGTCCCACGCGCCCTCGCACGCGCAGACCTCGGGCGTCCACCACGGGGCCACCAGGGCGATCGCCTCGTCACCGAGCGGGTTCACCCCCGGCCCGGCCGCGAGCGCGTGGCCCACGAGGGCGTGCAGGCACTTCACGCGCTCGGGCATGCCGCCGGCCGAGACCCCGGCGATCTCCGGGACGGGCCCCGTGCCGGCCTCGGCCCCGACCCGGTCCCGCTCGGCGATGTAGGCCTCGTGCGCCGCGCGGTGCGCGGCCGCGAGCGCGGGGTCCTGGGCGAGGCGGTCGTTCATGCGCGCCATCTCCCCGTCCGCCTCCACGCGCGAGACCGCCGCCGTCAGCACGGGGTGCGTCAGGTAGAAGGTCGTGGGGAACGGGATGCCGTTGGAGAGCCGCGGCGCGGTGGTGGCCACGAGGGGGTTGCCGCACACGCAGCGGGCGCCGATCTCCACGACGTCCCGGACCGGGCGGCCGAGCTGGCGGGACAGGGTGTCCAGGTCCTGCTCGGTGACGGTGCGGTCCTGGGCGGGGCGGGGGCTGACGGTCATGGTGTCCTCGGGGGTGCGGGGGTGGTGCGGGCGGGGGCGGGACGCGGGGTTCACTCGAGCCCGGCGCGGACGGCCGAGTCCCACAGGCCCTCGGCCCACGGCAGGCGGGTGTTGACGACCTCGTCCGCGCCGGCGGCGGGCGTGTCCTCGGCCTCGGTGTCGGTCTCGGAGGGCCGCCCCGTCACGGAGTACAGGGTCTCCCCCGGCATGACCAGCTCGAGACGCTCACGCGCCTGCTGGGTCACGTAGGCGGGATCGTCCCACAGCTGGATCCGCCGTTCGTAGTCCTCGCGCTGGGCCTGCATGGTGGCGATCTCCTCGCGCGCGGCCGAGATCTCCAGCTGCTGGTTCAGGAACGCGCGCAGCGTGGGCGCCACCAGGACGGCGGCCACCAGCAGCACGGCGACGACGATGAGCGAGCGGCCCGTGATCTGCCGGGCCGGCACCGGCTCCGGCAGCGGGGCCCGACGGCGGGCGGCCGTGGCGGCGGCGGATGCGGCGCGGCGGGGGGCGGGCCGGGGCCGACGCCCGGCCGGGCGGGCCGGAGCCGTCCGGCGCGGGGGTGCCGACGGGGACGCGGGGGCGGCGGTGTCCCCGGCGGGGGCCGTGTCGGCCCGGTCCGCGTCCGGGTGCCCGTCCAGGTGTCCGGGGTGACCGGCCTGGCGGCGCTCCTGGACGCTCTGCAGGTCGATGACCTCGGCGTCCGTCGCCGCGGGCGCCGGCGTGGGGGCCGCAGGGGTCGGCGTGGGCGTGTCCGCCTCCGGGAAGGCCGTCGTCGGGGCCGCCGGGGCCGCGACGGCGGTCCGGCGCGGGGCGCCCGTCGTCGGGTCGACACGGGGCACGCGGGGGCGGCGCGGACTCATCGCGGACTCCTTCGGACGCACTGCGGGAACCCTCCCAGCCTACTGCCCGCCCCTGGCAGGATCCTGGTCGCGCCGGGACGGGCGCGGGCCCGCCCGGAGGGATCCGGGCGGGCCCGCGCGTCGTCGTCGGGGACGGTCAGCCGCGGAAGCGCGGGAAGGCGGAGCGGCCCGCGTAGACGGCGGCGTCGGCCAGGTCCTCCTCGATGCGCAGCAGCTGGTTGTACTTGGCCACGCGGTCCGAGCGGGCCGGGGCGCCGGTCTTGATCTGGCCGGCGTTGGTGGCCACCGCGAGGTCCGCGATGAACGTGTCCTCGGTCTCGCCCGAGCGGTGCGAGATCATGCAGTGGAACATGTGGCGCTGGGCCAGGGAGATCGCGTCGAAGGTCTCGGTCAGGGAGCCGATCTGGTTGACCTTCACGAGCAGGGCGTTGCCGGCCTTCTCGTCGATGCCGCGCTGCAGCCGCTCCACGTTGGTGACGAACAGGTCGTCGCCCACCAGCTGGACGCGATCGCCCAGCTGCGCGGTCAGGTGCTGCCAGCCGTCCCAATCGTCCTCGTCGAGCGGGTCCTCGATGGAGACGATCGGGTAGTTGTCCACCAGCTCGGTGTAGTAGGCGGCCATCTCCTCGGCGGAGCGCTGCTGGCCCTCGAAGGTGTAGGAGCCCTTGTCGAAGAACTCGGAGGAGGCGACGTCCAGCGCCAGCGCGATGTCCTCGCCCAGGCGGTAGCCGGCCTTCGTCACGGCCTCGGCGATGAGGTCCAGGGCGGCCCGGTTGGACTCCAGGGACGGGGCGAACCCGCCCTCGTCGCCCAGGCCGGTGGACAGGCCCTTCTCCTGCAGCACGGTCTTCAGGGCGTGGTAGACCTCGGTGCCCCAGCGCAGGGCCTCGCGGAAGGACGGGGCGCCGATCGGGGCGATCATGAACTCCTGGATGTCCACGTTGGAGTCCGCGTGGGCGCCGCCGTTGAGGATGTTCATCATCGGCACGGGCAACACGTGGGCGTTCGGGCCGCCCAGGTACTTGTAGAGCATGAGGTCGGAGGCCTGCGCGGCGGCCACGGCGACGGCCATGGACACGCCCAGGATCGCGTTCGCGCCCAGCGTGCCCTTGTTGGGGGTGCCGTCCAGGTCCCGCATCGCGCGGTCCACGGCGCGCTGGTCCGCGGCGAACTCGCCCTCGAGCTCCTCCGCGATGCCCTCGACCGCGGCGACGGCGTCCAGCACGCCCTTGCCGCCGTAGCGCTTCTTGTCCCCGTCACGGCGCTCGACCGCCTCGAACTCGCCGGTGGAGGCGCCCGAGGGCACGGCCGCGCGGCCCAGGGAGCCGTCGGTGAGCAGGACCTCCACCTCGACGGTGGGGTTGCCGCGCGAGTCGAGGATCTCGCGAGCGTGGATGGCGTCGATCAGGGCCATGGACGGGTCTCCTTCAATCGAAGTCGGAAGTCGTGCCCGCGGCGTGGACACGGCCTCAGCCTAGCGGGGACCTCCGGTTCCGGTCGGCCGCGCGCCGGCGACAAGACCGCCGTTCCCCCCTGCTGCGATGTCGCTGGGGCGCGGTCGGGGCTGCGGCCGGGCCGGAGCGGCGCCGCGTCAGCCGGACGGGCGCAGGGCCGACCAGTCCCCCGCACGCACCCGCGCCACCGTGGTGCGCAGGGCCCGTTCGGGGTCGAGCCCCGCCGCCCGGGCCCGGCGCACCAGCGCGAACAGCTCCGCCCCGAGCGCGGCCTCGTCGGGCCACCCCGCCGCCGGGCGCTCCCCCGCCTCGGCGGCCGGCGCCGGGACGTGCGCGGCGAGCGGGTCCGGCTCCTGCCGCGCCGCGCGGTCGACCACCTTCGCGGCGGCGGCCAGCGCCGGCAGCCGGGCCGGGATGTCGCCGACGTCGAGGCCCGGGCCGGTGCCGCCGTCGTCGTGGGCCGGGGCGGCGGACGAGAGCCCCGCGGCGGCCCGCTCCTGCGCCTTGACCCGCTCCCAGGCCAGCTCGACGGCCTCGGGCGTGACGGCGGCGAGCTCCTCGGCCGGGCGCAGGCCGCCCTCGGGGGTGAGCACGAGCGGGTTGCGCCGGATCATCTTGGCGGTGAGGGCGTCGGCGGCGTCGTCCAGGCGGAACCCGGCCGTCTCCGCCGGGGCGCCCGGCGCCCGGGAGACGGCGGCGTGCAGGACCACCTGGAACAGGACGTCCCCGAGCTCGGCGGCCAGGGCGGGATACGCGCCGTCGGCCCGACGCGCGGGCACGTCGGCCCATGCGGCGGCGTCGCGGGACTCGATCTCCGCCACCGCCTCGTACGCCTCCTCCACGAGGTACTCGGCGAGGTCGGCGTGGGTGAGCTCGGCCGTCCAGGGGCAGTGGTCGCGCAGGGCCTCGACCACCGCCACCAGACGGTCCACACTCGCGCTCACGGGCGGATCAGTCGTCCTCGTCCTCGTCGTCCAGCTCCTCGAGGACCGGGCCGACGGCGTCGCCGGAGATGACCTCGCCCCAGCCGGCCACGAGGATCTCGGCGAGGTCCTCGCGCTCGTCCACGGACAGGAAGGCGGCCTCGGCGGCGTTGAGCTGCAGGTCCAGCAGCTCGGAGAGCGAGTAGCCGAAGGTCTCGGCGAGCAGGTAGAGCTCGTCGGTCAGGGACACGTCCGAGACGAGCCGGTTGTCCGTGTTCACGGTGACGCGGAAGCCGAGCTGCACGAGCAGGTCGATGGGATGGCCCGCGATGCCCGCCGCGGCGTCCACCGCGCCGGTCTGCAGGTTCGAGGACGGGCAGACCTCCAGGGCGATCTGCCGGTCCCGCACCCACGCGGCGGTCTCGCCCAGGTCCACGATGCCGGTCAGCTCGTCCAGCTGCTCGCCATCCTCGTCCACGCCGCCGTACTCCACCGAGATGTCCTCGGCCAGGCGCACGCCGTGGCCCAGGCGCAGGGCGCGGCCGTCCACGAGGGCCGAGCGGACGGAGTCCAGGCCGTCGCCCTCGCCCGCGTGCACGGTGACGGGCAGGTGGTGGGCGGCCAGCCACGTGAAGGTGTCGGCGAAGCGGGAGGGCGGGAACCCGGCCTCGGCGCCCGCGATGTCGAAGCCCACGACGCCGGCCTCGCGGTGGCGCACGGCCAGCTCGGCGATCTCCTGGGCCCGGTCGGCGTGCCGCATCGCGGTGACCAGCTGGCCCACGCGGATCACGTGGCCCGCGGCGTCGGCGGCCTCGACCGCCTCGTCCAGGCCGGCCTGCACGGCCTCGACGGCCTCGTCCAGGCTCAGCCCGCCGGCCAGGTGCTGCTCGGGGGCCCAGCGGATCTCGCCGTAGACGACGCCGTCGGCGACCAGGTCCTCGACGAACTCGCGGGCCACGCGGCGCAGCTGCTCGCGGGTCTGCATCACGGCGGTGGTCAGGGCGAAGACCTGCAGGTACTTCTCGAGGGACTCGCCGTTGGCGTGCTCGGCGATCCACTCGGCCAGGCCCTCGACGGTGTCCGCGGGGACCTCGACGCCGGCCTCGCGGGCCAGGTCGAGGACGGTGCCCACGCGCAGGCCGCCGTCGAGGTGGTCGTGGAGGGAGACCTTGGGCAGGACGGCCAGGTCGACCTCGAGCGGGGAGGGGGATGCGGTGTCCGGAAGCTGCGTCGTCGTCACGGGCGTCACTCTACGGCAGGGCGCTCAGCGCAGGGCCTCCTGCTCGGCCAGGGTGAGGCCCTTCACCCCGGCGCCCAGCCGGCGGCGCAGCAGGGCCTTGAGCAGACGGTCCAGCAGCAGGCCCACGAGCGCGGCACCCGTCACGGAGACGGCGATCTGCAGCACCGGGTTCTCCAGCCAGCCCGCGGTCAGGCGCGCGATCATGATCGAGTACGCGGCCCAGCTGGCCGTGGAGAGCAGGTCCAGCGCCACGAACCGCACCGGCGGATAGCGGGTGGCGCCGGCCGTGAGGTTCAGGGCCACGCGGCCGCCGGGGATGAACCGGGCGGTGAACAGCAGCAGCGCGCCGTGGCTGTGCAGGTGGTGACGGGCGACCTCGACCGTGGCCCGCACCCGCCGCAGCCGCATCCACCGGAACCGCTCCACGCCCACGGCACGGCCAATCGCGTACGCGGCCACGTCCCCCAGGAACGCGCCCGCGAAGCCGACCCCCCACAGCGCCCACAGGGAGAACGGGTGCCCGTCGCGGACGATCGCGCCGAGGGCCACCAGCACCGACTCCGACGGGAAGATCGGCACGATGCCGTCGAACAGGCACAGCAGCAGCGTCAGCGGCAGGACCCACCACTGCGCGGAGGCGTGGAGGATCGCCTCCTCGAGCCACGCGAGCATCCGGTCAGCCGATCCGGTCCAGGATCACGGAGCGCTCCCGCAGGGTCCGGGCGGCGTCGTCGTCGAGCTCGCCGACGGCCCAGCCGCCGGCGAGCGCGGCCTTCGCCCGCTCGAAGCGCTCCGGCGTGTCCGTGTGCAGGGTCAGCACCTTCTGACCCCGGGCCACGCGCTCGCCGGGGCGCACGTGCACCTCGACGCCGGCCGCGGCCTGGACGGCCTGGCCCTGCCGCTCCCGCCCGGCGCCGAGGCGCCACGCGGCCAGGCCCACGGCCATCGCGTCCAGCTCGCTGAGGACGCCGTCCGTCTCCGCGACGACGTCCTCGGTGTGGGCCGCCGTCGGGAGGGCCGCGCGGGGGTCGCCGCCCTGGGCCTCGATCATCCGGTTCCACACGTCCATCGCCCGGCCGTTGGCCAGGTGCTCGGCCGGGTCCACGTCCGTGACCCCGGCGCCGGCGAGCATCGCGGCGGCGAGCGCCACGGTGAGCTCCACGACGTCGGCCGGGCCGCCGCCGGCGAGCACCTCCACCGACTCGCGGACCTCGAGGGCGTTGCCGGCCGTCCGGCCCAGGGGCACGGACATGTCCGTGAGCAGCGCCGAGGTGTCCACCCCGGCGTCGCGGCCGAGGTCCACCATGGTCCGGGCCAGTTCGCGGGCGGACGCCTCATCCTTCATGAAGGCGCCCGAGCCGCACTTGACGTCCAGCACGAGGGCACCGGTGCCCTCGGCGATCTTCTTGGACATGATCGAGGAGGCGATCAGCGGGATGGCCTCCACCGTGCCGGTGACGTCGCGCAGGGCGTACAGGCGCTTGTCCGCCGGGGCCAGGCCCGAGCCGGCGGCGCAGATCACGGCGCCCACCTCGGAGAGCTGGCGCAGCATCGCCTCGTTGCTGAGGTCGGCCCGCCACCCGGGGATCGCCTCGAGCTTGTCCAGGGTGCCGCCGGTGTGCCCGAGGCCGCGGCCGGACAGCTGCGGCACCGCCACCCCGAAGGAGGCCACGAGCGGGGCCAGCGGTAGGGTGATCTTGTCCCCCACGCCGCCGGTGGAGTGCTTGTCCGCGGTGGCCAGGGGGCGGCCGTCCGGGGTGGTGAGCCCGCCGAAGTCCATGCGCTCGCCCGAGGCGATCATCGCGTCCGTCCAGCGGGCGATCTCGGCGCGGTCCATGCCGTTGAGCAGGATCGCCATGGCCAGGGCGGACATCTGCTCGTCCGCCACCACGCCGCGGGTGTACGCGTCCACCACCCAGTCGATCTGCTCGGGCGACAGCGTCCCCCGGTCCCGCTTGGTGCGGATCACCTCGACGGCGTCGAAGGGCTCGGCCTGCGGCTGCGCGGTCATGGGGTTCTCCTCGGAGGACGGCTGCGACGGTCAGCCTCCGACTCTAGCGAGCGGGCCCGGGAGCGCGCCGCAGGTCAGGGACGGTCCGCCCGCTCCAGGTCGGCCGGGCCGAAGGCGTCCGGCAGCACCGCGTCGATCCCCCGCTCCCCCGCCGGGGTGAGCAGCACGAGCCCGGGGGCGCGGAACTCGTACAGCAGCTGGCGGCACCGCCCGCAGGGCATGGTGAGCACGCCCTCGCCGTCCACGCACACGAACGCGGCCAGTCGGCCGCCCCCGCCCATGCGCAGGTCGGCCAGCAGCGCGCACTCGGCGCACAGGGTCAGCCCGTAGGACGCGTTCTCGATGTTGCAGCCCGAGACGAGGCGGCCGTCGTCGGTGAGCGCGGCGGCGCCCACCCGGAACCCCGAGTAGGGCACGTAGGCGTGCTCCGTGGCGGCCAGGGCCGCGGCCCGCAGCCGGTCCCAGTCCACGCGCGGCGCCGTCGTCGTGTGCTGCCCGTCCGCCACGGCTACTCCTTCACGTACGGCACGCCCGAGGCGGCCGGGCCGCGCGAGCGGCCCACGAGGCCGGCCACGGCGAACACCGTGACGAGGTACGGGAGCATCGCCATGAACTGGCTCGGCACCGGGGTGCCGAGGATCGCCAGGACGTACTGCATGTTGGTGGCGAAGCCGAACAGCAGCGCCGCGAAGAACGCGCCGATCGGGTTCCAGCGGCCGAAGATCACGGCCGCGAGCGCGATGAAGCCCTGGCCCGCCGTCATCTCCTTGGTGAAGGACGACGCGGAGACGAGCGTGAAGAACGCCCCGCCCATGCCGGCCACCGCACCGCCCAGCAGGACGGCGGCGTACCGCGTGCGGTTCACGTCGATGCCCACGGTGTCCGCGGCCTTGGGGTGCTCGCCCACGGCGCGCACGCGCAGGCCCCAGCGGGTGCGGAACAGGGCGAACCACAGCGCGATGACGAGCAGGTACATCGCGTAGCCCAGGATCGTCTGGTCGAACAGGATGGGCCCGAGCACGGGGATGTCCGCCAGGCCCGGGATCCGCAGGTTCGGGAAGTGCGGCGGCGCGTTGAGCTCGGTGTCCCCGCCCGTGAGGACGGTGGAGTACAGGAAGCTCGTCAGGCCGGCCACGAGCACGTTGAGCACGACGCCGACGATCACCTGGTTGACCAGGTACTTGATCGAGAACACGGCGAGCAGCCAGGACACGAGGACGCCGGCCACGATCGCGGCGGCCAGGCCCGCCCAGGGCGAGCCGGTGGCGGTGCCGACGACGGCGGCCGTGAACGCGCCCGCCAGCAGCTGACCCTCGATCGCGATGTTCACCACGCCCGAGCGCTCGGCCAGGATGCCGGCCATCGAGCCGAAGATCAGCGGGACGGCCAGCGCGAACGAGCCGGCGATCAGGCCGGTGAGGAACACGGTGGTGTTGTCCGCCGAGCCGATCACCCAGATGAGGAACGCGGCCACGAAGGCGACGGCGAACAGGGCCGCGGCCCAGCCGGGGGTGCGCCCCGAGCGCAGGGTCGCCAGCCAGGCCACCGCGGTCAGCACCGCCATGAGCCCGACGAGCAGCCAGCCCCCCAGCACGGGGTCGGCGGTCAGGTCCGGGAGCACGACGGCGTCGGACGCGTTCGAGAGTCGGAAGGTCGCCGCCGCCTCGGGGGCGCCGAGGGCGAAGACGGCCAGGGCCAGCAGGGTCAGGATCGTCAGGGCGATCGGGGTGGTCCAGTGCCGGACCACGACCCGGGCGGGCTCGGCGGCCTCGGGGCGGACGACGTCGGCGTGGGGCCGGGCGGCGGTCGCGCTCATCGGGCGTCCCCCTTCTGCTCGTGCGGGCGGTGGGTCGGGGCCGTGTCCGTGGGCTGCGTGGTCGGAGCCTGCGGGTCCGCGACGGCGGCCGCCGCGGCCTCCTGGACGCCCGTGGACGGGGCGGCGGCGTGGCCGCCGGCGCCGGTCACCACGGCGCCAGCCACGGCGGGCTGGGTCACGGGGTCGGCGGCGCGGCGGGCGCGGGCGGCGCCCGGGGCGGGCAGCCGGAAGATGGCGCGCACCAGCGGCGGGGCCGCGATGAGCAGCACGATCACGGACTGCACCACGAGGACGATGTCGACCGGCACCCCGGTCTCGGTCTGCATGGTCACGCCGCCGGCGCGCAGGGCGCCGAAGAGCAGGCCCGCGAACAGCACGCCCACCGGGTGGGACCGGCCGAGCAGCGCCACCGTGATCGCGTCGAAGCCGAAGGACCCGGCCACGGAGGTGTTCAGCGTGCTCTCCGTGCCGGCCACGTGGGTGGCGCCGGCCAGGCCGGCGAGGCCGCCGGAGATCGCCATGGCGGCCAGGTAGGAGCCCTTGACGGAGATGCCGGCCGTGCGGGCGGCGTCCGGGTTGGCGCCCACGGCCCGCAGGCGGAAGCCGAGGGTGGAGCGCTGCATCAGCCACCACGTGAAGAGCACGGCCAGCAGCGCGACGAAGAAGCCCCAGTGCAGCCGGAAGTCGGTCCCCAGCAGCCGCGGGAACATGGCGGAGCGGTCCAGCGGCGCGGACACCGGGTTCGTGGTGCCGGGCGCCCGCAGGACGGGGGTGTTCAACAGGTAGGCGAGCAGGTTCACCGCCACGTAGTTGAGCATGATCGTGAGGATCACCTCGTGCGCGCCCGTCCAGGCCTTGAGCACGCCGACGACGGAGCCCCACAGCACGCCGCCGAGCACGCCCATCACGACGACGAGCAGCAGGTGCACGCCGGCCGGCAGGTGCAGGTGCACGCCGAACCACGTGGCGAACATGGCGCCGAAGATGAACTGACCCTGGCCGCCGATGTTGAACAGGCCCGCCCGGAAGGCGATGGCGATGCCCAGCGAGATGATGATCAGCGGGGTCGCCACGGTGAGGGTCTCGGTGAGCGGGTAGAGCATGCCCGTCGCGTCCGAGGCCCGGTAGTTGAAGACGGCGCCGCGGAACAGGGCCGCGAAGGCTCCGGCGAACGCGGCCCAGGCGGCGGAGAGCAGGTCGCCCGGGCGGGCGAAGAAGTAGCCGGCGGCGTCGCGGACGTCCTCGTCCACGGCGATGATCAGCAGGCCGGAGATCAGCAGGGACAGCAGGATCGCCAGGGCGGTGACCGTGCCGTTGCCCGAGAGGATCCGGCGCAGGGCGGAGTCGGCGGGGGCGGGCCGGGCGGCCGCGTCGGACGCGGGGGCCGGGCGCTGCGGGGCGGCGGTGCTCACGGGCGCTCTCCTTCCGTGGTGGGGTGGGCGGCGGGCGCCTCACCGGCGGTGCCGGGCGTGCCCGCGGCGACGTCTGCGCCGGAGGCGAGGGCCGCGTCGTCGGGGGTCTGGCCGGCCATCATGAGGCCGAGCGTCTCGCGCGAGGTGTCCCCCGGCACGATGCCGACGATCCGCCCGTGGTACATCACGGCGATCCGGTCCGCCAGCTCGAGGACCTCGTCCAGCTCGGTGGAGACGATCAGCACGGGGGTGCCGGCGTCGCGCTCGGCGATGATCCGGTCGTGCAGGAACTCGATCGAGCCGACGTCCACGCCGCGCGTGGGCTGCGAGGCGATGAACAGGCGCAGCCCGTCCACGAGTTCGCGGGCCATGACGACCTTCTGCTGGTTGCCTCCCGAGAGGGAGGAGACCGGCAGGTCCACGCCCTGGGTGCGGACGTCGAACTCGGCCACGCGGCGCTCGGCGAGCGCCCGCACCGCGGCGGGGCGCATCTGCACGGCGTTGCCGGCCGGGGCGACGTCGTACCGGTTGAGCACCATGTTCTCCGCCACGGAGAACGGGCCGACGAGCCCGTCCGTGGAGCGGTCCTCGGGCACGAAGCCGACGCCGGCGCGGATGATCTGGCGGGTGGACCGGCCGATCAGCTCCCGACCGTCCAGGGTGACGGAGCCGGTGGCCTTGACCAGGCCCATGATCGCCTCGGTCAGCTCGGTCTGCCCGTTGCCCTGCACACCGGCCACGGCGAGGACCTCGCCCTGGCGGACGGCGAAGGACACGGCGTCCAGCAGCACCTGGCCCGTGGGCGAGACGACGGAGAGGTCCTCGACGCGGAACGTCTCCTCCCCCAGGGTCGGGGCCGTCTTGCGCCGCTCGAGGACGACGTTCCGGCCCACCATGAGGGCGGCCAGCTCGGCGGCCTCGGCGGAGGGCTCCGCCGTGCCGACCACGCGGCCGCGGCGCAGCACGGTGATGTCGTCCGAGACGGCCTTGACCTCGCGCAGCTTGTGGGAGATGAACACGATCGCCGTGCCGTCCGCCCGCAGCTGCCGGATGATGCCGAGCAGCTCGTCGGTCTCCTGGGGGGTGAGCACGGCGGTCGGCTCGTCCAGGATGAGGATGCGCGCGTCGCGGACGAGGGCCTTGATGATCTCGACGCGCTGCTGCACGCCCACGGGCAGGTCCTCGACGACGGCGTCCGGGTCCACGTCGAAGCCGTACTGCGCGGAGATCTCCCGGATCCGCCGGCGGGTGGCCTCGAGGTCGAGCACGCCCAGGGCGCGGGTGTGCTCGTCGCCGAGGGCCACGTTCTCGGCCACCGTGAAGACGGGCACGAGCATGAAGTGCTGGTGCACCATGCCGATGCCCGCGCGCATGGCCTCGCCGGGGCCGGAGAACCGGACGGGCTCGCCGTCGAGCAGGATCTCCCCCTCGGTGGGCTCGTAGAGCCCGAAGAGGACGTTCATCAGGGTGGACTTGCCGGCGCCGTTCTCGCCGAGGAGGGTGTGCACCCGCCCCGACTCCACGGTCAGGTTCACGTCCTCGTTCGCGGCGAACGAGCCGAAGCGCTTGGTGATCCCGCGCAGTTCGAGCCTCATCGAGGGCCTTCCGTCTGGTCGATGCTCGTGGTGCCGCGCTCGGCGGCGGGGGCGGGCCGGGCGCCCGCGCGCCGCGGGGCCGGTCCGGAGGGGTCCGGGCCGGCCCTGCGGCGGTGGCGAGGCGGGTCAGGCCTCCGGGGAGTACTCCGAGCCGACCTTCAGCTCGCCCGAGACGATCTTGGCCTCGAGGTCCTTGAGCTCGTCCTTGAGCTCCTGCGGCACCGTGTCCTCGAAGTCGTGGAACGGGGCCAGCTCGACGCCCTTGTTCTCCAACGTGCCCACGTAGGGCTCGGCCGAGAACTCGTCCTTCAGGTCCGCGGCGATCACGTCGGCGACGGACTGGCCCATGTTCTTCTTCACCGAGGTGAGGATCAGGTTGCCGTCCTTGGTGGACTCGTAGCCGTCCGAGTCCGGCCAGATGACCTTGACGTCCTTGCCGCCCTGGTTCGCCTCGCGGACGGCGTCCAGGGTGCCCAGGCCCACGGGGCCGGCCACCGGCATCACGATGTCGGCGCCCTCGTTGATGAAGTTGGCGGTGTTCGTCTTGCCGTTGGCCACGTTCTTGAAGTCGCCCGTGAAGGAGCCGGTCTTCGCGTCCTTGTCCCAGCCCAGGACCTTGACGTCCTTGTCCTTGACCTCGTTGTAGTGCTCCACGCCGCGGGCGAAGCCGTCCATGAAGATGGTGACGGTGGGGATCTCCATGCCGCCATAGGTGGCCACGGTGCCGGTCTCGGTGGTGCCCGCCGCCAGGTACCCGGCCAGGAACGCCGCCTGCGCCGTGTCGTAGGTGAGCTTCTGGAAGTTGTCGGAGAAGCCCTCCGCGGTGACGTCCACGCCGAAGAAGTGGGTGTCCGAGTGCTGCGCGGCGATCGGCTTCATGGCGTCGCCGAGGAGGAAGCCCACGCCGATGACGGCGTCGCAGTCGGCGTTGACCATGGCGGTCACGTTCGGGGTGAACTCGCTGGGCTCGTTCGACTCGGCCTCGCTGGTGGTGATGCCGTAGGCCTTCTCGGCGGCCTTGAGGCCCTCGTAGGAGGACTGGTTGAAGGAGCGGTCGTCGAAGCCGCCCTCGTCCGAGACGATGCAGGCCTTGTAGTCGTTGTTGTCCGAGCCGACGCCGTCCACGGTGGCGATGGCCTCGCTCTCGGCGGCGCCGGAGCCCGAGGCCTCGGACTGCTCCGGCGGGGCGCCGCACGCGGTCAGCAGCAGGCCGGAGACGCCGAGCGCGGCGACGGGGAGCAGGAGACGACGACGGCGCGCGGCCGACGGGGTGGCGATGCCCATGGGGTCCTCATTTCGGAAGGCACGGTGCGAGGCCCGCGGCCGGTGGCCGCGGAAAGACGGGGCCCGTGCGGGCGGCCCCGTCCGGATGAGCGCGAGTCTACCGAACGGTGGGCCCGTCCCCTCCGGCGGGTGCGGGCGGCGGGGTCAGTGGTGGTCCTCGCCCGTGAGCACCTGCAGCGCGGCGGCGGTGAAGACCCGCATGCCCACGCCGATGGCCCGCTCGTCCGGCGCGTAGTCCCCGCGGTGCAGATCGTAGATGGGGCCACCCGGGGACCGGGTGCCGAGGCGCAGCATGGAGCCGGGCACCTTCTGGGTCATCCAGGCGAAGTCCTCGCCGCCCATCGACTGCGGGGTCAGGACGATCGCCCGCGAGCCGAGCTCCCGCCGCGCCGCGGTCTCGATCAGCGCCGTCTCGCCCTCGGTGTTGTGCACCGGCGGGACGCCGCGCACGTGCTCGAGCTGCACGTGCACGCCGTACGGCGCGGCCACCTGCCGGACCACCTCGTCGAGCAGCGCACCGGCCTCCTCCCACACGTCCGCGTCGAGGCAGCGCATGGTCCCGGCCAGGTAGCCGGTGTTGTCGATCGCGTTGGGCGCGCTGCCGGCGGCGATCTGCCCCCACACCACCGAGACGGCCGAGCGCACGTCGATCCGCCGGGAGAGCACGGCGGGCACGTTCACGGCGATCTGGGACAGGGCGAAGACCATGTCCTCGGTGAGGTGGGGCCGCGAGGTGTGCCCACCGCGTCCGGTGAGGGTGATCCGGATCGTGTCCGCCGCCGAGGTGATGGCGCCGATGCGGGTGCCGATCGAGCCGACGTCGACCTGGGGGTCGCAGTGCGCCGCCAGGATGCGGGGCACGTCGTCGAGGATCCCCTGGCGCAGCACGGCCAGGGAGCCGCCGGGCAGCCGCTCCTCCGCGGGCTGGAAGATGACGCGGACCGTGCCGTGGACCCGCTCGCCGGCCGCGCGCAGGTCGGCGTCGGCGGTGGCCCCGCGGAGGATGCGGCCGAGGGCGACGGCCACACCCGCCATGACGGCGGTGTGCATGTCGTGGCCGCACGCGTGCGCGACGCCGTCATTGACGGACACGTAGGGCAGGCCGGTCTCCTCCTCGACCGGCAGCGCGTCGATGTCCGCGCGCAGGGCCAGCACCACCGGCCCCTCCCCGACGTCCACGTAGGCGCCCGTGGACTCCATCCGCACGGGCGAGAGCCCGTAGCCGGAGAGCAGCTCCACGATGCGGTCGGTGGTGCGGTACTCCTCATAGGAGAGCTCGGGATGCCGGTGCAGGTCCCGGCGGAAGGACACGATCTCGTCCTCGAGCTCGGCCACCACGGGGCCCACCGAGGGGACGGAGGTCGGACGGGGCCCGGTCAGCACGGAGTCGGAGGTGGTCATGGCCCAGCACCCTACTCCGGGGGTGCCGGTCGGTGCGGGCCGGACCCGGCCCAGGGCGCGGTCAGAGGACCTCGTCCACGCCCTCCGCCTTGAGCGCCTCAACGGCCTTCTTGACCTCCTGGGCGTGCTCCGTGGTGGTGACCAGCAGCGCGTCCTCGGTGTCCACGACGACGACGTCCTCGATGCCGATCAGCGCGATGACGCGCTTCGTGTCCGTCACCACGACGCCGGACGCGTCGTCCGAGTACACGCGCGGAGTGTCGCCGATCACCGTGATGCCGGAGGCGTCCCTGACCGGGTTCAGGCGGGCGATCGCCGCGAAGTCCCCCACGTCGTCCCACGTGAAGGAGCCGGGGATCACGGCCACGTCGCCGACGGCGGCGGCGGGCTCGGCCACGGCGTAGTCGATGGCGGTCTTCGTCAGCTCGGGCCACACCCGGGCCATGACCTCGTCCCGCTCCGGCGTCTCCCACGCGCGGGCGATCTCCATCAGGCCGGCGTGCAGCGCGGGCTCGTTCTCCTCGAGGTGGGCCAGCATGAGGCCCACGGGCGCCACGAACATGCCCGCGTTCCAGAGGTAGCGGCCGGACTTCACGTACTGCTGGGCGACCTTCAGGTCCGGCTTCTCCACGAACGCGGCGACGTCGTGCGCGTCCGGGGCGCCGGCCACGCGGAGACGGCGGCCCCGGCGGATGTAGCCGAAGCCCGTGGCCGCGTGCGTG
Organism: Micrococcus sp. Mcc28; assembly: GCF_024519775.1. Classification (NCBI taxonomy): domain Bacteria; kingdom Bacillati; phylum Actinomycetota; class Actinomycetes; order Micrococcales; family Micrococcaceae; genus Micrococcus; species Micrococcus sp. Mcc28. Next base: position 109,428 of record NZ_JALJRH010000003.1, on the reverse strand, counting down.
GGCTCGATGCCGATGGTCACGATCCGGCCCGTGGCCGCCGTCTCGACGGCCTGCCGCACCGCGTCCTGGAAGACCTCCACCGGGGAGATCACCTGATCCGCCGCGAACGAGCCCATGATCGTGTCCGGGTCGCGCAGGGAGAGGATCGCCGCGGCCAGGCCGATGGCGGCCGCGGAGTCCTTGGGCGAGGGCTCGAGCACCAGATCCGTCTCCGCCAGGGCCGGCAGCTGCGTGCACACCGCCTCCCGGTGGGCCTCCCCGGTCACCACGAGCATGCCCGCGGCCAGGGGCGCCAGACGGTCCCACGTGGCACGGATCAGGGTCTGGCCCGAGCCGGTGAGGTCGTGGAGGAACTTCGGCGCGGCGGCCCGCGAGAGGGGCCACAGGCGGGTGCCCACGCCCCCGGCGGGGATCACGGCGTGGAAGCGGGACAGGGCCGTGCCCGGCGCGGCCTCGCGCGGGGCATCGGTCAGGTTCGGATCGGTGCTCACCGGGCCAGACTACGGAACCGTCCGGACGGGGGACCACTCGACGCGTCCCAGGCGGGGCACAGCCCAGACCGAACAGGACGGCGGCGGGGCGCCGCACGCGTCACAGTGGTCGCCCGGGTCCCGGTCGGGCACGGAGGCGCGGGAAGGGTCTACCCTAGGTGGAGGAATCCACTCGCACACGCCCCTGCCCGTCGTCGTCCCACGGCGGAGGACCGGGATCGTGCATTCCCCCTGGAGGTATCAACCGTGTCTAGCGCCACTGCGCAGGCCCCGGCCAAGAACGGCCGCGGAACCCTGTACCGGGGCCACGGCGGCATGTGGTCCTGGGTGGGCCACCGCGTCACCGGCGTCGTCATCTTCTTCTACCTGCTCGTCCACGTGCTGGACACGGCCCTGGTCCGGGTCTCCCCCGAGGCCTACAACGCCGTGATCGGCTCGTACAAGACGTGGTACTTCGCGCTCGGCGAGGCCGGCCTCGTCGCGGCGATCATCTTCCACGCCCTGAACGGCCTGCGCATCATCCTGGTCGACTTCTGGAAGGGCGGCACCCAGCACCACAAGACCCTGCTGTGGATCGTGCTGGGGCTGTGGGTCGTCCTGACCCTGGGCTTCGCCATCCGTCACTTCAGCCTCGCACTCGGAGGTCACTGAGCCATGAGCACCACCGCTGAGACCACCATCGCGGCGCCCCGCAGCCGCCGTCTGGACCCCAAGTACACGCGCGACGGCGGCGGCCGCGGCAACTTCGAGATGCTCGCCTGGCTGTTCATGCGCATCTCGGGCGTCTTCCTCGTCGTGCTGATCGCCGTGCACCTGACCACCAACCTGCTGGTGGGCGACGGCATCCACGCCATCGACTTCGGCTTCGTGGCCGGCAAGTGGGCGCACCCGCTGTGGCAGTTCTGGGACCTGGCCCTCCTGTGGCTGGCCATGCTGCACGGCGCCAACGGCGTGCGCACGATCATCAACGACTACACCCGTCGCGGCAGCGCCCGCTTCTGGCTGACGATGATCCTGTACATCGCCACGGCCGTGATCATCATCCTCGGCACCCTGGTGATCTTCACCTTCGATCCCTGCATGGTGGACGCCTCCGGCGCCCTGCTCGAGGGCTCCCCGGCCTTCTGCGGCTGACCTCGGAAACGCTCACCCTGCGGTGCGGCCGGCCCGAGCGGCCGCCGCGTCACAGACACCCAGAAAGAGAGACCTGAATGCAGGTGCACAAGTACGACGTGGTGATCGTCGGCGCCGGCGGCGCGGGCATGCGCGCGGCCATCGAGGCCGGTCAGCGCGCGCACACCGCCGTCCTCACCAAGATCTACCCCACGCGTTCCCACACCGGCGCGGCCCAGGGCGGCATGTGCGCGGCCCTCGCCAACGTCGAGGAGGACAACTGGGAGTGGCACACGTTCGACACCGTCAAGGGCGGCGACTACCTCGTGGACCAGGACGCCGCGGAGGTCATGGCCAAGGAGGCCATCGACGCGGTGCTGGACCTCGAGAAGATGGGCCTGCCCTTCAACCGCACCCCCGAGGGCAAGATCGACCAGCGCCGCTTCGGCGGCCACACCCGTGACCACGGCAAGGCGCCCGTGCGCCGCGCCTGCTACGCCGCGGACCGCACCGGCCACATGATCCTCCAGACGCTGTACCAGAACTGCGTCAAGCACAACGTGGAGTTCTTCAACGAGTTCTACGTGCTCGACCTGCTGCTGGTGGAGGAGGACGCCGTGCGCGAGGACGGCACCGCCTACAAGCAGAAGCGCACCGCCGGCGTCGTCTCCTACGAGCTGGCCACCGGCGAGATCCACGTCTTCCAGGCCAAGTCGGTCATCTTCGCCACCGGCGGCGCCGGCAAGGTGTACAAGACCACCTCGAACGCCCACACGCTCACCGGAGACGGCATGGCCATCGCCTACCGCGCGGGCCTGCCGCTGGAGGACATGGAGTTCGTGCAGTTCCACCCGACCGGCCTGGCCGGCCTGGGCATCCTGCTCTCCGAGGCCGCGCGCGGCGAGGGCGGCATCCTCCGCAACGCGGACGGCGAGCGCTTCATGGAGCGCTACGCCCCCACCATCAAGGACCTCGCCCCGCGCGACATCGTGGCCCGGTCCATGGCCGAGGAGGTCCGTCAGGGCCGCGGCGCCGGCCCCAACAAGGACTACGTGCTGCTCGACCTGACGCACCTGGAGCCCTCGCACATCGACGAGAAGCTCCCGGACATCACCGAGTTCGCCCGCACCTACCTGGGTGTCGAGCCCTACACGGAGCCGGTGCCGGTGTTCCCCACCTGCCACTACTTCATGGGCGGCATCCCCACGAATATCAAGGCCGAGGTCCTCCAGGACAACGACACCGTCGTGCCGGGCCTGTACGCCGCCGGCGAGGTGGCCTGCGTGTCCGTGCACGGGTCCAACCGCCTGGGCACCAACTCGCTGCTGGACATCAACGTGTTCGGCCGCCGCGCCGGCATCTACGCCGCCGAGTACGCCGTGCAGGCGGACTGGGTGGAGCTGCCCGAGGGCGGCGAGCTGCCGACCGTGGAGCACATCGAGAACCTGCGCTCCGCCACCGGGTCCGAGCGCGTCGCGGACATCCGCGCCGAGCTCCAGGAGTCCATGGACGCGGACATGCAGGTCTTCCGCGACGAGGACTCGATCCGCCGCGCACTGGCCAAGATCGAGGAGCTGCGCGGCCGCTACGAGAACGTGTCCGTCCAGGACAAGGGCCACCGCTTCAACCTCGACCTGCTCGAGGGCATGGAGCTGGGCTACCTCCTGGACATCGCCGAGGCCATGACCCTCGCGGCCCTGGGCCGCAAGGAGTCCCGCGGCGGGCACTACCGCGAGGACTACCCCGACCGCGACGACGAGAACTTCATGGCGCACACCATGATCTACCGTGACGAGACCGCGGAGATGGAGGGCGTCAAGGGCATCCGCTTCGAGACCAAGCCCGTCGTCGTGACCCGTTACCAGCCGATGGAGCGTAAGTACTGATGAGCCACTCAGCAACCGAGACCGAGGCCCCCGTGGCCCAGGCGCAGACCCAGTCCGCCGGTGGCGGCGCAGGCGAGGTCGAGAGCTTCGACATCGTGCTCAAGGTCCGCCGCTACCTCCCGGAGTCCTCCGAGGAGTCCTACTGGGACGAGTGGCGCCTGACCATGTACGGCACCGACCGCGTGCTGGACGCCCTGCACAAGGTCAAGTGGGACCACGACGGCACCCTGTCGTTCCGCCGCTCCTGCGCCCACGGCGTGTGCGGCTCCGACGCCATGCGCATCAACGGCCGCAACCGCCTGGCCTGCAAGACGCTCCTGAAGGACCTCGACCTGTCCAAGCCCATCCTGGTGGAGCCCATCAAGGGCCTGCCGGTGGAGAAGGACCTGATCGTGGACATGGACCCGTTCTTCCAGTCCTACCGCGAGATCATGCCGTTCCTGGTCGCCGAGGGCCACGCGCCCACCAAGGAGCGCTACCAGTCCCAGGCCGACCGGGCGATCTACGACGACACCACGAAGTGCATCCTGTGCGCCGCGTGCACCTCGTCCTGCCCGGTGTTCTGGACGGACGGCCAGTACTTCGGCCCGGCCGCCATCGTCAACGCGCACCGGTTCATCTTCGACTCGCGTGACGAGGCCGGCGACATGCGCCTGGAGATCCTGAACGACAAGGAGGGCGTGTGGCGTTGCCGCACGACCTTCAACTGCACCGACGCGTGCCCCCGCGGCATCCAGGTGACCAAGGCGATCTCCGAGGTGAAGCGGGCCATCCTGGCCCGCCAGTTCTGATCCCCCGCACCACGACGGCGGCCCGTCTCCTCGCTCGAGGAGGCGGGCCGCCGTCGTCGTGGAGGGGTGCCCCTCCCGCCGAGGCCCGCAGACGCGCCGTCACCGGCCCGGTGTAGCGGCGTGTCTGCGGGCCTCGGCGTGGGGACGGGGGCGGGACCGGAGGCGGAGGCGGTCCGAGCTCAGACGTCGAAGGCGTCGCGCGTCTCCCGCCGGTGCGCCACACGCAGCCACACCGCGCTGGACACGAGCATCCCGACGACGGCACCCAGCACGACCGGCCCCCCTCCCCCGTCCTGCACCATCCGTCCACCGTCGACCATCCAGAAGGCCGCCGTGAGCATCCCCAGCACCACGAGCACGCTCCCCACGGGGCGCACGGCCCGGATGCGGCGGGTGATGCCGGCCAGGAGCACCAGGGTCAGGACGACCACCGCCGCGGCGGCCACCGGCCACGCCCCCGCCGGGGTGAGGAACGCGGCGACGTCGGCGTCGGTGACCTCGCTCGCGCCCCAGGAGCGCGCCTCCAGCACGGCGCGGGCGTAGCCGGGCGTCGACTGCAGCGCGAGCACGCCCCCCACGCCGGCCGCGCTCAGTGCGCCCGTGACGGCCGTGACGGTCTGGAACAGGCGCAGGGGACGCAGCGACGCGAGATCGGGGGCGGGGTCCGTGGTCTCGTGGGGATCGTCGTCGAGGGGGTGCATGCCCCCATCATGCCCGGCGGCGCAGGAAGGTCGTTGCGAGGCCCGGGTTGAAGGCGCACACGAGCCAGGCCGCGTTCACGAGCGCGAACAGCCCGCCCAGGACCAGGGGCAGCACCACGTCCCCGGCGGGGAAGACGAACAGGCGGATGGCCCCCAGCAGCGTCACGAAGATGGCGATCGAGGCGAACAGGGCACCCATGATGCGCGCCGTGTTGCTGTGCCGGGTCAGCCCGACGAGGACGATCGCGTAGACCGCCAGACCCAGCAGGGTCGCGAACCAGGCACTGCCGGTGAGGGCGCCCTCGATGGCCTCGGCGGTCATCGCGGGCGACTGCGCGCCGCCCTCGGGCAGCGAGTCCGCGATGTCCTGGGCCGCGCCCGGGAGGAGGTTGCGCAGGATCGACGCGGCATAGAGGACCGCGGATGCCACCGTCAACCCGAGCAGCGCCCGGAACACGCCGGGGGTGCGGGCGTCGGGGCGGATCAGCGGGCGGGCGTCCGGGCCGGAGTGCCCGGCGATGCGCCGCCGCGCCTCATCCGGGCCCACCACGGGCCGCCCGCCGCCGTCCAGGTCGTCGGGGTGGGGGGACACGGGATGCGGGGGTCGATGATCGGAGGCCATGTCGCCATGGTCTCCGCTGGCCGACGCCGGGGCGAGGGCTGGCGACCCAGGACTCGCCGCCGGCGAACGGCGTCGGGGTCAGGCGCGGCGGCCCTGACGGGTGTAGGCCGCGACCTGCGGGTTGAAGGCCTTGACCAGCCACAGGATGTTCACGATCACCAGCGCCAGGCTGAGCACGGAGGCCAGCACGCCGCCGATGCCGGGGTAGGTCACGAAGGAGAAGATGCCGCCGACGGCGCTGAGGGTGCCCAGGATCCCGACGACGATGCCGAGGATGCGGGCCCAGTTCTTGGCCCCGCGGAGGTTGAAGTACACCAGGGCGTACAGGGCCACGCCGATGAGCAGGACGATGATCGTGCCCACCGTCACGGAGGCGCCCACGACAGGCGCGATCTCCTCCACCTGCTCGGGGGTGAGGCCGCTCTGGCGAAGGGAGTCCCGCATGCGTTCGATGCTCTCCTCGCCGCCGAACAGGGCCGGCAGGGAGGACAGCACGTACAGCGCGAGCGACGTGAGCGTCAGCGTCAGGAGCGCGGGGAACGCGGCCGGCTCCGGGACGATGCCGTACGGGCTGCCCGGCTGGGCGCCGTAGCCCGGGGCCGCGTAGGGCTGCGTGCCGTAGCGGGAGCCCACGGCGGGCTGCTCCGGGTTCGGGTCCGGGTTCGGTCGATCGGTGGTCATGGTGAGCTCCTCGGTGTCGTGGGTGACGGTGATGGTGATGACGGGCGCGGCGGCAGGATCACTCGTGTCGCAGTGCCTCGATGGGATCCTTCCGGGCCGCACGCAGGGCGGGCAAGGTGCCGGCGATGAACGCGATGGCCACGATCAGCAGCAGGATCAGCAGCAGGGCGAGGGGGTTGACCGCGAACAGGACCAGGCCGGTGACGCCGCTGAGGGGGCCGGTGGTCAGCACCTGGTTCGCGATGAGTCCGACGGCGACGCCCAGGCCGATGCCGATCAGCGAGCCGAGCAGGCCGATCACGACGGCCTCCATGGTGAACAGGCCGAAGATCTTCCCGCCGGTCATGCCGAGGGCCTTCATGAGGCCGATCTCCCGGGTGCGCTCCTGCACCGCCATGAGCAGGGTGTTGATGATGCCGAAGCTGGCGGCGAGCAGCGCGATGAGCGCGAAGCCGGTGAGCACCCACGTGACGGCGTCGATGATGCCGCGGATCACGCCGAGCTGCTCCTCGAGGGTCTGCGCCAGCAGGCCCTGGTCGGCCAGCGCCTGCTTCACGGCGTCCTCGTTCGCCTCCGGGTCCTCCACGATCGCCGTGGCCTGGAAGTAGGTGTTCCGCTGCGACTCCGGCAGGCCCTCCGTCGTGATGTCGTAGATCTCCTGCTCGAGCGACTCCGACGGCGTCGGGGCGGTGCCCGCACCGGACGCGGCCGCCTTCGTCACACCGACCACGGTGGCCGTCACGGACTTGTGCTCCTGCAGCGGGGTCGCCGCCACGACGGTCAGCTCCGTGCCGACCAGGTCCTCGGCGTCGCCGGCGCCCAGGTCCTCCACCCACGACTCGGGCATGACGATCTCCGCGGCGCCGGCCTCGGGGGCACGGCCGGCCGAGAAGGTGAGCATGTCGATCTCGCCGGAGCTGCCCATGAAGCCGGTCTGCCACTTGCGGTCGTCCGGGCCCTGGATGTACTCCGGCTCGGCCACCCGATAGGTCTTCACCTCGGTGACGTGCTCGGTGTCCTCGATCGCGGCGAGGTCCTCCTGCGTGAGCAGCGGCATGCCGAACATCTCGCCGCCGGCGGCGTCCTGCTCCGTGTACTCCTGGGGCGAACCGCTCGCCGCACCGGCCGAGGACATGTCCTGCTGCTTCATCACGGTCAGCTCGCCGGGCTTGCCGAAGCCCTCGACCACGTTGTCCACGTACTTGTTGATGCCCGCGCCGAGCCCCGTGGTGAGGGTCAGCGTGAATGCGCCGATCACGATCGCGACGACGGTGAGGAAGGTGCGCAGCTTGGAGCGCATCGTGTTGGCGAGCGCCGTGCCCGCGACGTCGGTGGCCTTCATGCCCGCGCTCCGTCCCGCTCGGTGCCGACGCGCTCGTCGGCGATGACCACGCCGTCCTGCAGCTCGACGCGACGGTCACACTTCGCGGCCAGGTCGTCGTCGTGCGTGACCACCACGAGGGTGATGCCCTCGTCGCGGTGCAGGCCGAAGAGGATGTCCTCCACGGCCGCCGAGGTGGCGGAGTCCAGGTTGCCCGTGGGCTCGTCCGCGAACAGCACCGTCGGGTTGTTCACGAGCGCACGGGCGATGCACACGCGCTGCTTCTGGCCGCCGGAGAGGTCCGTGGCCTTGTTCTGCGCCTTGTCCGCGAGCTCGAGCCGCTCGAGCACCGCCATGCCGCGGCGGGTGCGCTGGGCCCGGCCCACGCCGGCGATCTTCAGCGGCAGCACGGTGTTCTCCAGGACCGTCTGGTTCGGGTTCAGGAAGAACTGCTGGAACACGAAGCCGAACCGCTCGTTGCGCAGCTGGGAGATCTCCGCGGCCTTGAGCTGGGAGACGGGACGGCCGTCCATCGCGACGACGCCGGCGGAGGGCTGGTCCAGCAGCGCCAGCAGGTGCATCAGGGTGGACTTGCCGGAGCCGGACTTGCCGACGACGGCCAGGGACTCGCCGCGCTGGATCTGCAGGGTGATGCCCTTCAGCGCGTCGAAGCGGGACGCCCCGCGACCGTAGACCTTGACGAGGTTCTCCGTCTCCAGGACGGGTTCGGCGCCGGGCGGGACCTCGGCGACGGCGGGGATGGGGACAGCGGTGGACATGGCTCCGGCACTCCTCTGTCGGTGGGGCTCGCCCCCGCTGCGGCAGGAGCGGAGGCGGTGCCTCCATCCTGACAGCCGCGCACGCACCGCCGCCTCCACCTCGAGTCGGAGAAACACGACGGCCCGCGCCCCCACAGGTCGGGGGCGCGGGCCGTCGTCGGGGGGCCGGTGCGGCCCTGCTCAGCGCAGCGGCGGCAGGAAGCCGACCTTGGCGTAGACGTCCTCGAGCACGGGCGTGGCCACGGCGCGGGCCTTCTCGGCGCCGGCGGCGAGGATGCGGTCGAGCTCGGCGGGGTCGTCCAGCAGCGCGAGGGCGCGCTCACGCACGGGGGCCAGGCGCTCGACGACGGCGTCCGCCACCGCGACCTTGAGGTGCCCATACATCTTGCCGACGAACTCCTCCTCGAGCTGCGGGATCGGTGTGGCGGACACCGCGGAGAGGATGGTCAGCAGGTTGGAGACGCCGGGCTTGGCCTCGCGGTCGAAGCGCACCTCAGTGCCGTCGTCGGTGACCGCGGACTTGATCTTCTTGGCGGTCTTCTTCGGCTCCTCGAGGATGTTGATGAGCCCGTTCGGGGACGCCGCGGACTTGGACATCTTCGACGTGGGGTCCTGCAGGTCGTAGATGCGCGCGCCGGTCTCCGGGTAGAAGCCGGTCGGGACCACGAACGTCTCGCCGTAGCGGTGGTTGAAGCGCTGGGCGAGGTCGCGGGTGAGCTCCACGTGCTGGCGCTGGTCGTCGCCCACGGGCACGCCATGCGGCTGGTAGAGCAGGATGTCCGCGGCCATGAGCATGGGGTACGCGAGCAGGCCGACCCCGGCCGCGTCCGCGCCCTGCTTGGCGGACTTGTCCTTGAACTGGGTCATGCGCATGGCCTCGCCCATGCCGGTCATGCAGGTCAGCACCCAGGCCAGCTGCGCGTGCTCGGGCACCTGGGACTGGACGAACAGCGTGGAGCGCTCGGGGTCGATGCCGCCGGCGATGAACTGCGCGGCGGCCACCCGCGTGCGCTCCGCGAGCGCGGCCGGGTCCTGCGGCACGGTGATGGCGTGCAGGTCGGGGATGAAGAAGAACGCCTCGAAGTCGGCCTGGGTGCGCTCCCAGTTCACGAGGGCGCCGAGGTAGTTGCCCAGGTGGAGGGAGTCCGCCGAGGGCTGCATGCCGGAGAGCACGCGGTGCCGGGCGGACGCGCCGGCCAGGTGGGCGGTGGCGGCGGCGTCCTGGGCCAGGACGTCCTGCACGGAGTTCTTCTTCATGGTCATCTCAGCCTCGGGTCTCTCCTGCACGGTCAGAACTGGTAGTCGACCACGAGCGGGGCGTGGTCGGAGAAGCGGGTGCCCCAGCTGGGGGCGCGGTCCACGACGGCGGTCGTCGCCCGCTCGGCCAGGCCCGCGGTCGCCATGTGGTAGTCGATGCGCCACCCGGCGTCGTTGTCGAAGGCCTTGCCGCGCATGGACCACCACGTGTACGGGCCCGGCACCGGCCCGGCGAGGGCGCGGTGCACGTCCGTGAAGCCGAGCTCGCCGAAGAACCGGTCGAAGTAGGCGCGCTCCTCGGGCAGGAAGCCGGCCTTCTTCACGTTGCCCTTCCAGTTCTTGATGTCCAGCTCGGTGTGGCCCACGTTGAGGTCGCCCGTGACGAGGGCGTGCCCCTCCCCCGCAGCCAGCTCGGAGAGGCGGCGGACCATCTCGTCGAGGAACCGGTACTTGTCCACCTGCTTCGGGGTGTCGACCTCGCCCGAGTGCACGTACGCGGAGACCACGGTCAGCGGCGAGCCGTCCGGCAGGCGCAGGTCGGCCTCGATCCAGCGGCCGGCGTCGTCGAAGTACCCGTCGGCGTCGGCGATGCCGGTGCGGACCTCGCCGAGCGGGAACCGCGAGGCGATCGCAACGCCGGCCCGCCCCTTGGCGGCGGCCACGGCGTCCGCCAGGTGCACCTCGTCCCAGTCCTCGCCCACGATCTCGCGGACCAGCTGCGCCGTGACGTCCGCGGGGGCGCGCACCTCCTGGAGGGTGAGCACGTCCACGCCGCGGCCGGCGAACCACTCCCGCATGCCCTTGCGGTGCGAGGCGCGGATGCCGTTGACGTTCACGGTGGCCACGCGCACGGCGCCGTCGGCCTTGGGCGCCCCGGCGTTGGCGTGCACCACGGGCTCGCCCTCGGCGGGCTCGGGGTACTTCCCGGTGACGGGGTCCTTCTCGGGCAGCGCCGTCATCAGCCGATCACCGTCCCGCTCACCGGGCCCTCGGCGCCGCCGGCCCGGGACTCCTTGATCATGTCGCGGGCGTTGGAGGCCGTGATGTCGATGGTCTCCAGGGCGCGGTCCACCATCTCACGGTCCATGCCCTGGCCCGCGGCGAGCTGCTCGCGCACGACGCGCACCTGCACCTGGGCGATCTTGAACGAGTGGTCCAGCTTGGTGTCCCGCAGGGGGTCCGCGGCCGGTGCCGGCGGGACCACCGCGGGGGCGGCGGCGTCGGCGTCGCGGCCGCGCAGGGCGGCGACGTCGGCGCGGGCGTTCTGCATGGCGGTGTCCACCTTGCGGCCCGCGGCCTGGACGCCACGGCGCATCTGCAGGTACACGACCACCGCGAACACGAGCCAGCCGGCGGCGACCGCGACCACGAGCCACCCGATCACGTCGTTCTGGTTCGCGGCGAAGATGATCGCCACGATCAGGATGACGATCATCGCGACGAAGCCGAGCGATCCCACGCGCAGGCCGGCGCGGGGGCCGCGGCGCGCGCCGTCGGGACCGGGGGTCAGGGACTGGGACATGGGTGCTCCTCCGGAGGGGCTCGTGGGGTCTGCCCTCCATCATCCCGCATCGCGGGGTGCGCTCCGAATCGGGCGGCCCGCGTCGGTACCTATCCTGAGGCGATGACCCCCCGCCCCCCGCACCCCGCCGACCCCGCGTCCGGGGCCTTCACCCCTGACCAGCGCCGCATCCTCACCGCACTGCTCATGCCGCTCTTCCTCGCGCTGATGAGCGTGTCCGTGGTGAACGTGGCGCTGCCGGCCATCGAGTCGGGCCTGGACGCCACGAGCGCGGATCTGCAGTGGGTGCTGGCGGGGTACACGCTGACGTTCGGCACCGTGCTCGTGGCCGCGGGCCGCGCCGGCGACCTGTGGGGCCGCAAGAGCCTGTTCCTGGCGGGCATCACGCTGTACATGCTCGGCTCCCTGCTCTCCGGCCTGGCCGGGGACACTCTGCTGCTCAATGCCGGGCGCCTGCTCACGGGCCTGGGCGCGGGCGTGTTCAACCCCCAGGTCATCGGGTTCATCCAGTCGAACTTCCACGGCCGCGCCCGCGGGCGGGCCTACGGGCTCTTCGGCACCGTGGTGGGCCTCGGCGTGGCCGTGGGGCCCCTGCTCGGCGGGCTGTTCCTCGGCGCGTTCGGCCCCGAGTGGGGCTGGCGCTCCACGTTCCTCATGAACGTGCCCGTGGGCCTGGCCGCCGTCGCGATGGGCGCCCTCTGGCTGCCGCCGCCCACCCGCGTGCACGGCCTGCCCCCCGCCCCCGGACCACGCGGGATCGCCGCGCTCGACCCGGTGGGCGCCCTGCTGCTCGGCGCCGGCGGGGTGAGCCTCATGGTGCCGTTCATCGTCCCGGGCACCGCCTGGCTGCTGGTGCTCGCCGCCGCGCTCGTGACGGCGTGGTGGCTGTGGGAGAAGCGCGTGAAGGCCCGGGCGTCGGCCACCGGCGTGCAGCCCATGGTGGACCCGGCACTGTTCCGGCGGCCGTCCTTCACGATCGGCGCGCTCGAGTCCACCATCTACCTGGCCACCATGCCGGCGGTGTTCGCGATCGTGGCGATCTTCCTGCAGCGCGGCATGGGGTTCACGCCGCTCGAGGCCGGCCTCGTGGGTCTGCCCGGCGCCGTCGTCGTGGCCTCCCTGTCCCCGTGGGTGGGTTCGATGGTGCAGCGGCGGGGGCCCGTGCTCGTGCTGCTCGGCGCTCTGGCGGGCCTCGTGTCGCTGGGGGTGCTCGCGCTCGCGTTCGAGCGCAGCGCGGCCGGCGCGTGGTCGCCGTGGATCGTGGGGGTGGGGCTGATCGTGCAGTCGGCCTCGCAGGCCCTGCTGCTCACCAGCACGCAGGTGCTGATGATGGACGACGTCGCCGGCCACGAGGCGGGGGCGGCCGGCGGCGTCGCCCAGACGGCGCAGCGTCTCGGCACCGCCCTGGGCCTGTCCGTGGTGACGGGCGCGTTCTTCGCGGCCCTGGCCGGCGCCGCAGCCGAGAGCGCCGGTCCGCCGTCGGCCGCGGCGTACGCGCACGCGGCCTCGACCGCCATGGGCATGGTGGCCGTGTGCTGGGCGCTCACCGCCGCGGTCGCGGCCCTGGACGTGGTCCGGCGGCGCCGCGCCGCGCGCGCGGCCTGACCGGCCCGCGGGGGCCTCAGCGCAGGAACAGCGCGCCGAGCCGGCGGGCGGCGAGCCACACCCCGACGCCGGCCATCACCACGAAGTAGAGGACGTGGCCGGCGGTCGCCCAGCTCAGCACGCCCACCGCGAGGGCGCGCATCATCTCCACGGCGTGCCACAGCGGGAACACGCGGATCACCCACTGGATCGGCTCCGGGTAGACCGCGAGCGGGAAGAACGTGGCCGAGAACAGGAACATGGGCATCAGCACGATCTGGACCCAGTCCATGTGCTGGAACGTCTTCATCCAGCTCGTCACCGCCATGCCGAGGGAGGCGAAGCCCAGCGCCACGAGCAGGGCGCCGGGGATCATGAGCAGCGCCGTCCACGAGGTGACGAGCCCGGCCACGGTCATGACGATCAGGAAGCCGACCGCGTAGATCAGCCCGCGCAGCAGCGCCATCGCGATCTCCCCGAGCGCCACGTCCAGCGGGCCCAGCCGCGTGGAGAGCATGGTCTGGTACGTCTTCGCGTAGCGCAGCTTGAAGAACACGTTCCACGTGGAGTCGTAGATGGCGCCGTTCATCGCCGAGACCGCCAGCAGTGCGGGGGCGAGGTACATGCCGTACGGGACGGGGGTGCCGTCCGGGCCGGCCACGTCGCCGACCAGCGCACCGAGACCCAGTCCCAGGGAGGCCAGGTAGAGCACGGGCTCGAAGAACCCGGAGAAGAACACCACCCAGTTGTTGGACTTCAGGGAGAGGAACGCCCGCTCCATCACCGCGCGCACGTTGCCCGAGTACGCGCCGGCCAGCGGGCCGCGGCGCACGGGGATCTCGGGCATGGGCGGCACGGCGACGGCGTGTTCCCGCACCACCGACGACGACGGCGCGGCCGGGCCCGCCTGCGCGGTGGCGGGTGCGACGTCGGCGCGGGCGGCCCCGGTGCGCGCGGCACGGCGGCCCAGGCGCGGGGCACGGTCCCGACCGGCGGCCGTGGCGGCGTCGCGGTCCGGGGTGCCGCGGACCCAGCCGAGGCGGCGCGTGTAGATCCGCACCGCGAGCCAGGCCCCGCCGAGCGCGAGGGCCAGCAGGAACGCCACGTGCAGCACGGTGAGCCAGGCCGGCTCGGTCATCCCGTAGGAGAGCACGCGGCCGAGCTGGGCGGCATGCCACTGCGGCGAGAGCCAGCCGATCCAGCGCAGCCACACCGGCAGCGCCTCGAGCGGGTAGAAGGTGGCGGAGAACAGGAACAGGGGCATGACCACGAGCCGCTGCAGGGTGGCGAACTGGCCCTTGTCCTCCTTCAGGGAGGCCGCGAACGCCATGATCGGCGCGCCGACGGCGAGCCCGCCGAGCGTGGCGGTGAGGACCTGCACCCACGCCCACGGGCTCGAGACCACGCCGAACGCCAGCATCACCAGCAGGAACACGGCGGCCTGGAACACGAACCGCAGGCTCACGGCCGCGAGGTGGCCCAGGGCGATCTGCGCCGGAGACAGCGGAGTGGCCTGCGCCGCGTAGTACGTGCGCTGCCATTGGAACCCGCCCATCACCGGGTAGGAGAACTCGACGGACGCGGTCATCAGCGCGCCCGAGGCCAGCAGCGCCGGGGCGATGAACGCGACGTAGGAGACCCCGCCCAGGGCGTCCTGCGGCATCCCGCCGCCCATGAGCTGGGCCAGACCCAGGCCCATGGCCAGCAGGTAGAGCACGGGCTCGCCGAGCGCCCCGACGAGCAGCACCGCGCCGTAGCGGCGCATGTTCCGCAGCTGGTGCTCGGCGTAGAGCAGGACGCCGCGGCGCTTCACGCGCTCCGCGGACGCCGCCGCGGTGACCGGCGGGCGCAGCGGCTCGGCGGGCGAGGCGGGGCCGGGGGCCGTCGTCGTGGTGGGGGACGGCACGGGTCAGTCCACCAGGGTGCGGCCGGTGAGGATGAGGAACACGTCCTCGAGGCTCGCGCGGCGGGTCAGCGTGGTGACGGGGGCGGGCAGGGCGCCCTCGTCGACGAGGCGCTGCACGACGTCGTGCAGGTCGTCCGCGCGTCGGGCGTAGACGAGGACGCGGTCCGGGAGGACCTCGACGCGGTGCACGACGCCGTCACCCGCGTGGGCCTGGACGGTGCGGGCTGCGGCCTCGTTGCGGTCCGCGCCGAAGCGCGCCTCGAGGACCTCGCGGGAGGCGTGCTCGCGGATGAGCTCGGCGGGGGTGCCGGCGGCCATGATCTCGCCGCCGTCGACCACGACGAGCCGGTCGCACAGCTGCTCCGCCTCGTCCATGTGGTGCGTGGTCAGCAGCAGCGTGGTGCCGCGTTCCTTGAGTCGGTAGAGGCGGTCCCACAGGATGTGGCGGGCCTGCGGGTCCAGGCCCGTGGTGGGCTCGTCGAGGAGGAAGAGGGCCGGCTCGTTGACCAGGGCGCGGGCGATCACGAGCCGGCGCTTCATGCCGCCGGAGAGGTCGGTGACCTTGGCGTCCGCCTTCTCGGTGAGCTGGGCGAAGGCCAGCAGCTCCTCGGCCTTGGGCCGCAGGTACGAGTAGGGCAGGCCGAAGTAGCGGCCGTAGATCAGGATGTTCTCCCGGGCGGTGAGCTCCTCGTCCAGGTTGTCCTGCTGCGGCACCACGCCCAGGCGCGCACGGACGGCCGGCCCGTCCTCCTCCGGGTCGATGCCCAGGATGGTCAGCTCGCCCGCGGTGCGCTGCGAGGTGCCCGCGAGCATGCGCATGGTGGTGGACTTGCCCGCGCCGTTGGGGCCGAGCAGGCCGAAGCACTCGCCGGGACGCACGTCCAGGTCGATGCCCTTCACGGCGTGGAACTCGCCGTACTGCTTGCGCAGCCCACGGGCACGGATGACGGAGGCGTCGCCGGGGGACGCGTGCAGAGTGGTGTGACTCACAAGGCGACAGCATAGGCGCACCACCCGCCCGGACGCGCGCCGCCCCCTCGGCGACGAACCCTGCGATATGGCCCCCATCCGGGGTGGATGGGGGCCATATCGCAGGGTTGGTCGCGGGAGTGGGAGAGGTCAGGCTCCGGCCCGCTCCCCGGCCCAGTCCTCGCCGTCGGCGGCACGCTCGGCGGCCTCGACGACGTTCGCCAGCAGCATGACGCGGGTCATCGGCCCGACGCCGCCCGGGTTCGGCGCCATCCAGGCCGCCTTCTCCTTCACGGCCGGGTCCACGTCGCCCAGGACGCGCGACGTCCCGTCCTCCCCGGTCACGCGGGAGACGCCCACGTCCAGGACGATCACGCCCTCCTTGACCTGCTCCGGCTTCACCATGTGGGCGGAGCCGGCGGCGGCGATCACGACGTCGGCGCTCGCCAGCAGCTCGTCGAGGTTCGTGGTGCCGGTGTGGGCCAGGGTCACGGTGGCGTTGACCTCGCGTCGGGTGAACACGAGGCCGGCGGGCCGGCCGATGGTCACGCCGCGGCCGATCACGAGCACGTGCTTGCCGGCCAGCCCCACACCGTGGTGGCGCAGCAGCTCGACGCAGCCGGCCGGGGTGCACGGCAGCGGCGAGTCCAGCTCGCCGCCGACCGAGGCCACGAGCCGCCCCAGGTTCATGGGGTGCAGGCCGTCCGCGTCCTTGTCCGGGTCGATGGCCTCGAGCACCTTCTGGGTGTCCACGTGCTTCGGCAGCGGCAGCTGGACGATGTAGCCCGTGCAGGCCGGGTCCTCGTTCAGCTCGCGCACGACGTCGAGGATCTGCTCCTCCGTCGCGTCCGCGGGCAGCTCACGCTGGATGGACTCGATGCCCACCTCGGCGCAGTCGCGGTGCTTGCCCGCCACATACTTCTGCGAGCCGGCGTCCTCACCCACGAGCAGGGTGCCGAGGCCGGGGGTGTGCCCGCGCTCGGCGAGGGCGGCCACGCGGCCGCGCAGCTCCTCCTTGATCGCGGCGGCGGTGGCCTTGCCGTCCAGGACCTTCGCGGTCATCGCCGGCTCACCAGCCCTCGAGGCCGTCGTACAGCGGGAAGTCCTCGGTGAGCTTCACGACGCGGGCGCGCAGCGCCTCCACGTCCGGGCTCGGCTTCAGCGCCTCGGCGATGACGTCGGACACCTCGCGGAACTCGGCCTCGCCGAAGCCGCGGGAGGCCAGCGCGGGGGTGCCGATGCGCAGGCCGGAGGTGGTCATCGGCGGACGCGGGTCCCACGGCACCGAGTTGCGGTTCACGGTGATGCCGACCTCGTGCAGGATGTCCTCGCCCTGCCTGCCGTCCAGCTGGGACTCGCGCAGGTCCACCAGGACGAGGTGCACGTCCGTGCCGCCGGTGAGCACCGAGATGCCGTGCTCGGCCATGTCCGGGGCGGTCAGGCGCTCGGCCAGGATCTGCGCGCCGGCCAGGGTGCGCTCCTGCTTCTCCTTGAAGTCCGCGGAGCCGGCGATCTTGAAGGCCACGGCCTTGCCCGCGATCGCGTGCATCAGCGGGCCGCCCTGCTGGCCCGGGAACACGGCGGAGTCGATCTTCTTCTTCAGCTCCTCGGTGGAGAGGATGAAGCCCGAACGGGGGCCGGCGAGGGTCTTGTGCACGGTGGAGGAGACGACGTCGGCGTGCGGCACCGGGTTCGGGTGCAGGCCGGCGGCCACGAGGCCGGCGAAGTGGGCCATGTCCACCCAGAGCCGGGCGCCGACCTCGTCCGCGATCGAGCGGAAGGCGGCGAAGTCGAGCTGACGGGGATAGGCGGACCAGCCGGCCACGATCACCTTCGGCCGGGCCTCGAGGGCCTTCTCGCGCACCTTGTCCATGTCGATGCGGTGGGTGTCCGGCTCCACCTCGTACGCGGCGATGCTGTAGTTCTTGCCGGAGAAGTTCAGCTTCATGCCGTGCGTCAGGTGGCCGCCGTGCGCCAGGGACAGGCCCATCATCGTGTCCCCGTGGTCCAGCAGCGAGGTCATCACGGCCACGTTGGCCTGAGCGCCGGCGTGCGGCTGGACGTTGGCGTGCTCGGCGCCGAACAGGTCCTTGGCGCGCTGGATGGCCAGGTTCTCGGCCACGTCCACGAACTCGCAGCCGCCGTAGTAGCGGCGGCCCGGGTAGCCCTCCGCGTACTTGTTGGTCAGCACCGAGCCCTGCGTCTCGAGGATGGCGCGCGGCACGAAGTTCTCCGAGGCGATCATCTCGAGCGTGCCCCGCTGGCGGCCGAGCTCGTCCGCGAGCGCCGCGGCGATCTCCGGGTCCACCTCGGCGAGGGGCTGGGTGTTGATGTCGGGCGTCTGCGTCACGGGGGTTCCCTTCGAACGGGGGTCTGTGCGGCCGGAAGGCTCCGGTGCCCTCCATCCTAGTGACCAGGCGCCGTCGTCGGGCCTGCGCGACGGCGGCCCGCGGCCCCGGCGACCGACCCCGGCACCCGGTTCTTTTGACTGATTCAGAAATATGCCAAGATCGGGGATGACGCCGCCCACCGCACCGATCGGTGCGCGGCCGACGTCGATCGACGAAGGAGAGTTCCATGACGGAGTACCAGAAGACGACCCCGCACGCGACCGGTTCCACCCGCCAGAACGGCGCCCCGGCCGTCAGCGACCGCCAGTCCCTGACCGTGGGCAGCGAGGGGCCCATCGTCCTGCACGACACCCACCTGCTGGAGACCCACCAGCACTTCAACCGCATGAACATCCCGGAGCGCCGCCCGCACGCCAAGGGCTCCGGCGCCTTCGGCGAGTTCGAGGTGACCGAGGACGTGTCGAAGTACACCAAGGCCCTCGTGTTCCAGCCCGGCACGAAGACCGAGACCCTCCTGCGCTTCTCCACCGTGGCCGGCGAGCTCGGCTCCCCGGACACCTGGCGCGACGTGCGCGGCTTCGCACTGCGCTTCTACAGCGAGGAGGGCAACTACGACCTCGTCGGCAACAACACCCCGATCTTCTTCCTGCGCGACCCGATGAAGTTCACCCACTTCATCCGCTCGCAGAAGCGTCTGCCGGACTCCGGCCTGCGCGATGCCACCATGCAGTGGGACTTCTGGACCAACAACCCCGAGTCGGCGCACCAGGTGACCTACCTGATGGGCCCGCGCGGCCTGCCCCGCACCTGGCGTGAGATGAACGGCTACGGCTCCCACACCTACCTGTGGGTCAACGCCCAGGGCGAGAAGCACTGGGTGAAGTACCACTTCATCTCCCAGCAGGGCGTGCACAACCTCTCGAACGACGAGGCCACCAAGATCGCCGGCGAGAACGCCGACTTCCACCGCCAGGACCTGTTCGAGTCCATCGCCAAGGGCGACCACCCCAAGTGGGACCTCTACATCCAGGCGATCCCCTACGAGGAGGGCAAGACCTACCGGTTCAACCCCTTCGACCTGACGAAGACGATCTCCAAGAAGGACTACCCGCGCATCAAGGTCGGCACGCTGACCCTGAACCGCAACCCGGAGAACCACTTCGCGCAGATCGAGTCCGCCGCGTTCAGCCCGAGCAACACCGTGCCGGGCATCGGCCTCTCCCCGGACCGCATGCTCCTGGGCCGCGCCTTCGCGTACCACGACGCACAGCTGTACCGCGTGGGCGCCCACGTGAACCAGCTGCCGGTGAACCGTCCCAAGAACGCGGTGCACAACTACGCCTTCGACGGCCAGATGTGGTACGACCACACCGGCGACCGCTCCACCTACGCGCCGAACTCCAACGGCGACTCCTGGTCGGACGAGACCGGCCCGGTGGACGACGGCTGGGAGGCCGACGGCACCCTGACCCGCGAGGCCCAGGCCCTGCGCGCGGACGACGACGACTTCGGCCAGGCCGGCACCCTCGTCCGGGAGGTCTTCTCGGCCCAGGAGCGCGAGGACTTCGTGGAGACCGTGGCCGGCGCGCTGAAGGGCGTCCGCCAGGACGTCCAGGCCCGCGCCTTCGAGTACTGGAAGAACGTGGACACCGCGATCGGCCAGCGCATCGAGGACGAGGTCAAGCGCCACGAGGGCGACGGCATCCCGGGCGTCGAGGCCGGCGGCGAGGCCCGCATCTGACGGCTCCCTCCCCCGGCGGGCGCCCGCGCGAGCTCCGCTGAACGCACGGCGGCCGCTCCCTCACACGAGGGGGCGGCCGCCGTCGTCGTGGGGCGGTTGTTCAGGTCAGCGCTTGCCCCAGCGGCGCTCCTGCGCCTGGGCCAGCTTGTCCTTGACCACCTTCACGGCCTTGTCCTTGGCGGGCACGGCCACGTTGTCCCGCAGCGGGATGGCGACCTTGTCACGCACGGTCTCGAACGCGGAGGCCGCCACGGCGCCGGCCTGGGCCAGCTTCGACTCGCCCTCGGCGTCCGAGCCTCGGGTCTCGTCGCGGTCCGCCCGCAGGTCCGGGAGGGCGGCGCCCTCGGTGTCGTCCTCGGCGGGCTCCTCATTCGTGGGGGCGGAGGAGGTGGAGGTGTCCGGGGCCACGGTCGTGGGCGTCGACGACGTCGGCGCGGCGGTCCCAGCCGTCCCGGCGGTCGCAGCCGTCCCGGCGGCTGCCGCCGACTGGGCGGCGCGGGCCTCGCGGCGGGTCGCCGGGGTGGCGTCCTCCGCACGGCCGGACGAGGCCGCGGTCGGATCCAGCTCCGGGGCGCCGCCCAGGGGCGTGGCCGGCGTGGTGCCGGCGTGGGTCTCCGGGGCCTCGGCCCGTCGGGTGGCCGGGGTGGCCTCGAGGGACGGGCGCTCGGCCGCGGCCTCGAGGGACGGGCGCTCGGCCGCGGGCTCGACCGCCGCCGGCTGCGCGGCGTCCGCGCGGTGGTCCTCGGTGCGCGCCGGCTCGCGGCCCGCCTCGGCCACGCGACCGGGCACGCCGGGCGTGCCGTCGATGCGCAGGGATCCGGCGGCCGAGCGCTCAGCGCCGTCGGCGTCGTTCTGCCGGGTCTGGTCCGACTCGGCGGCCACGACCGTGACCGAGCCGTGCGCGGTGGTGGCGACCGTGTTCGTCTCGAGGTGCTCGCCCTGCGCGACGGGGATGGCGTCCGTGGCGAACTCCTTGGTGGGGGTGTGCTCGGCGGCGACCTCCTCGGCGGGGACGGTCCCGTGCACGTGCTCGGGAGCCGGGGTGAGGTGGCTCCTGTGCTGCGGAGCCTCGGCGGCCGGTGCCGCCGGGGCGGGGGTCTCGGTCACCGGGGACGGGGAGGCCGGGGCCGCCGCGACGTCCGCCGCGGGCGTCTGCTCGTCCAGGGTGATGCCGGAGCCGCCGGCCACACCGGCCGCGCCCAGGCCCACGGTGTCCGCTTCGCGCGCCGTGCTCGGCGCCGCCGCGGCGGGGCGCAGCGTGCCCCGGGTGGTCGGAGCCGCGGTGGGGCGAGAGGTCTCAGCGGTGGCGTCGGTGCGCGGGGCGTCCTGCTGGTCCACGGTCACCCCCGCACCGCCGGCCACGCCGGCCACGGACTCGTCAGTCTCGCGGCCCGCCGCGGCGGTCTCGGACGCAGCCGGACCCCCGGCGGGCTTCACCGCGGCCGCGGGGCGCGCGTCCTGCTCGGCCGCCACCTCGTCCAGGCGGGAGAGGCGGGTCGGGGCCGCGGGGGCGGCCGCCTGCTCACCCGCGGTGTCCGCGGTGTCCGCGGTGGTGCCGCGGCGCTCGAGCCGGGTCTCGGCGGCCTCGGCCTCGGCCTCACGACGACGGCGGGAGGCGATCACCGAGAGGATGATCAGGATCAGCAGCACGACGATGATGGCCGCGATGATCCAGTAGAGGGTGGACTCTGGCATGGGGTGCTCCTCGGTCGTCTGGGGCGACCGGCCGGGCCGGGCGCCGCGTCTTGCTTCCCGCGCCGCCGCGCGGCGGGGAACCTGGTCTTGAGAATGACACGGGGCCCGGCCCCCCGACCAGGGATCAGCCCCGTCATCCCGCGGTTCCGCGCGGCCGGCACCGCCTACCATCGACGCCATGGACACGGCAGCCCTCTCACTCAGCCCCTCCCCCGCCTCCGGCGCGGAGCACGCCCACGTGCTCACGCTGGCCTGCACGAACCGCAAGGGCATCGTGCACGCCGTGACGGGCGCCTTGCTGGGCGTGGAGGCGGACATCACCGAGTCGCAGCAGTACGGCTCCCCGGACACCGGCGACTTCTTCATGCGCGTGGAGTTCATGACCCCGGCCGTGCGGGAGGACATCGAGCAGGCGCTCGCGCCGGTGCGCGAGGAGTTCGGCATGCGCATGGGCCTGTGGGACGCGGCGCACCGCATGCGCACCCTCGTGATGTGCTCCAAGGACGGGCACACCCTCAACGACCTGCTCTTCCAGCAGCGCGCCGGCACCCTGCCGATCGAGATCCCCGTGGTGGTCTCGAACCACCTGGACCTGCAGCCGCTCGCCTCCTTCTACGGCGTGCCCTTCATCCACGTGCCCGTCTCCAAGGACCCCTCGAGCCGGGACTCCAAAGAGGCCGCGGAGGACCGGCTGCGCGACCTGATCGCCCAGTTCGACATCGAGCTGGTGGTGCTGGCCCGCTACATGCAGATCCTCTCGGACGAGCTGTGCCGGGACCTGGCCGGGATGGCCATCAACATCCACCACTCGTTCCTGCCCTCCTTCAAGGGCGCCCGCCCCTACCACCAGGCGCACGAACGCGGCGTGAAGCTCATCGGCGCCACCGCCCACTACGTGACCGCCGACCTGGACGAGGGCCCGATCATCGCGCAGTCCGTGCAGCCGGTGACCCACGCCCAGACCGCCGCCGACTTCGTGGCCCGCGGCCGCGACGTCGAGGGCTCCACGCTCGCGCAGGCCGTGCGCTGGCACGCCCAGCACCGCGTCCTCACGGACGGCCGGCGGACCGTCGTCTTCAGCTGAGCCCGGGACGACGGCGCCACGCGGCGCCGTCGTCCGGCCCGCCTAGGCTGGTGGCATGGCCCACATCATCACCGTCGCGGGTGCCACCCCGCGCATCCACGAGTCCGTCTTCCTCGCCCCGACCGCCGCGATCACCGGCGACGTCGAGATGGCCGAGCACTCCTCCGCGTTCTACGGCGCCTCCGCCCGCGGCGACTCCGCCCCCATCCGCGTCGGGGCGGGCACCAACCTGCAGGACAACGTGGTGCTGCACGCCGACGAGGGCTTTCCGTGCACCCTCGGCGCCGGCGTCTCCGTGGGCCACTCCGCCGTGGTGCACGGGGCCACCGTGGAGGACGACTGCCTGATCGGCATGTCCGCCACGGTGATGAACGGCGCGGTCATCGGCGCCGGTTCGCTCGTGGCCGCCGGCGCCCTGGTGCTCGAGGGGACGCAGGTCCCGGCCGGCTCGCTCGTGGCGGGCGTCCCCGCGAAGGTCCGCCGCCCCCTCACGGACGAGGAGCGGGAGGGCCTCAAGAAGAACGCGGCCACCTACCTGCGGCTGTCCGCCGCGCACCGGGACGCCGTCGCCGGCTGAACCAGGCCCGGAGGATGTGGGACGGTGGGCACCATGCCCACCACTTCCACTCTCCCCCGCACCCGACCCGACGACGTCCCCGAGCGCCTGCTCATCCTCCCCGCGGCGCAGGACGTCGCCGACACCCCCTACGCCCACGCCCGGCGGCTGGCCGAGCAGGCCGTGGCCGACGTCGGCGGCACCGCCGTGGCCGAGGGCGACACCTCCGCCACGGCCCTGCTGATGGTCCGCCCGATCCCGGTCGATGCGCTCGCCGCGGCCCTGGCCGCCCACCCCCACGTGAGCTGGGTGCAGCTCCCGTTCGCCGGGATCGAGCCGTTCGTCCCCCTCGTGCGCAGCCGCCCGGACATCGTGTGGACGTCCGCCAAGGGCACGTACGCGCCGCCGGTGGCCGAACACGCGCTGCTGCTCACCCTGGCCCTGCTGCGGGACCTGCCCGCGCGCGTCCGCGCCACCACATGGGGCCCCTCCTCCGGTCGCACCCTGAACGGCCTGACCGCCGTGGTCGTGGGCGGCGGCGGGATCGCACAGGAGTACATCCGCCTGCTCAAGACCTGGGACGTGCACGTCACCGCGGTCCGCCGACGCGCGGGCGACGTGCCCGGCGCGGACCGCACCGTCACGACCGACCGCCTCGACGAGGTCCTGCCCGGCGCGCAGGTCGTGATGATCGCCGCGGCGGCCACCGAGGAGACCCGCGGCATGTTCGACGCCGACCGCCTCGCCCTCCTGGACGAGGACGCCGTGCTCGTGAACGTCGCCCGCGGGGCGCTGGTGGACACGGACGCCGTCGTCCAGACCCTCGCGGCGGGCCGGCTGCACGGCTACGGCACGGACGTCACCGACCCCGAGCCCCTCCCGGACGGCCACCCGCTCTGGACCGAGGAGCGCGCCCTCATCACGCCGCACACGGCGGACACCCCGGAGATGTGCGTCCCGCTGCTCCACGCGCGGGTCGAGCGGAACCTGCGGGCCCGCGCGGCCGGGACGGAGCTGGAGGGCCTGGTGGACGCCGAGGGCGGATACTGACCCGCCCCCGGCGTCCCGCGGCGCCGGCTCAGCGGCGCGGCGCGTCCGCCTCGTGCTCGGCGGCGTCACGCTCGGCCGCCATCTCGATCTGGCGGCGGCGCTCCTCGCCGGCCCGGCGGGTCAGCTCGGCGCCGACCTCCGGGTCGCGGGTGAGGTTCTCACCGGTCGTCGGGTCGAACAGGTGCACCCGCGTGGTGTCCACCCACAGGCGGGTCGGCGTGCCCGGCCGGGCGCGGGACTCGCCGGAGAGGGTGGCCACGACGACGGGGCGCAGCTCATCCGCATCCAGGTCCTTGGCCAGCGCGGAGAGCATCTCGGCCACGGCCGGGTCCGGCTCGAACTCGATGTAGCCGTACTGCTCGTGGCCCAGCCACTCCAGGTGCGTGAGCGTCGCGTCGAAGGTGGAGCCCCGGTCGCGGCGGCTGTCCTCCACCAGCTCGGCGTCCTCGAAGAACTCCGGCCGCAGGCCGAGGAACACGATGTCCCGCCCCTCGGCGGCGCGGGCCTTCTCGGGCGGCACCGGGATGTCACCGATCGGCGAGGACAGCACGTGGCCGCCCTCCTTCTGCTTCAGCGAGGCGGGCAGGAAGTTCATCGACGGCGAGCCGATGAAGCCGGCCACGAACAGGTTGAGCGGCTGCTCGTAGAGCTCGCGCGGGCTGGCCACCTGCTGCAGCTCGCCCTTCTTGAGCACGGCCACCCGGTCGCCCAGGGTCATGGCCTCGGTCTGGTCGTGCGTCACGTAGACGGAGGTCGTGGCCAAGCGGCGCTGCAGCTGCGAGATCTCCGCGCGCATCTGCCCGCGCAGCTTGGCGTCCAGGTTGGACAGCGGCTCGTCGAAGAGGAACGCGTCCGCCTCGCGCACGATCGCCCGGCCCATGGCCACACGCTGACGCTGGCCGCCGGAGAGGTTGCCGGGCTTGCGCTCGAGGTGGTCCTCGAGCTCGAGCACGCGGGCGGCGTCGCGCACCTTGCGGTCGATCTCCTCCTCGGAGGGCTTGTTGTCCTTGATCAGCCGCAGCGGGAAGGCGATGTTCTCGTACACCGTCAGGTGCGGGTACAGCGCGTAGTTCTGGAACACCATCGCGAGGTTGCGGTCCTTGGGGGCCGCCTCGTTCACGCGGCGGCCGTCGATCAGCATCTCGCCGTCGGTGATGTCCTCGAGGCCCACGATCATGCGCAGCAGCGTGGACTTGCCGGAGCCGGAGGGGCCCACGAGGATGACGAACTCGCCGTCCTCGATCTCCAGGTTCACGTCCTTGATGGCGTGGAAGCCGTCGTCGTAGGTCTTGTCGATGTGGTTCAGGGTGATGGAGGCCATCGGGGGGTCCTTTCAGGAGGTCTCGTGTGCGGGCCTCAGCCCTTCACCGCGCCGTTGGTCAGGCCGGCCACGATCTGACGCTGGAACGCCAGCACCAGGATCACGATCGGGATGGTCACGATGATCGCGGCCGCCGAGATGGCCCCGGTCGGCGACTCGAACTGCGAGGCGCCGGTGAAGAAGGCCAGGGCGGCGGGCACGGTGCGCGCGGTCTCGGTGGAGGTCAGGGAGATGCCGAACACGAAGTCGTTCCAGGCGATGAAGAAGGCGATGATCGCCGTCGTGAAGACGCCGGGGGCGGCCAGCGGGACGATCACCTTGCGGAACGCCTCGAGCGGGGTGGCGCCGTCCACCTGCGCGGCCTGGTCGAGCTCCCACGGGATCTGGCGGAAGAACGCGGCCAGGGTCCAGATGGAGATCGGCAGGGTCAGGGACAGGTAGGGGATGATCAGGCCGACCCACGTGTCGTACAGCCCGAGGGTGCGCCACATGTTGAACAGCGGCGTCACCAGGGAGATGACGGGGAACATCGAGACCATCAGGGACACCGTGAGCACGATCCGCTTGCCCGGGAAGTCCAGGCGGGCGATCGCGTAGGCGCACAGCGTGGCCAGGATGACGGCGATGATCGTGGCGATCACGGTGATGCCGATCGAGTTGCGCAGCGCCGTGAGGAACAGCTCGCGCGAGCCGCCCACGAAGATCTCCTCGTAGTTCACCGTGGACCACTGGGTGGGCAGCAGCTTGCCGTTGGCGAGGTCGGCGGGCGTCTTGAAGCTGGTCGCGAAGATCGAGAACAGCGGGAAGAGGCACCACACGCCGATCACGACGGTGAGGATCCACCACAGTGCGGTGGCCTTCCCGGTGCCGCGACGGTGGGGCGCGCGGCCCTCAGGCGCACGGCCCTCGGGGGCGGGAGCGGATGCGGCGGTGCTCACTTGGAACCTCCTCGGTCGGCCAGGTCCACCTTGAAGCCCTTGACGGCGATGACCGCCATGAGGGCCACGCACAGGAACAGGATCACGGAGACCGCCGAACCCATGCCGATCTCGAGCCGGCCGATGGACGTGCGGTAGGCCAGCAGCGAGAGGACCTCGGTGCCGTAGGCGCCGTTGGTCATGATGTAGATGGAGTCGAAGATGCGGAACGCGTCCATCGCGCGGAACAGGACGGCCACCATGATCGAGGCCTTCATGTTCGGCAGGATGACCAGCTTCATCCGCTGCCACCACGAGGCGCCGTCGACGGAGGCGGCCTCGGTGAGGTCGCCCGGCACCTGGGCCAGGCCGGCCAGCAGGAGCAGGGAGATGAACGGGGTGGTCTTCCAGATCTCGGAGAGCATGATCACGAACAGCGCGGTGCTGCCCTGCGCGAACCAGTTCAGGTCCGCGTCGACGCCCGGCAGCCACTCGAACCAGGCGTTGATGTAGCCCGAGTCGATCGAGAACATGTAGAACCACGCGAACGCGGAGACCACGGTGATGATGCCGTACGGCACCAGGATGATCGTGCGGATCAGGCCGCGGGTCTGCTTGATGGCGTGGTGCATGGCCAGGGCCAGCAGGAAGCCGAGGATGAGCTCGACCACCACGGTCACCACGGTGATCAGCAAGGTCACCCCGAGGCCCTTCCAGAACACGGGGTCCGTGAGGATCACGCCGTAGTTGCCCAGGCCCACGAACTCGCGGTCGCCCGGCGCGGTGAGCCGGTACTTGAACAGCGAGTCGTAGAGGGCCTGCAGGATCGGGTACAGGACCACGAACAGCATCACGAAGAACGCGGGGCCGGCCAGGAGCCAGCCGAGACGCGCCTCGGACTTCGCGCGCTGGGACTTCACCCGGCGGGGGCGGCGCCCCTCGGCGGCGCGCGGGGTGGATGCGGCGGGTGCGGTGTCGACGTGGCTCACAGCAGACGCTCCCCTCTCAGGACTTCCTGGATGAAGTCGTCGGTCTCGGCCGGGGTGGACTCGGTGACGCCCGACGGCGGCGCGTAGCGCTGCTGGATCGCGGTGGAGACCTCGTTGTAGTACGGGGTCTGCGGACGCGGGGCGCCGAGATCGAGGGACTCCCGGATGGTGTCCGCCATGGGGTACTTCTCGGCGACCTCGGGGGCGTCGTAGGCCGCCGGGTCGGCGGGCGGGTTGCCGTTCTCGACGAAGTACTGGCTCTGGTGCTCGGTGGTGGTGATGCAGGAGATCGCGTCCCAGGCGAGGTCCTGGTGCTCGGACTTCGCGCCCACCCCCAGGTTGATGCCGCCCACGGGCGGCGCGGCGTCCTTGCCCTCGACGGTGCGGGGGTAGACGGCCCAGCCGATGTCCTCGGGCAGGTCCTCCGGCAGCGAGCCCTCCTCCACGGAGCCGAGGGTGGCCGGCCAGACGAACGGCCAGTTGACCATGAACGAGCCGTTCTTGCCCTGGAAGAGCAGCATGGAGGCGTTCTCGTCCTGCGTCGGCAGGCCGGCGCTGCCGAGACCCTCCTTGCCGATCGTGGAGATGATCCGGGCGGCCGTGCGGCCGGCCTCGGAGTCGAGGTTCGTGGTGACCTCGTCCGTGGGCGCCTCGGCGTTGGGGACGATCTGCTCCCCGCCGCCCTCGATGAGCGCGTTGAGCCACACGGTCATGGACTCCGCACGGGCGCCCTGGACGGCCAGGTCCTTGTCCTGGCTGCGGGCGGCCTCGATCAGCTGGTCCCACGTGACGGGCTGGGACATGTCCAGCCCCGCGGCCTCGGCGACCGACTTGCGGTACCAGAGCAGCTGCGTGTTGGCCCAGAACGGGACCGTGACGATCTCGTCCTTCCAGCTGGCGGCCGCGAGGGCGCCCTCCAGGGCGTTGTCCTTCGCGTAGGCCTGCATCTCCTCCGGCACGGGGGCCAGGAAGCCGGGCTCGGCGAGCTCGGGGACGAACGGCGGGTCGAGGGACATGATGTCCATCGACGTGTCGCCCGCGGCGAGGCGGCGGGTCAGCTGCTCGCGCTGGGAGGCGGCGTCCGTCGGAAGCATGGACGTCTCGACTCTGTACCGGCCGTTCGCGGCGTCGGTGCACTGGGCGGCGATCTTCGCCTGCCCGCCGTCGTCGGGGTTGGTGTACCAGGTCAGGGTGGGCGTCTGCTCGGCCGGAGCACACCCGGCCAGGATCAGCGCGCCCGCGGCGACGGCGCCGGCCAGCGTGGCCCGGCGCCGTTGACGTGCCCGCGTGTCGTGTCTCACAAGTGGAACCTCAATCGATGCGAGTCGGATGTGACGGCCATCATCACGCATCACAGCGATTCCTGCACGTTTCGCGGACCCCTTTCTCAGCGGGCGCGGCGGTTCGTCCGGGCGGTCGGCTCCGCGGCGGCGGGATCCTCGGGCCACGGGTGCTTGGGGTATCGCCCCCGGTTCTCAGCGCGGACCTGCGCGTAGGGGCCGGCCCAGAAGGAGGGCAGGTCGGCGGTCACGGCGAGCGGGCGACCTGCCGGGGAGAGCAGGTGCAGGACCACCGGCTCACGACCGTCCGCGACAGCGGGGGTGACACGCGCCCCGAAGAACTCCTGCAGCTTGGCGGCGACCACGGGCGGGGTGTCCTCGTGGACGGCCGGATAGTCCACGACGACGGCGCGCCCGCTCGGCACGGGCAGACGCTCGGGGGCGAGCTCGTCCAGCCGCCCCGCCTCCGGCCACGGCAGGGCGCCGCGCAGCAGCGCCTCGGCGTCCAGGCGCGTGAGGGGCCGTCCTGCGGCCAGGTCGGCCGCGAGCCCGTCGACCAGCGCGTCCAGGCCGGGCAGCCCCGCGTCCGAGAGGTCCGGCCACGGGGCGCCGAGGACGCGGTGGAGCAGGTGCACCCGGCGGCGCAGGCGTTCGGTCCGACCGCTCGGGTCGAACCGGGCGAGGCCGTCGGCGGCGAGTGCGGCGCGCACGGCCTGCGCGGCGGCGTCGGGGGCGACGGGGGCCGGCGTCTCCGCCAGCACGAGCGCGCCCAGCCGGTCCACGCGGCGGCCGGTGAGCCGGTCCCCGCGCCAGTCGGCGGTGTCCTCGGTGCGCCGCAGGCCCGCGCCGGCGAGCTCGGCGAGCGTCCGGTCGATCGGCGCGGCCGCGCGGATCGCGGCACCCGTGCCGGCCGCGTCCCCGGCCACGCGGGCGACCTCGGCCACGGCCAGCCACTCCTGCCCCGTCAGGTCGCCGCCGGCGGCGTCGCGGGGCAGGGCCGCGCGGGTGCCGGAGGCGAGCAGGTACGCGCCCGCCTCCCCCGCGCGTCGGGCGATCCACGCGGGGAAGGCCAGGGCGGCCACGAGGCCGGCGGGGTGCCGTCGCACGGTCGCCGCCGCCTCGGGCCCGGGCTCGCCCGGGGCGTGGTGCGCGTGCCGACGGGCGAGGCGTTCCAGTCGGTCCGCCTCCCGCCGCCAGCGCCCGGCCTCCGGGTGACGGCCGTCCCGCACGGCCGCGACCAGCGCCTCGAGGTCGGCCCCGGGGGCGCGCAGGTCCAGGGCGAGGGCCGCCGTCGCCTCGGCCGCGGGGCGGGGCCCCGTCCACGGTGCCGCGCGCAGGAGGGCGTGGCCGAGGGGCGGGTCCAGGGGCAGCTCGGCCAGGACGGCGCCGTGCGGGGTGATGCGCCCGTCCGCGTCCACCGCGTCGAGGGAGGCGAGCGTGCGCTCGGCGGCGGCCATCGCGTCGGCCGGCGGGTCCTCGGGCAGGGTCAGCCCGCGGCCGCCCGGGGCGCCCCACGCCGCGAACGCCAGGGCCACCGGTGCGAGGTCGACGACGGCGAGGGCCGGCGTGGGGGCTGCGGGCGCGGTGCCCAGGGCCGCGGCGGTGTGGCAGCGGACCACGGTGCCGGGGCCGAGGCGGGCGGCGCGGCCCGCGCGCTGGCCGGCGGCCGCGCGCGAGGCCTGGACGGTGACGAGCCCGGCCATGCCGCGCCCCCGGTCCCGGCGCGGCTCGCGGGCCAGGCCCGAGTCGATGACGAGGCGCACCCCCGGCACGGTCAGCGAGGACTCGGCGACCGCCGTCGCGACGACGACGCGCGGCACGGCGGGGTCGGCGCGGCCGGCGAGCGCGGCGTCCTGGTCGGCGGGTTCCTGGCGGCCGTGCAGGACGCGGACCTCGGTGTCCGGGGCGAGCGCGGCGACGCGCCCCGCGACGGCCTCCACCTCGGCCACGCCGGGCAGGAAGACGAGGGCGTCCACGGTCGGGTCGGCGTCGAGCGCCTCGGCGTGGGCGCGTGCGGCCGTGGCCGCGACGTGGTCGAGGAAGGCCCGGTCCACGCGGCCCTCGGCCGTGAGGCGGTGGCCGCGGAAGGGGGTGTGCTCCTCGCGCAGCGGGTGCAGCACGGCCGGGGTGGAGACCACGGGCAGGGGCGCGTCCTCCCCCATGCCGCGGGCCCAGCGGGCGGCCAGGGCCGCCGCGTCCACGGTGGCGGACATGGCCACGAGCGCCAGCTCGGGACGCAGCTGCCGCAGGTCGGCGAGGAGGGCGAAGAGCACATCCGTGTCCAGGTCCCGCTCGTGGACCTCGTCCAGGACCACCGCGCCCACGCCGTCGAGCCCGGGGTCGGCGAGGAGGCGGCGCAGCAGCAGGCCCGGGGTCACGAACTCGACGGCCGAGGCCCCGCCGCCCGCCGCGTCGCCGCGCACGGCGTACCCGACGGCGGCGTCCCCGAGCCGAGCCTGCGCGTCGGGGTCGGCGCCGGGCTGCGCGTCGGCCGCGGCGGCCAGCACCGCCGTGCGCAGCCGCCGCCACGCCGCGCGCACCGCGACGCGCCGCGGCTGCGTGACCAGGACGCGCCCACCGCCGTGGTCCGCGAGCCGGACCGCGAGCGCGGGCGGGACCACGGTGGTCTTGCCCGTGCCCGGGGGCGCCTCGACGACGGCCGCCCCGCGCGCGTCCAGCGCCGCTTCGAGGTCGGGCAGGGCGGCGGCGAAGGTCAGGCCAGCGCTGAGGCGGCCGAGGGCGGCGGAGAGGGCGGAGGGGACGGAGACGGGATCGACGGGGGTGGGCATCGGGACCCATTGTGCCCGCCTCCGCCACGCTGTCCCGGGACCGTCCCACTGACTAGGCTGTGACCCATGACCACACCCGTCCAGGAGCACCTCGATCGCCTCACGTCGGCCCACGCGGGCGAGGGGGAGGTCCCGGACGGGCTGGGCGTCGCGATGCTCCTGGTGGACG
Source organism: Micrococcus sp. Mcc28 (assembly GCF_024519775.1). Taxonomy (NCBI): domain Bacteria; kingdom Bacillati; phylum Actinomycetota; class Actinomycetes; order Micrococcales; family Micrococcaceae; genus Micrococcus; species Micrococcus sp. Mcc28. Next base: position 77,863 of record NZ_JALJRH010000003.1, on the reverse strand, counting down.
GGCACCGCTACGTCTCCGGATCCATGACGCCCGTGCCGCTCGCCACGCTCGCCTCTCCCCTGTTCCACGCGCAGGCCCTCGAGGACCTCGGCGCGGTGCGGGTGGGCGAGCGCGTGGGAGCCGCCCCCGTGCGCGACCTGGACCACCGGGTCGAGGTGGACGCCGTCACGGGCCTGCCGCACAACCCGCTGCAGAATGCGGGGGCGGTGGCCACGGCCTCCCTGGTGAAGGGCCGCGGTGGCCGCGACCGGACCGCACGCATGATGCAGCTGCTCTCCGCCCTGTTCGACCGCGAGGTCACCGTCACGGAGTCGGCCGCGCGTGCGGAGAACCGCGCCCAGCACCACACCCGGTCGGCTGCGTGGCTGATGAAGTCCCTCGACACCCTGGACGCCGATCCCGAGACGCTGCTCGAGGACATCGCCACGGTGCGTGCCGCCGCCGTGACCGTGGAGGACCTCGCCCTGCTCGCCGGCACCCTCGCGCACGGCGGCGTCCACCCCGTCACCGGGGACCGCGTGCTGAGCGAGGAGACGGTCCGTGGCGTGCTCTCCGCGATGGACTCCTGCGGCATGGACACCCGGGACTCCCGGTGGGCGTACGACGTCGGCCAGCCCGGCTGGGCGTCCACGCGCGGCGGCACGGTGCTCGTGGTGGTGCCGGGCCACCTCGGTCTGGCACTGCAGTCGAACACGACGGACGAGAACGGGCTCGGCGCCGCGGCGATGACAGCCCTGCGGACCATCGTCGAGGACTTCGAGCTGCACCCGTCGGTGGTCACCGGTTCCCCGCGCGCGGCCCTGCGCACCCACTACCGGATCGATCAGGCGCCCTCGGGCACGGTGCGCAGCGCCGTCGTCCTCGAGGCGCTCGGGCGGTTCGCGGACACCGTGCACGTCATGGAGCTGGGCGGTCACCTCGGCTTCAGCCAGGTGGACGCGATCGCCCGCGTCAGCCGCGGTCTGCCGGAGGCCCTCGAGACGCTCGTGGTGGACATGCGCTCGGTCAGCTCCATCTCCCGTCCGGCCCGCCTGCTGGTGGCCCAGTGGTTCGCCCGCGCGCTGGGCAACGGGCTCGACGTCGTCGTCGTGGACCGGGACGCCGCCGAGATGAAGGAGCTGATGTCGGCCGTCGAGGAGTCCGTGGAGGTGGACCTGCCCGAGCCGCTGCAGGATGAGGCCGAGGGGGTGGACCCCGCCGCCGAGGGCGCGCAGTTCGTGTTCTTCGACTCCCGCTCGCGGGCCGCCCAGTGGGCCGAGCAGCGGCTGCTCTCCCGGCACGCCCCCCACCTGCTGCCGCGGGACGCCCAGGAGGCGGCCCTAGCACCCCTGCTGCAGCACCTCTCCGCGGACGACGCGCGTCTGCTCGAGTCCATGATGGACGAGCGGGTCTACTCGGACGGCCAGATCATCCGCCGCGCCGGCCAGCCGTTCGGCGGCATCTACGTGATCGTCTCCGGCACCGTGGAGCTCTCGGGTCAGGGCACGGGCAGCCGCCGCGTGCGCCGCACCCTGCTCACCCCGGGGATGACGTTCGGCGAGATGGCCCTGGGCCAGCCCGGCCGCCAGCCCTCCACCGTCCGCGCGCGCGGGCCGGTCACGGCGCGAGTCCTCACCGCCCAGGTGATGGTCGCGCTCCAGGAGGGCTTCCCCCAGCTGGCCCTGGCCCTGTGGGAGGCGCTGGCCCGCGACGCGTTCACCGCGCTGGGCCAGCTCATCCGGGAGACCGGCGCGCTGCAGGACTGACGACCCGCGGGGGCAGCGTCCCCGTGGGACGCTGCCCCCACCCCCGTCACCGCCCGAGGACGTGGCGCAACGCGCCCTCCAATTCGGGGTCGCGCATCTGGTAGCCGGAGGCGACCAGCCGGTCCGCCAGGACCTTCTGGTCGGCCGCGACGGTCTCCACCCGGCCCTCCTCGCCCAGCAGCAGGCGCGGCCCGGCCTCGGGCACCGGGATGAGAGCGGGCCGGCGCAGCACCCGCCCGAGCACGGTGGCGAACTCCTTCGCCGTGACTGGCTCGGGCGCCACCGCGTTGACCGGGCCGGTGACGCCGTCGTCGAGCACCGCGTGGGCGAAGGCCTCCGCGATGTCATCCGCGCCGATCCAGCTCAGCCACGGGCTGCCGTCGTGGCTCTCCCCGCCCGAGGTCGCGACCGGGCCGCCGAGACCCGCGAGGAACAGTGGCAGCACCTGCTGCAGCATGCCCCCGGCCGGGCTCAGGACCACACCGGTCCGCAGCATCGCGACCCGGATCCCGGCCGCCTCGGCGCGCCGGGCCTCCGCCTCCCAGTCCGCGACGACCTCGGCGAGGAAGTCGTCCCCGGGCTCCAGATCCTCGACGAGGCCGCTGCCGAACGGGCCCGTGCCCGCGTCCGCCCCGTAGTACCCGATCGCCGAGCCGTTCACGAGTGCCCGCACCCGCGCGTCGTCCCCCTCCCGTGCGGCAATCCGGGCGAGCGCGTCCACGAGGGTGCGCGTGCCGCGTACGCGCGAGTCGTGCACGGCCTCCTTGTGCGCGTCCGAGAACCGGCCGGCGATGGGCTCGCCCGCCAGGTTCACGACGACGTCGGCCTCGGCCAGGGCGTCCTCGTCCACGGTCTCCCGGCCGGGGTCCCACAGCGCCGCGTCCAGCGCGCCGGCCTTCTTCGGGCTCCGCACGAGCCGGATGACGCGGTGGCCGCCGGTGGTGAGCAGGGCACAGAGCTGCCGGCCGATCAGTCCGCCGGACCCCGTCACGGCGACCGTGCGAGCCGGCCCGCCGACGAGGGGGCCGGGATGGGCGGCGTGGAAGTCCAGGTCATCGGCCATCACGCGGGCCCGATAGGCGAACTGGCGGCCCAGCTCCGCCTCGAAGGCCTCGTGGGTGCGGCGCGAGGCCGCGGCGCCCAGACCGGGCACGCGGGACACCAGGGACTCCCCCGGCAGGGCGTACTCGATGTGGTCCGTCACGACCGTGCCCCGCCGGCCGTCCGCCATGTCCGCCTCACCGGGCGCAGCGTCGTCGAGCAGGTGCGTGTGCCGCCAGGAGGCGAGAGGGCCGGAGACCATCTCGTCCCGGAACATGCGGCCCTCCTCGTAGGCCGTGTGGCGGGCCCGCCACGGCACCGCGGGCGCGGCCCCGCCGGGCAGGCGGGAGGCGACGGCGTCCGGCAGCAGGCCGGTGAGCATCCCGTGGGCCGCGCCGGCGAACAGGCCGGCCGCCCCGGGGGCCTGGATGCGCAGCCGCGACTCGGAGCCCACGCGGAGGCCGTCCGTGGGTCCCTGGACCACCTCGCCCGCGAAGGGCGGGGTGAGCCGCTCCAGCGCGCCGGGGTTCTCCAGCCAGCGGAAGACCACCTCACGCGGGTGGCGCAGGAGGGTGCGATGCTCGAAGACGCGGATCTCGGTCATGGACGCCAGCCTGACACAGGGAGGGGACGCGCGAACACCTGTCCGGGCCGGGCCGTGCAGGACAATGAGGGGATGGACCTGCTTCCCGAGCTGCGCTGGACCGCCGCCGCCCTGCCCGCCACCGAGCTCACCCTCGTGGCCGTCTTCTCCCCCGAGGACCAGACGGTGCGCGCCTCCGGCGTGGCCGTGCCGGAGGACTCGGAGCCCCCCGCCGCCGCGATCGGGCGCCTCCTCGAGACGCTCATGGACCGGCTCGTGGCCCTGGACCCGGAGACCGCCGACCGCGAGATGAACCCGCGCCCCGTGGAACCGCGTCCGGGTGTGTCCCAGCCCGTCGCCGACGCCCTGGCCGCCTACGCCGCGGGGGACGTGGCCGCGCTGGACGCCCTCGACGTCACCCAGCCGGGCACCGCGTTCCGGCAGCGGGCGTGGCGGGAGCTGCGCGGCATCGCCCCCGGCTCCCCCGCCACCTACGGCGGCCTGGCCGAACGGTGCGGGGCCCCGCGGGCCGTGCGCGCCGCCGGCGGGGCGTGCGCCGCCAACCTGGTGGCCGTCGTCGTGCCCTGCCACCGCGTGGTGCGCGCCGACGGCGCCGCCGGCCACTACCTCTACGGCACCGACGCGAAGCAGGCCCTGCTGGCCCACGAGGCGGCCCACGCGGGCTGACCACCCCCTCCCCACGGCAACGTCGGTTGAGTTGTCACGGGTCCGGGGCACGCACACCCGTGACAACTCAACCCGCGTTGCGGGCGGGGAGCCGTCTCGGGTGGGCGGGGGCCGGCGTCGGGCGCCGGGGAACGAGAAGGGGCCGGGCCGCGCGCTCCACGCACGCGACCCGGCCCCAGGCGCTCAGATGCTCAGACGGAGAGCTTGTCCACGATCGCGTTGAGCGTCGCGGACGGACGCATCACCGAGGTGACCTTCTCCATATCCGGCGCGTAGTAGCCGCCCAGGTCCACCGGGGAACCCTGCACGCCGTTGAGCTCGGCCAGGATGGTCTCCTCCTGGGCCCCCAGCTCCTCGGCGATCGGCTTCGCCGCGGCCGCCAGCTCGGCGTCCTCGGTCTGCTTCGCCAGCTCGCGGGCCCAGTACAGCGCCAGGTAGAAGTGGCTGCCGCGGTTGTCCAGCTCGCCGACCTTGCGCTTCGGGGACTTGCCCTCGATCAGCAGGGTGCCGGTGGCGGCGTCCAGGGTGTCCGCCAGGACCCGCGCGCGGTGGTTCTCGTTCGCGACCGCCTCGTGCTCGAAGGACACGGCCAGCGCGAGGAACTCACCCAGGGAGTCCCAGCGCAGGTGGTTCTCCTCCACCAGCTGCTGCACGTGCTTCGGCGCGGAGCCGCCCGCACCGGTCTCGAACAGGCCGCCGCCGTTGAGCAGCGGGACGACCGAGAGCATCTTCGCGGAGGTGCCCAGCTCGAGGATCGGGAACAGGTCCGTGTTGTAGTCACGCAGCACGTTGCCGGTCACGGAGATGGTGTCCTCGCCGCGGCGGATGCGCTCCACCGAGAGCTTGGCGGCCTCGACCGGGGAGAGGATGCGGATGTCCAGGTCCTCGGTGTCGTGCTCCTTGAGGTACTCCTCGACCTTCTTGATGAGCTCGCGGTCGTGGGCGCGGGTCTCGTCCAGCCAGAACACGGCCGGGGTCTGGGACGCGCGGGCGCGGGTCACGGCCAGCTTCACCCAGTCGCGCACCGGGACGTCCTTGGTCTGGCAGGCGCGCCAGATGTCGCCGGCCTCGACGTCGTGGGAGAGCAGGGTCTCCCCGGCGGAGTTCTTCACGGCCACGGTGCCCGCGGCGTCCATGATGAACGTCTTGTCGTGCGAGCCGTACTCCTCGGCCTTCTGCGCCATGAGGCCCACGTTCGGGACGGTGCCCATGGTGGTGGGGTCGTAGGCGCCGTTGGCCTTGCAGTCGTCGATCACGGCCTGGAAGACGCCGGCGTAGGAGGAGTCCGGGATGACGGCCAGGGTGTCCTGGGTCTGGTCGTGCTTGTTCCACATGCGGCCGGAGTTGCGGATCATGGCGGGCATGGAGGCGTCCACGATCACGTCGGAGGGCACGTGGAGGTTGGTGATGCCCTTGGCGGAGTTCACCATGGCCACGTCCGGGCCGTTCTCGTAGGCGGCGGCGATGGCGGCGCGCACACCCTCGGCGGTCTCGGCGTCGAGCTTGTCCAGGCCGCCCTCGATCGCGGCGAGGCCGTTGTTCGCGGACAGGCCGGCGGCGGCCAGCTGCTCGCCGTACTTCTCGAACAGCTCGGAGAAGTAGGCCTTCACGACGTGGCCGAAGATCACCGGGTCGGAGACCTTCATCATGGTGGCCTTCAGGTGCGCGGAGAAGAGGATGCCCTCCTCCTTGGCGCGCTTGACCTGCTCGGCGAGGAACGCGTCCAGGGCCTTGGCGGACATGAACGTGCCGTCCACGACCTCGCCCTTGAGGACCTTCAGGCCCTCCTTGAGCACGGTGGTCTCCCCGTCCTCGTCGGTGAACTCGATCGTCAGCACGTCGGCGGCCGGCAGGGTCACGGACTGCTCATTGGCGCGGAAGTCGTCCGCGCCCATGGTGGCGACGGCGGTCTTGGAGTCCGGGGTCCACTCGCCCATCGAGTGGGGGAAGCGCTTGGCGTACGCCTTCACGGCCTTCGGGGCGCGGCGGTCCGAGTTGCCCTCGCGCAGCACCGGGTTCACGGCGGAGCCCTTGACCGAGTCGTAGCGCGCCTTCGCGTCCTTCTCCTCGTCGGTCTTCGGCTCGTCCGGGTACTCCGGCAGCGCGTAGCCGTCCGCCTGCAGCTCCTTGATCGCGGCGCGCAGCTGCGGCACGGAGGCGGAGATGTTCGGCAGCTTGATGACGTTCGCCTCGGGGGACTTCACGAGCTCGCCGAGCTCGGCGAGGGCGTCCGCGGTGCGCTGCTCCTCGGGCAGGACGTCCTTGAACGCGGCGAGGATGCGGCCGGCCAGCGAGATGTCACGGGTCTCCAGCTCCACGCCGGCGGTGCCCGCGTAGGCGCGCACGATCGGCAGCAGCGACGCGGTGGCCAGCATGGGCGCCTCGTCCGTGAGCGTGTAGATGATCTTCGACATGCGGATGATCTCTCCTTCTGGCCGCACTCGAGACGCGGCCCTCGTCGGCAGGGAACGGGTGACTCGCCGCCAATCTACCCGGCGTCTCGGACGCGCCACACCGTGTGTGGCTCGGCGTCAGCGCCCCCGGCCGTCGCCGGTGCCCTCGCCGGGCCGGGCGGGGTCGCCCGGGTACCAGGGGGGCGTCGGGTCGGCGGGGGCGCCCCCCGACGACGGCGTCGTGGGTCGTGGCCGGCTCAGATGCCGAGCACGGCCTGGGCGATGAAGAAGTAGACGACCAGGCCGAGGGCGTCCACGAGCGTCGAGATGAACGGGTTCGAGAACACGGCGGGGTCGGCGCCGATCGTGCGGGCCGCCAACGGCATGAGACCGCCGACGGTGGCGGCGAAGGCGCACACGGTGAACAAAGTCGCCCCGATCACGAGACCGACGGGCCACGAGAACACGAGCCCGGCGAGCACGAGGCCCAGCAGGCCGATGCACCCGCCCAGGGCCATGCCGACGCGCAGCTCGCGGAACATCACGCGCGGCGCGTCGCGGGGCCGGACGTCGTCGAGGGCGAGCGCCCGGGTGACCGTGGTGGCCGCCTGGTTGCCCGTGTTGCCGCCGGTGCCGATGATCAGCGGGATGAACAGGGAGAGGACGACCATCTCCTCGAGCGTGTCCTCGAAGACGCCGAGCACCTGCACGGTGAGGGTGGCCCCGATCGCGAGCACGAGCAGCCACGTGATCCGCGAGCGCATCAGGCTCAGGACGGAGGTCGCCAGGTAGGGACGACCCAGCGGCTCCACGCCGCCGGCGCGGGCGGAGTCCTCGGTCGACCCCTCGTCGAGGACCTCGAGGGCGTCGGCCACCGTGAACACCCCGATCAGGCGACCCTCCGAGTCCGTCACCGGCACGGTCCACAGACGGCGGTCCGCGCAGAGCCGGGCCACCTCCTCGGCGTCCTCGGTGGCGACGGCGGACACCGGTTCCCGCATGATCTCCGAGACTCGCGCATCGAGCGGCTGTGTGACCAGCACGGAGACGTCGACGACGCCCGTCAGACGCGCCTGGGGACTGACCACCGGCACGGAGACGATGGCGGCCTGCTCCTGCCCCCCGTGCTCCCGGAGGTTCTCGAGCGCGGTGGACACGGTCCAGTCCTCGCGCAGGCGCACGGGCGCCATGCGCAGCCGCCGTCCCACCGAGTCCGCCGGGTAGCCCAGGAGCCGGCCGGCCTTGCCGCTCGCCTCCGCGTCGAGCCCGGCGAGCATCTTGCGGGCCACGTTGGCCGGCATCTCGTCGAGCAGCCGGGCCTGGCCCGAGACCCGCAGCTCGGCGAAGAGGTCCTGGACCTGACCGTCCTGGAGCTTGCGCACCAGGTCGGACTGCTGGCCCGTCTCCATGGCCGCGAAGACCTGGACCGCCGTCGTCTTGTCCAGGAGGCGGAACAGCATCGGGGCCATGCGCGGCTCGGAGCGGTCCAGGAGGTCGAGCGCGTCGCCCGGGGACAGCGCGCGCAGCAGCTCGACCGCGCTGTCGAGGTCGTCCCTGCGCAGGTGCTCACGGATGCGGTCCTCGACGCTCTCGACCTCGCGGCGGGTCATCGCCTCGTCACCTCCTGGGGGTCGCGGGGGCCCGGTCCGGGCCCCCGTCCGGCAGCGGCGCGCCGCGCTCAGCCGTGGAAGAAGTGGCGCGCCCCGGTCAGGTACAGGCTCACGCCGGCGGCCTCGGCCGCGGCCACGACCTCCTCGTCCCGGACGGAGCCGCCCGGCTGGACGACGGCCTTCACGCCGGCGTCGATGAGGATCTGCAGCCCGTCCGCGAACGGGAAGAACGCGTCCGAGGCGGCCACGGACCCGCGGGCCCGCTCGGGGGCGCCCTCCCCGGAGACGTTCTCCGCGCCGCCGGCGCTGCTCACGTCCTGCCCGCCGGTCTGCGCGGCGCCCAGGGTGTTGGCGCGCTCGACGGCCAGGCGGCAGGAGTCGAGGCGGTTGACCTGGCCCATGCCCACGCCGACCGTGGCGCCGTCATGGGCCAGCAGCACGGCGTTGGACTTGGCCGCGCGCACGGCGCGCCACGCGAAGGCCAGGTCGGCCAGGACGGCCTCGTCGGCGGCCGGGCCGGCGGCGAGGGTCCAGGTGGCCGGGTCGTCGCCGTCCGCGTCCACCGCGTCCGCGATCTGCAGCAGCATGCCGCCCGAGACCTGCTTGGCCTCCACCGCATCCCGCAGGAAGCCCTCGGGCAGGCTCAGCAGACGCAGGTTCTTCTTGGCGGAGAGGATCTCCAGGGCCTCGGGCTCGAACGCCGGGGCCACGACGACCTCCGTGAACACGTCCTTCACCTGGGCGGCCATGGCGGCGGTGACCGGGCGGTTGGCCGCGATCACGCCGCCGAACGCGGAGACCGGGTCGCACGCGTGGGCCTTGGCGTGCGCCTGCGCGATGTCCGTGCCCTCATCCGTGACGGCCAGGCCGCACGGGTTGGCGTGCTTGACGATCGCCACGGCCGGGACCGGGTGGTCGAAGGCGGCGCGCACCGCGGCGTCGGCGTCCACGTAGTTGTTGTAGCTCATCGGCTTGCCGTGCAGCAGCTCGGCCTGCGCGATGCCGGGGGCCGCCGAGGAGTCCAGGTACAGCGCCGCGGGCTGGTGCGGGTTCTCGCCGTAGCGCAGGATCTGCGCGCGCTCGAGGGAGAAGCCGGCGTAGGGCGGGAACACGGGGATCTCGTCCGCGTCCGTGTCCTCGCCGAAGTGGGCGGCGGTCCAGGCGGCCACGGCGTTGTCGTACCCGGCGGTGTGGGCGAAGGCCAGGGCGGCCAGGCGCCGGCGGGCGCGCAGGTCGAAGCCGCCGGACTGCGCGGCCTGGACCACCTCGCCGTAGCGGGCCGGGTCCACCACGATCGCCACGGACGCGTGGTTCTTCGCGGCCGCGCGCACCATGGACGGCCCGCCGATGTCGATCTGCTCGACGACGGCGTCCTCCGCGGCGCCCGAGTTCACGGTGTCCACGAACGGGTAGAGGTTCACGACGACGAGGTCGAACGGCTCCACCTCGAGCTCGCGCAGCTGGGTCACGTGGTCCTCGCGACGACGGTCGGCCAGAATGCCCGCGTGCACGCGCGGGTGCAGCGTCTTCACGCGGCCGTCCAGGCACTCCTGGAACCCGGTGACCTCGGCGACCTCGGTGACGGGCACACCGGCGGCGGCGATGCGCTGGGCGGTGGAGCCGGTCGAGACGATCTGCACGCCCGCGGCGTGGAGCCCGGTGGCGAGCTCCTCGAGGCCGGTCTTGTCGTACACGGAGATCAGGGCCCGCTTCAGGGGCACCGTGTCCAGGACGGTGGTGGTGGGCTGGGCAGAGGTCACGAGGGGGCGCTCCTTCGAGGGGGTCCGGGTGTCCTCCAGCATAGGCCGGGCCGCATAATGGCCCAGGCGTCCGCGTGACGGACCGCCCCCCACTCCACCCGACGAACGGGAGCCGACCATGTCCTCCGCCACCCCGCCCCGCCCCAGCGCCGACGGCGCGCACCCCGGGCCCGCGCCCGACGTCGTCGCCCCCGACGCCGCCCTGCCCACCGGTGAGGCGGTCGTCCAGGAGCTGCCGTGGCGCTGGTCCGTCCAGGGCCGCATCTTCCTGATCGGCGGCCTGGGCTTCATGTTCGACGCGTGGGACGTCACGCTCAACGGCGTGATGATCCCGCTGCTGCGCGAGGAGTGGGCCCTGGACAAGGCCGACGCCGCGTGGATCGGCACCGCCAACCTCATCGGCATGGCCGTGGGCGCGTTCCTGTGGGGCACCATCGCGGACCGCATCGGCCGCAAGGCGGCGTTCGCGTGGACGCTGGCGATCTTCTCCGTGTTCACGATCGCGGGCGCGCTGACCGACTCCCTGCTGTGGTTCGCGCTGTTCCGGTTCGTGGCCGGCATGGGCCTGGGCGGCACGATCCCCGTGGACTACGCGCTCGTGGGCGAGTTCACCCCGCGCCGGCTGCGCGGTCGCGTCCTGGCCGCGATGGACGGCTGGTGGCCCGTCGGCGCCGCGCTGTGCGGCCTCGTCTCCGCCTGGCTCGTGGGCACGTGGGGCGACTGGCGCCTGCCCCTGCTGGCCATGGTCCTGCCGGCCCTGCTCGTGTTCGTCGTGCGCCTGGGCATCCCCGAGTCCCCGCTGTTCCTGATGAGCCGGGGCCGCGAGGCACAGGCCCGCGCCGTCATCGACCGCATGGTGGCGGCCACCGGCGCGCCCCGCCGGCCCTACACGATGCCCCCGGCCGAGCCGGCCCGCTCCGGCGGCGTCGGCGCGCAGCTCGCCGCGGTCTGGCGGTTCTCCCCGCGAATCACCGCGGTCGCCTGGGCCCTGTTCGTGGCCATCATGCTCGTCTACTACATCGCGCTGCAGTGGCTGCCGTCGTTCCTCATCGACGCCGGCTACGCGGAGGGCCGCGCCTTCATCATGACCTCCGGCATGGCCGCGGCCGGCCTGCTCGGCGTGGTCGTGGCCACCGTGTTGATCGAGGTCACCGGCCGCCGCTGGCTGCTGGCCGTCAGCGCCGTCGTCGCGAGCGCCCTGACCGTCTGGCTGGCGAGCGTGCTGGACGTGCCCGCCGCGGTGCTGCCGCTCGTGCTGGCGTTCGGCTTCGTGGTGCAGGTCGCGATCCCGGTGCTCTACACGTACGTCTCCGAGCTGTACCCGACGACGCTGCGCGCCTCCGGCTTCGGCTGGGCGTCGGCGGCCTCGCGGGTGGGCGCGGGCCTGGGCCCGCTGCTCTTCGTGGGCACGCTGGTCCCCGCCCTCGGGCTGCCGGCGGCGTTCGCCGTCACCGGCGGGCTCGTGGTCCTGGCCTGCGCGGCGATGCTGGCGCTGGCCCCGGAGACCCGCGGCCGCGCCCTCGAGGTCAGCGCCGACTGAGCTCGCCGAGCACGCGCAGCAGCAGGGCCCGCTCCTGGACCTTGATGCGCTCGTGCAGCTCGGCCTCGGTGTCCGTGTCCAGCACGGGCACCGCGGCCTGCGCGAGGATCGGGCCGGTGTCCACGCCCGCGTCCACCACGTGCACGGTGCAGCCGGTGACCTTCACCCCGTGCGCCAGCGCGTCCCGGACGCCGTGGGCCCCCGGGAAGGAGGGCAGCAGGGCGGGGTGGGTGTTGAGGATGCGGCCGTCGAACCGCTCGAGCAGCGGGGCGCCCAGGATCCGCATGAATCCGGAGCACACCACCCAGTCCGGCGCGTAGGCGGCGACGGCGTCCGCGAGCGCCTCGTCCCACGCGCGCCGGTCCGCGTGGTCCTTCGGGGACACCACGAACGTCTCGATCCCGTGGGCGCGGGCACGCTCCAGGCCGCCGGCGTCGGCGACGTCGGCGCCCACCGCGGCGATCTCCATGTCCAGGGCGCCGGAGGCGACGGCGTCGAGGACGGCCTGCAGGTTGGTGCCGGAACCGGAGACGAGGGCAACGATGCGCATGCGCCCATCGTAGGGTGAGGGGGTGTCCGCCCCCGTTCCCTCCTCCCCGCCCCGCCCGCCGCAGGGCGCCCCGGACCCCGGCCGCGTCCGCACCGGTCGTGCCCTGCTGTGGCAGTCCGTGGCGCTGCTGGGGATGGTGCTCTCCTTCTCCCTCGTGCTGCCGTGGAAGCTGATCGCCCTCGCGCTGGGGCTGGTCGCCCTCGTGCTCGGCGTGCGCGTGTGGGTCACGAGCCGCGGCGCCGAGCGCTCGGGGCTGCCCCGCGCGGTGGCGTCCGCCGGCATGGCGATGGCGCTGATGGGCATGACGACGGCGGCGCTGCCGCTGCTCGCGTGGGACGCGACGGTCCAGCTCGAGCAGTGCGGCGCCTCCGCGCTCACCGTGCGGGCGCAGCAGGCGTGCGCGGACGAGTTCACCCGTCAGGTGGAGGAGCGCACGGGGGTGCCCCAGCTGCGGCCCTGAGCCGCGGGCGTCAGTCCCGCGCCCGGCGCGGGGACGGCCGGTCGCGCAGGCCCGAGGCGCGGTCGCCGGACCGCGGCACCGACGTCGTCCCGTCCCGGTGCCCGGTCACGGCCAGGGCCGTGAGGTAGCCGGCCGCGCAGCCCAGCGCGACCCACCCGGCGACGGCGGCGCACACCGCCCAGACGTGGGAGCCGATGTCCGTCAGCGCGCCGAGCCCGAGCGTCCCGGAGGTGAGGGCCAGCGGCACGAGCAGCAGCAGCCCCGTGAGCAGTCCGGTGAGCACGGCCAGGGCCAGCGTGGACAGTGTCAAGGACACCGCGCGGCTGCCGTGGCGGGTGTGCAGCCAGTCGTCGAGGTGGTTCTCCCCCTCCCGCAGCAGCCACACGCCGGCCACGGCGCCGGCGCCGATCGGCACGGCCAGCAGGAGCAGCTGCCACGGCGACCACGTCCCGGGCAGCGCACCCAGCGCCGGGAGGGCGGGCGCGGTGGCCGGCGTCGCGCCGAACACGGAGTAGAGGCTGTCCGCGCCCACGGAGAACCCCGGGCCCGCCGTCCACGCGATCGACCACGCGGTGAACGTGGGCAGCCAGCCGATCTGCAGCAGCGCCAGGAGCAGGCCGCCCAGCGGACCGCCCCCGATCGCCTCGGCCACGGTGACGACGGCGGTCCACTCGACGGCCAGCCGCCCCGCCACGAGCAGCGCGTTCAGGCCCGTCAGGGCGAGCACGGCGAGGACCGCGGCGCGCACCACGGACCAGGCGTACGAACCGGCCCAGCGTTCGTACTGCGAGCGCCGCGAGATCCGCTCCGTGAGGTCCAGGCCGATCAGGTGCGCCCAGGTGCCGGCCTCGCGCCGCGCCCCCGCGAGGGCGGCGACGCCGAAGAGCAGGGCGGGCAGCAGCGCCGCCGGGGCGGGGTGGGCCGTCAGCTCGTCCGTGCCGGGCAGGAACGCGACGGCCAGCCCCACCAGGGCGTAGGCCCCCACCGCGCCCACGAAGGCCTGCCACGCCTGGTCCCGGTAGGACGCGCGGGCCAGGCGCCGGCCGGCCCGCCAGGACAGCGCGAGCGGGAGCAGGGTCAGGCCCCACGGCACGAGCCACGCCGTGCCGGTGATGAGGTGGTCCGGCGCGGTGGGCATGGCCGTGGTCACGGTGACGGGCACCGCGTGCAGGGCCAGCCACAGGACGCCGCCCACCTGGACGGCGCCTTCGATGGTCGGCCGCTCGAACCCGCCGGTGGCCCACACCGCGAGGGTGGGGACCATGACCGCGAGCAGGCTGATCATCGCCGTGACGAGCGCCTCGACCACCCCCTGCAGCCACAGCGGCAGGGGGACGGGGCGCAGCAGACGGGGCGCAGCGGGGCGGGAACTCACCCGTCCATGGTGCCACCCGACTCCGGGCGGCGCCTGGACGGGGGCGGGCCGCGCGGGCCGGTGCGACGACCGTCACGCGCCCCGAGAGTTCACCGCGGGGTCACCGGGCCGTCGTCGGCGGGTGTCCCGGCCGTGGTCCGGGGTCCTTAGCGTCGGCCACGTGCGTGTCGTCGTGGTCGCCGAATCGTTCCTGCCCCACATGAACGGGGTCACCAACTCCATCCTCCAGGTGCTGCGGCACCTGCGGGAACGGGGCGACGAGGCGATGGTGGTCGCCCCGGCCGCCTCGTGGTCCGCCGGGTGGACCCAACGCGCGGGCGCCGGTGAGGCCCCCCGCGAGGTCGAGGGCTTCCCCGTGCGCACCCTGCCCTCCGTGCCCCTGACCGGGTACACCTCCGTGCGGGTGGCCGCCGGCACGGTGGGCCGGCTGCGCGGCATGCTCGCCGACTTCGCCCCGGACGTGGTGCACATCGCCTCCCCCTTCGTGCTGGGCTGGCGCGCGGTGCAGGCGGCCGAGGAGCTCGGCATCCCCTCCGTGGCCGTCTACCAGACCGAGGTCCCCGGCTACGCGGCCCGGTACGGCGCCCCGTGGCTGGAGGACGTCCTGTGGAGCCACGTGGCGCGCCTGCACAACATGGCCACGCTGACGCTCGCGCCGTCGTCGTTCACCGTCCGGCAGCTGCACCGCCAGGGGGTGCGACGCGTGCACCTGTGGGGCCGCGGCGTCGACTCCCGCCGATTCCATCCCGCCAAGCGGGACGAGGCGCTGCGCGCCGAGCTCGCCCCGAACGGCGAGAAGCTCGTGGGCTTCGTGGGGCGGCTGGCGCACGAGAAGCAGGTCGGGGACCTGCGGGTGCTCTCGGACCTGCCGGGCACCCGCCTCGTGGTCATCGGCTCCGGGCCGCTGCGCGAACAGCTCGAGCGGGAGCTGCCCGGCGCGCACTTCGCCGGCTTCCAGGGGGGCGAGGACCTCGCGCGCCACGTGGCCAGCCTGGACCTGTTCGTGCACCCCGGCGAGTCCGACACCTTCGGCCAGACGCTGCAGGAGGCGATGGCCTCGGGCGTGCCCGTCGTCGCCGTCGGCCGCGGCGGCCCCCTCGACATCGTGGACGCCTCCCGCACCGGCTGGCTCTACCCGCCCGGCGAGCTGGACGAGCTGCGCCGCCACGTCGCGGACCTCGTGTACGACGACGTCAAGCGGGCCGCGTTCGCCGACGCGGCGTGGGCGTCGGTGCAGGGCCGGACCTGGCCGGTGCTGTGCGAGCAGCTCGTGGGCTACTACGAGAAGGCGATCGCGGTGCAGGAGCGCCGCCGCGTGGAGCTGGCCCGCCGGCTGCTGACGGCGCCGTCGCTGCTGGCCGCGCGCGTGTTCGGCTGAACCCCGGGCCGGACGCCGGGCGGGCGCCCGGCGGTCCGGGTCTCGCGTCCGGAGCCGTGGCTAGGGTGGCGGGCATGGACGCCACCCCGCACCCCCGACCCGCCGAGCCCGGCCCCCTGCCCGATCCCGCCGCGCTCCGCCGCCTCGCCGGCAAGGACGTGCACCCCGTCGGCCTCGGGTGCATGAACATCGTGCACGGCTACTCCGGATTCCTCGACGACGACGCCGCCGTCGACCTGCTCACCCGCGTGCTGGAGGACGGCACCGACCACCTGGACACCGCCACCCTCTACGGCGGCGGCCGCAGCGAGGAGCTCGTGGGGCGCGCGCTCGCCCGGGCGGGGTCGGACGTCCGCGAGCGCGTGCTGCTCGCCTCCAAGGGCGGGCTCGTGCGGGACGGGCAGCGGCGGATCGACGGCCGCCCGGAGACGCTGCGCGCGCACGTGGACGCCTCCCTGAGCCGGCTCGGCCAGGACCGGATCGACCTGTACTACCTGCACCGGCTGGACCCGGAGGTCCCCGTCGAGGAGTCCGTGGGGGCGCTCGCAGAGGCCGTCACGGAGGGCAAGATCGGGGCGATCGGCCTGTCCGAGGTCTCGGCCGTCACCCTGACCCGGGCCGTGGCCGTCCACCCGATCGCGGCCGTGCAGTCCGAGTACTCCCTCGCCACCCGCAACCCCGAGTGGGGCGTGCTCGAGGCGTGCCGCCGCCATGGGACCGCCTTCGTGGCCTTCTCCCCCGTCAGCCGCGGCCTGCTCACGGACGCGCCGCCGCGGCTGGGCGGGCTGGACGCGGGAGATCTGCGGCACCGGCTGCCCCGCTTCGCCGAGGGCCACTACGAGGCCAACCTGACGCTGCGCGAGGCGCTCTCGGCCGAGGCCGTCCGGCTCGGGACGAGCACGGCGGGGCTCGCCGTCGCCTGGGTCCTGGCCCAGGGCAAGGACGTCCTGGCGATCCCGGGCACCACCTCGTGGGAGCACTGGCTCGAGGACCGGGGCGCGCACGAGGTGCGGCTGACCCCGGCCGACGTCGCCCGGCTGGACGACCTCGTCAACGACGCGACCGTGGCGGGCCCGCGCTACAGCGAGAGCCAGCAGGCCAGCATCGACACCGAGGCGGCGCCGCCGCGCTGAGCCGAACGCGGGGCCCGGGGTGGCCCGCGTCTCATTTCGGCAACAGAGCGCACTCCCTGTCAGGATGGGCGTCAGGCACCGCGGCCTCCTCCGACCGCGGCGCGCCACGGCGGGGGCACCGCGGGGCGTCTCTACCCCGACGTCCGAGGAGGACACCATGAATGAGTCTCTGGAGACCCTGCGCGACGAAGTGTTCGCGCGCAACCCCGGCGAGGCCGAGTTCCACCAGGCGGTGTCCGAGGTGTTCGAGGCGCTGGGGCCGGTGGTGCAGCGCCACCCCCAGTACGTCGAGGCCGGGGTCATGCACCGCCTCTGCGAGCCGGAGCGCCAGATCATCTTCCGCGTCCCGTGGATCGACGACGCCGGCGTCGTGCAGGTCAACCGCGGGTTCCGCGTGGAGTTCAACTCGGCGCTCGGCCCGTACAAGGGCGGGCTGCGCTTCCACCCCTCCGTGTACCTCGGGATCGTCAAGTTCCTGGGCTTCGAGCAGATCTTCAAGAACTCGCTCACCGGCATGCCGATCGGCGGCGGCAAGGGCGGCTCGGACTTCGACCCCGCCGGCAAGTCCGACCGCGAGATCATGCGGTTCTGCCAGTCCTTCATGACGGAGCTGCATCGCCACATCGGTGAGCACACGGACGTGCCGGCCGGTGACATCGGCGTGGGCGCCCGCGAGATCGGCTACATGTTCGGCCAGTACAAGCGACTGACCAACCGCTTCGAGGCCGGCGCCCTCACCGGCAAGGGCCTGACGTGGGGCGGCTCGCTGGTCCGCACCGAGGCCACCGGCTACGGCGCCGTGATGTTCGTCGACTCCATGCTGCGCACGCGCGGCGAATCCATGGACGGTCAGCAGGTGCTGATCTCCGGCTCCGGCAACGTGGCCATCTACGCCGCGGAGAAGGCCGCCGCGCTCGGGGCCACCGTGCTCACCGCGTCCGACTCCTCGGGCTACATCGTGGACCCGGACGGCCTCGACCTGGACCTGCTCAAGCAGATCAAGGAGGTCGAGCGTGCCCGCATCTCCGAGTACGCCGAGCGCCGCGGCGGGCGGTCCCGCTACGTGACCGGCGGCAGCGTCTGGGACGTCGAGGGCACCGTGGCCCTGCCGTGTGCCACCCAGAACGAGCTCGATGAGTCCGCCGCGCGGACCCTGCTGAAGAACGGGGTGAAGGCCGTGGCCGAGGGCGCGAACATGCCCTGCACCGAGGCGGCCGCCCACCTGTTCGTCGACTCCGGGACGCTGTTCGGCCCGGGCAAGGCCGCCAACGCGGGCGGCGTGGCGACGTCGGCGCTGGAGATGCAGCAGAACGCCTCGCGGGACTCGTGGAGCTTCGACTACACCCACGACCGGCTCGAGCAGATCATGCGCGACATCCACGACCGCTGCGTGGAGACCGCCGAGGAGTACGGCACGCCCGGCAACTACGTGGCGGGGGCGAACATCGCCGGGTTCATCAAGGTCGCCGACGCGATGATCGCCCAGGGCGTGGTCTGAGGCCCGGCCCTGTCCCTTCCGTGATCCTCCGCCGCCCTGCGACATCACCGCCGTTCTGACGCGCGGTGATGTCGCAGGGCGGCGGTCGCTCAAGGGCGCCCGGCTCCTGCACAGGCCCCCCGACGTCGGGTGCCCTCCACCGCCGGCGCGGCCGACCCGTCGCGCCCCCGACGGGCCCACGAGACTGGGCCGCATGACCCTGCTCTCCGACCACTCGCGTGCGCTGCTCCCGGGACGCGGGCCCCTGCTCAGCGCGGCGGACCCTCACGACGGGGCGGCGCGGCGCCGTCTCGAACGCGCCTGGACCCGCGGGGTCCTCGTGCGGCTCTGCCCGCGCGTCTACATCAGCGTCAGCGACTGGGCCGCGCTGCGTCCGTGGGACAGGGCGGTCGTGTCCGCCGTCGCCCTCTCGATCGCCCGCCCCGCGACGGTGTTCACGGGCCTGACCGCGGCCCGGTTGCACGGTCTGGGGCCGGCCGTCGAGCCGCCCGTGCTCGAGCTGCGCGCCCCCTCGCCCGGGCATCACGGCGCCGGTCCGCTGACCCGCCGTCCCTTCGCCCCCTCCGTGGTGGCCCACGATCGCCGGCTTCCCGTCCCGCCGCGCCTCAGCCGGTCGAGGCCGTCCTGTCGGACGGGCAGAGCCTGGGAACCGTCCTGGCGGATCCGCTGCCCACGGTGCTGCTGGTGCTGGGGGCGGCCACCCCGTTCCGCGACGCCGTGGCCCCGCTGGACGCGCTCGTCCGAGC
Source organism: Micrococcus sp. Mcc28 (assembly GCF_024519775.1). Classification (NCBI taxonomy): domain Bacteria; kingdom Bacillati; phylum Actinomycetota; class Actinomycetes; order Micrococcales; family Micrococcaceae; genus Micrococcus; species Micrococcus sp. Mcc28. Next base: position 59,364 of record NZ_JALJRH010000003.1, on the reverse strand, counting down.
CCGGCCCGAGGAGGCCGCACGCTGGGCGAGGCAGGCGGAGAGCCGACTCAAATCCGCGGCCGCCCTCCGCCGATTCGAGCGGGCCTGGCACTTCGCGGACGCGCGGGCGGAATCCGCCGGCGAGTCCTACAGCCGGGCCAGCATCCACGAGCTCGGCTTCGTCCCGCCCACGGCGCTGCAGCATCGCCACCGGGATGCGAACGGACGCGAGGTGGCCCGCACGGACTTCTGGTGGGAGCAGGTGCGGGTGTACGGGGAGTTCGACGGGCTGGGCAAGTACGACCTGTCGTTCTTCGACGGTGACGACACGGCCCGCCGCGCCAGCATCCGCCGGGAGAAGGAACGGGAGGTGGCCCTGCAGCTGGTCACCCGGGCGGGCGCGCATTGGACGTGGGGAGACCTCCTGCGGCCGGACCGGCTGGCGCGGATCCTCACCGCCGCGGGCGTCCCCCGCTCGGTCTGATCCACGGCCGTCCCACGGGCCCGGTCCCGACCTCCGCGAGCCCGAGCGTTCGACCTCCGCTCTGCGACATCACAGCCGTGCTGCACGGCGGTGATGTCGCTGGGCGGCTGCCGGGCAGTCAGCAGCCCACATCAGCCTGCCTCAGCCGGCCAGCGCCGCCCGCTGCTCGGGGCTGATGCGCACGGGGCGGCCCGTCTGCCCGTCGACGAACACCATGACGGACGTCGCGGTGGCGCAGAGGGTGTCGTCGACGCCGTCGTGCAGGGCGTAGCCCACGTGCACCGAGGCGGCCTTCACGGCGTCCACGCTCACCACCACGCGCAGCGGCACGGGGCGGTAGGGCATCTGGGCCCGGTACTTCACAGTGTGCTCGGAGATGAACGTCCGCACACCGGGGGCCACCCCCTCGAGGAGGTCGATCGGCGGGGCCTGCCCGCCACCGGCGCCGGTGTTCGCGGGCACGCCGAAGGCCGCCACGCGGGCCTCCTCCAGCAGCTGCACCACGGCGATGTTGTTCACGTGGCCGTAGGCGTCCATGTCCGCCCAGCGCAGCGGGATGCGGACCTCGACGGAGCGCGAGGCGGTCATCGGGCGGCCTCCTCGTCCGCGGGCCGGCCGTCGCGCTGCCCCGGGGCGTCGAGGGTCGCCGGCGCCTCGTCGTCACCGAGGATGTCCTCGCGCCAGGCCTCGGGCTGCACGTCCACGAACTCGACGGGCAGGATGCCCAGGTCCTCGAGCTGATTGGACAGCGTGGCCCCGTCCGGGCCGTAGCACCACGGGATGCCCGGGGTGGAATGGCGGGTGTCCTCCGCCCGGCCGCCCGCGAGCAGCGCCTGCGAGGGGGTCAGCTGCCGGATGACGATCGCCTTGACCCGGTCGGGGTGGCGCTGCGCGAACTCGGCGTAGATCTCGGGGTCGTGCTGGCCGTCGTCGCCCACCAGGATCCACTGGATGTCCGGGAACTGCTCGGCGAGGCGCTCGAGCTGGACCCTCTTGTGCTCCTGACCGGAACGGAACCAGCGGTCCCTCGTGGGCCCCCAGCTGGTCAGCAGCAGAGCGCCGAGCGGGTAGAGGTTGCGGCCCAGGAAGCGGGTGAGGGTCTGCGCCACGTTCCACGCGCCCGTGGACAGGTACAGCACGGGGGCCTTCGGCTCGAGCTCGGCGATCCGGCGCAGCAGCACGGCGATCCCCGGAGTGGGCGTGCGGGCGTGCTCGTCGATCACGAACGAGTTCCAGGCCGCCAGCAGGGGGCGGGGCAGCGAGGTGACCACCACGGTGTCGTCGATGTCCGAGACCAGGCCGATCCGCGCGCCCGGCTCGCAGATGTACAGGTCCATGACGGCGTGCTCCTCTTGGCCGCCGACGTGGAGGGTGGCGGTCTGCCAGCCGGGCTCCAGCTCGACGTCCAGCACGACGTCGACGACGCCCATCCGGTCCGTGCGCACCGTGGTGCGCAGGTCCCCCACCTGCACCTCCACCTCGGCGTAGGCCATGGGCGGGGCCACGAAGTTGCGCCAGCCGCGCACGCCGTCCGCCACCACCTTCGACAGCCGACGGCCGTTCATGAACTCCTCGTCGGAGGCGATCACCACACGGGAGAGGATCCGCACCCAGCTGGTGCTGCCGTAGCCCGTGAACGCCATGACCGTCGGCACGTTGCCGGCACGCAGCGCGCGGGCGCGGTGCCAACGGTTCCACCCCTCCTGCAGGTGCGTGGCGACGTTCTCCACGGGAGTGGGGTCACCGGAAGGGGCCAGGCGGCCGCGCCGGGGCGCGGGCGTGGGGGCGTCGGAGGCTGCGGGCATGCGCCCAGTATTCCGCACCGTGCGCTCTCAGCGGATCTCGGGGACCAGCGCGGTCAGGCGGTCCAGCATGCGGCCGACCTTGCCGTTCTCGATCGCGGCGGCCACGTGCCCGTCCGCGAACCGCTCGCCGCGCACCAGGTAGGTGAACAGCGTGCCGAGGTCGGCCAGGGACGCCTCGGCGATGCCGGCCTCGCTCACCCGGTCCACGTTCCGCAGGTAATCGACGTCGATGCCGGCCAGCTCCTGCGCGGCCACGAGGCCGGGGAACACGCGGTCGTCGTAGTCCGGGTAGACGCCGCCGAGGGTGCCGGGCGCGGGGGCGCCGTACGAGGCGATGGGCCGGGCCTCGGTGCCGTAGCCGGCGGCGAGCAGCTCGCGCAGCGCACGCACGGCGGCCACGCGCTGGGGCGTGGGGGTCTGCGGGCCGGTGAGGGTGGCGTCGTCGTCGGGGGTCGGGAGGGGGTGCTCGGTCATGGCGGCTCCTCTGCTCGGTAGGTCGGCCCCATTGTCTCGCGTGCGGTCTGGAGTGTCCGGACCCCCGCCTAGGTGTAGGAGGGCATGACGTTGTCGACTCGGGTCGGTGCCAGTGAGGCCGGAGGAGCGTCTCCGCAGGAGGTATGAGGCCGATGGTAGTTGTAGTGGTTCACCCACACCTGCAGGGCCTCACGCCGAGCTTGCTCTGAGGAGTACGGGCGGGCGTAGAGGACCTCATCGACCATCAGCCGGTTGTACCGTTCGACCTTCCCGTTATGGCGCGGGGTGTAGGGGCGGATCCGGTGGTGCCGGCCCCCGAGCGAGACCACCTTCGCGGTGAAGTCCACGGCCCGGTAGTTGTTCCCGTTGTCCGTGACCACCCGGTCCACGGTGATGCCGTGGGCGGCGAAGAACGCCCGCGCCCGGCAGTAGAAGCTCACGGTCGTGGCCGCCCGCTCATCCTCCAGCGCCTCCGTGTACGCCAGGCGGGTGAACCCGTCGATCGCCGAGTGCAGATAGGTGTAGCCGACCCGCTGGCCAGACCCGCGCTTGGAAGCACGCCCCGCCTCACTGTCTCTTCCGTGGGCGCGCCAGCCTCCCCCTTCAGGGATGCGTCCGATCTTCTTCACGTCCAGGTGCACCATGTGCCCTGGCCCCCTCGCGGTGATCCTCCGGGCCGGCTGCCGGCGGAGGTCTTCTCCGGCTGGGGTCAGGTCCCGTAGGCGGGAGATCCCGGCCCGGTGCAGCCATCGCCCCACGGTGCGAAGACACACCTGGTGGCCCTCGCCGACCAGATGGTGATGGATGCGCCGGGCGGACCACTTCTCGGCCCGGCGCAGGGCCTCCAGCTCGGCCACGATCGCGGGGTCGAGCCGGGCAGGTGAGCGATGGGGCCGGCTCGAGCGGTCTTGCAGTCCTGCCTCGCCTTCGGCACGGTAGCGGGCGACCCAGGTGGCCACCGTGGGCCGACTGACGCGGAACTCCGTGGCCACGTGGGACTGCGGGATCCCGTCGTTCAGGTGGCGGTGGACCATGCGCAGCCGGCCGGTGGGGGTCAGAGGTGCGTTAGCGTGAGTCACGAGCGGGCTTCCTTCCGCGGATGAGTGGATGTCGCAATTCCCATCCTGCGGGGCGGAGCCCGCTCGTCTCATCTCAGCCCGTGCCTCGTGTCAAGAACCTCATGACCCACAACACCTAGGCTCGGGGCATGAGCCCCGCCCTGCCCTGCCCCGCCGAGCTGCGCGCGATCGCTCTCGACGCCGCCCGCGCGGTCGCCGACGACCTCGCCGCCGCCTTCCGCTCCCCCACCGCCACCGGACCCGAGGCCAAGACCACGCACCACGACCTGGTCACGGTCCACGACCGACGCACCGAGGCCCGGCTCGTCGCCGCGCTCACGACGGCGGTCCCCGGCTCCGGTGTGCTCGGCGAGGAGCTCGGGGCGCGGGCCGGCACCGGCGAGGCCGCCCGACTGACCTGGATCGTCGACCCCATCGACGGCACCTCCAACTTCGCGCACGGCTTCGCGATGTTCTCGGTGTCCCTGGCCGCCGAGGTCGACGGCGAGGTGGTGGCCGGCGTCGTGCTGGACCCCGTGGGCGGGCTGGCGTTCTCCGCCGACGGGGACGGCGCCTACCTCACCCGCGGCGACGGGCCGGAGCGTCCGCTGGCCGAGGTCGGCCGGCCGGCGCCGGCCGGCGGCGAGCGCGCCCAGAACCTCGTGACCTCCTATCCGGCGGGCGAGGCGATCGCGCGCGAGGGCGAGGAGGCGCTGCGCCGCTTCGGACGTCTCGTGACCGCCCACGCGACCGTGCGCCGCACCGTCTCCGGCGCCCTCGAGCTCGCCTTCACGGCGGCGGGCTGCGCCGACGCCGCGCTGTACGTGGACACCAAGCCCTGGGACGTCGCGGCGGGGCAGCTGATCCTGCGCCGCGCCGGGGGCAGGTGGCTCACGCCGGACCCGGCCGCGCCGTCGTCGGGCCGGCTCGTCGACGACGGCCCGCGCGCCCACACGTGCCCGTTCGCGCTCGCCGTCGCCCCGGGCCGCGAGGCGCCGACGACGGCGGCGGTGCTGGGCGACATCGTCGCCTCGCGGGCGACCGACCATGTCTAGAATGGGAGTGAACCCGATCTCAGCGCCGCGCCCGACGGCGCCCGTCCCGGCACGCCAGGAGGCCCCGATGACCCCGCAGCACCACGACACCGCCGACGCCCCGTCGATGCAGCGCCCCGATCCCGTCGCGGAGCCCGGGGACCACCTGATGTTCGAGCACCCGGACGGGGAGGCCGTCCTGGTGCTGGACGAGGACCAGGTCTGGCGACTGCTGGGCCGCGTGCGCCACGCGCGCCTCGGGCTGGCCGTGGACGGGCGGCCGGACATCGTGCCGGTGAACGTGCGGGCCCACGACGGCGCCATCTACTTCCGCACCGCGCCCGGCTCGAAGCTCGCCGAGCTCACGGTGAATCCGCGCGTCGTGGTGCAGGCCGACGGGATCCTGGCCGACCAGGCCTGGTCCGTGCTCGTGCACGGCACCGCGCGCCGCCTGGACACGGAGGCGGAGATCGCGGAGGCCGAATCCCTCGGCATCGAGCCGTGGGTGCCGACGCTCAAGGACTTCTACGTCCGCGTGGACGTCCAGCGCGTGTCCGGCCGCCACTTCGTCTTCGGTCCGCACCCCGAGCGCAACGAGTCCCAGACCGACTGAGCCGGTGACCGGGCCGGGAAGGCTCAGGGGCGCGCCGGGGGCTGCCCGCCCTCGCCGCCCGCCGGGGGCTGGCCACCGCCGGGCCCGCCCATCCCGCCCTGCTCCTCCTCGGTGGTGGTGTCGATCGGGACGTCGATGGTGATGGCGAAGCCCCTCTCCACGGAGCCCGTGATCTGCGGCAGCTGCGTCTCGTAGCCGTCCGAGAAGACGTTGTCCGTCTCGAGGCTGACCTTGGCGAAGTTCGCCGTCGACCCGTCGTAGGCCGAGGTGGCGTAGACCTGCGAGGACTGCTCCTCGGGCATGGCGATCTGGGAGGTGAGGACGTTGTTCGTCGCGTCCGTGATGGACGCCTTGTCCGGGAACACCTCGAAGTGCAGGTGGGGCCACCGGCCGGCGTAGCAGCCGGGCCACACCGTGGTGAAGGTGACCGTGCCGTCGTCGCCCACCACCTGGACGCCGCGCAGGTAGGTCTCCTCCGTGATGCCGTCCGAGTACATCGAGTAGCGGCCCTGCGCGTCGGCGTGCCAGAGGTACACGGCGGCGCCGGTCATGGCGGCGTCGCCGTGGGCCATGTCGATCACGTTCATCGTCACCGTCAGCGGGACGCCCTCGGCGACGGTGCCCGTGTCGATGCTCGTGGTCAGGTCGGAACGTTCGATGCCGGACGCGTCGAGCACGTCCGGGCCGTTGGAGCCGCCGCCCGGGTACGGGCCTGCGTTCTCGGTGACCATCTCGGTCAGGGTGGCGGACGGCGAGGCGCTCGCCGCCGACGAGGAGGAGGCCGCGGGTGACGAGGAGCCGGCGCTCGCCGACGTCGAGCCGGAGGAGGACGAGGCGCCCTCCTGGACACCGCACGCGGCGAGGACGAGGGCTCCCGCCCCCGCGCCGAAGATGCCCAGCGCGTTGCGGCGGGAGACGAGCGTGCCGACGTCGAAGGCGGCGCCCTGGTCCTCGACGTCCTCGGCCGGGCGGTGGAAGGCCCGGCCCTCGAAGGTGGGCGTGACGGCGGGGGCCTCGCCTCCCTCGGAGACCTGGGGGAAGGGACGGCGGGAGCGGATCGAGAGCCAGGGGGCCATGGAGTTCCTCTCGTGGGGCGCCCGCCGGGTGGCGGACCGCGTCGAGAGGCCAGCATGGCAACGGATGCCGGACGTTTTCGTGAGATCGGCGGGATGGTTCCAGGACATCTCCTGGGCGGTTTCTGACACGGGCGGGACCGCCGGCGCCTCGGTCGACGCCTCAACTACCTGCCGGTCCAGCTCCGTTGCTGAAACATGCACCTGGAAAGGTGGCGCACACTCTCAGGGTCGAGTCAGCGATTCCGGCGCCGGGCCGCCTCAGACCTCCGGGGCCTCCCCCAGGTGGCTCGGCGCCCACATCGCCAGGCGGGTCTGCACCACGACGACGTTCGGCCCGTCCGCCTGGAACGAGCGCTCGAGCGCGCCGCGCACGTCCCCCACTCCCACCGTCTCGGCGGGCACGCCGAAGGAGGCGGCGAGGGCCTGGAAGTCCGGCCGGTCGAGCTCGGTGGCCGTGGCCTTGCCGAACGCGCCCTCCATGTACTCGCGCAGGATGCCGTACCCGCCGTCGTCGATGATCAGCCACGTCACCGCCGCGCCGTGCTGTCTGGCGGCCGCGAGCTCGGCGAGGGAGTACATCGCCGAGCCGTCGCCGGCGACGGCGAGCACGCGCCCGTCGATCCCGGTGCGTCCCTGGTGGGCCAGGCCCACCGCGCCGCCGAACGCGGCCGGGAACCCGTAGCCGAGCCCCCCGGCGCCCTGGGCAGAGTGGAACTCGCCGTCCTGCGCGTCCCAGCAGTTCCACGCCCAGTAGGCGGCGATGGTCATGTCCCAGTACGTCTGCATGGTCGACGGGACGGCGGCCCGGATGTCCGCCAGGAGCCGGCGCTCCACGCCGAGGTCCTGGGCGTCTAGCCGGGCGCCGATGCGCGCGTTGACGTCGGCGACCACCTCGGCCGGGGTGCGGCCGTGCCAGACGGCGGCGTCCTGCGCCACCGAGCCCGACTCGCGCAGCGCCGCGGCGAGGGCCTCGAGCGCCTGGCCGGCGTCGGCGCGCACACCCAGCGTGGGGTGGTTGGTCTCCAGCACCCGCGGCTCCGCGTCCACCTGGATGAGACGGCCGCGCGGCTCGAGCGTGAAGTAGTTCGAGGTGACCTCGCCGAGGGAGGAGCCCACCACCAGCAGCACCTCCGCGTCCTCGAGCAGATCCGTGACGAGGCGGTCCTCCACCCAGCCGCCGAGGCTGAGCGGGTGCCCCCACGGGAAGGCGGTGTTGCCGCCCGGCGAGCACACCACGGGTGCCTGGAGCAGCTCCGCGACCTCCCGCAGGCTCGCCATCGCGGCCCGGCCGGAGCGGCGCACGCCGCCGCCGGCCACGATCGCCACCCGCCCGGCCCCGCGCAGCCAGCGCACGGACTCGGCCACGAGCTCCGCGCGCGGTGGGTGGTCGTAGGGCACGGCCAGGGCGTCCTCGACCGGGGGCACCATGACCTCGCCGAGCAGCACGTCCTGCGGGATCTCGACCCACACCGGCCCCTGCGGCACGGTGACGGCCTCGGCCCACGCGTCCTGGATGGCGGACGGGATGCCCGAGGCGTGGTGCACCGTGAACTGGGCCTTGGTGACGTTGCGGGCCGAGGCCTTCTGGTCGTCCAGCTGGTGCAGCATGCCCTTGCGCCGGGCGCCGAGCCCGGACAGCGGGATCTGCGAGGCGATCACGAGCATCGGCACACCGGTCGCGTAGGCCTCCTGCAGGCCGGCCAGCGAGGTGAGGGCGCCCGGGCCGGTGGACAGGAACAGGACGCCGACCTCGCCGGTGGCCCGGGCGTACCCGTCCGCGGCGAAGGCGGCGTTGTTCTCCACGCGGTTCGAGACGAACTCCAGCGGGGAGCGGGACAGGGCGTCGAAGAGGCCGAGGGCGTGCTGGCCCGGGATGCCGAAGACCGTCCGTGCACCCAGGGCGTGGAGCGTCTCGACGGCGAGGTCGCCGCCGTTGCGCCGCGGGGCCGCCGCCGTCGTCGTCTGCTCGTCCGTCATCGGCCCGGCTCCTCACCGGCGGCCGCGCGGGTGGCGCGGCGGTCGGCCATCAGGGAGATGAGGTCGTACGCCACGTGGGAGGCGGCGACGCCGGTCAGCTCGGCGTGGTCGTAGGCCGGGGCCACCTCCACCAGGTCCGCGCCCACGATGTCCAGCCCGCGCAGGCCGCGGAGGATCTCGAGCAGCTCGCGGCTCGTGATGCCGCCGGCCTCGGGGGTGCCGGTGCCCGGCGCGTGCGCGGGGTCGAGGACGTCGATGTCCACCGAGATGTAGAGCGGCCGACCCCCGATGCGCTCGCGCAGCTGGTCCACGATCTCGTCCACGCCCTGACGGAACACGTCCGAGGAGGTGACGATGCCGAAGCCCATGCGGTGGTCGTCGTCGAGGTCCTTCTTGCCGTAGAGCGGACCGCGCGTGCCCACATGCGAGATGGCCTCGGTGTCCAGGATCCCCTCCTCCACGGCGCGGCGGAACGGCGTGCCGTGGGTGTACTCGGCGCCGAAGTAGGTGTCCCACGTGTCCAGGTGGGCGTCGAAGTGCAGCAGGGCCACGGGCTCACCCGCCCGGGCGGAGGCGGCGCGCAGCAGCGGCAGCGCGATGGTGTGGTCGCCGCCGATGGTCATGAGCGAGGAGCCGTCCTCGGTGAGGTCCATCGCGTCCTGCTGGATCGCCTCGATGGCCTCGCCGATGGTGAACGGGTTCACCGCCATGTCCCCGGCGTCCACCACCTGGGCCTGCGCGAAGGGCGAGGTGTCCGTGGCGGGGTTGTACGGGCGCAGCAGCCGCGAGGACTGCCGCACGTGGCCGGACCCGAAGCGTGCACCGGGGCGGTAGGAGACACCGGCGTCGAACGGGACGCCGACCACCTTGATCTCCGGGGCGACGCCGGCCGCGGCCGCCTCGTCCAGGCGCGGCAGCAGCGCGTAGGTGGGGGCGCCGCCGTAGCGGGGCACGAGGGCGGAGTTCACGGGGCCGAGGCGGCCGTTGTCCTCGACGCGGGGGATCTCGAGCATCTGGGATGTCCTCTCGGGGCGGTTCGGTTCGATTCGGTTCGGTCTGGTCTGTCCGGTGCGGGCGTGCCGCACGGGGTCACGCGTGGCCCACGAGGGTCCACAGCACGACGGCGGGGCGGTCGTCCGGATTGGCCCACGAGTGAGGCTCGCGGCCGGGGAGGGTGACGGTGTCCCCCTCCTCCAACAGGTGCACGGCCTCGGTGGTCCGCAGTTCGAGGCGGCCGGTGGCCACGTGCACCGCCTCCACGCGGCAGTCCACGGTGTACAGCTCCGCCTCCCCGCGGCCGTGCGGCGCGATGTCGGCGCGCAGGATCTGCAGGTCGCGACTGCCGCGCGGGGTGATCAGGCGCTCGCGGATGCCCTCGCCGCCGAGGCTGATCGCGGGGGCGTCGGCGAGGCGCACGACCGTCACCTCGGGCGCGTCCAGGACGTCGCCCGGGCTCGCGCCGAGCACCTGGCACAGGGTCACGAGCGTGCTCACGGACGGGCTCGTCAGGTCCCGCTCGAGGCGGGAGAGGAAGCCCTTGCTGACGCCGGCCGCCTCGGCCAGCTGGGCCACGGTGAGCCGCCGCGCCTCGCGCAGCGCGCGCAGCCGGCGGCCGATCAGCGCCTGGCCCGGGGTGGTCTCGAGCGGGAGGGCCTTCATCGCGTTCCTCCCGACGTCGGCCAGGCGAGGACGCGGGCCGGGGCGCCGTCGCCGCCGGCCAGGGGCAGCGGATGCACCTCGAGCCGGAGGCGGGCGGACCAGTCGGCGCGCGGCGCCGCCCCTGCGGGGCGGAGCGCGTCCAGCCCCACGAGGTTCTCGACGATGATCCCGTCGCCGCCGAGGAAGGCCGCGTGGGCAGGAAGGTCGGGCTCACCGGCGAGCCCGGTGGGATCGGGACTGAGCATGTCCACCCCCAACAGACGGATGCCACGATCCCACAGCATGGCCGCGGCCTCTCCTGTGAGGAAGGGATGACGCGCGCGGAGGAGGCCGTCGCGCCAGTGTCGATCCCAGCCCGTGGCCAGCAGGAGTCGGGCGGGCGTCTGCGCATCCGTGCCGGGCAGGAGGGGGGCCAGGCGCGCGGCGGAGATCGGCTCCCCGGGGGCGAGCCCGGCCAGACCGAGGACGAGGGTGTCCCCGCACAGCTCGTCCCAGGTCAGCCCCTCGACGGTGCGGCCGCCCGGCACGGTGTGGCACGGGGCGTCCACGTGGGTGCCGGCATGCGAGCCGATCTCGAGGGCCATGACCGCGACCCCGTCCTGGGCGACGGTGAGGGCGGGACGGATACGCACACCTGGATCGCCCGGGTACACGGGCATGCGGTCCTCCAGGGGGCGCGAGAGGAGCAGGGGGGCAACGGAGTCAGACGCCACGGCGTCCCTCGATCGACGCGCCGGCCTCCGGGCGGGCCTCCGGCCGATGACGCGGCCAGGCGAGCAGGGCGTAGAGCAGGGCGCTCAGGAGGAACACCGGGACGGTGACACCGACGGGACTGGGCCACACGTCCGTGAGCAGCCACGACGTCGCGGCACCGACGACCCACACGGCCACTGCTCGCCCGTGGACACCCCCGCGGAACCAGGCGCGCGGGCCACGGGCCACGAGCACGTCCAGGGTGGTGCGGCGGCCCTGGAGCACGTAGTCCACGAGGATCACGGCGAACACCGGCACGAAGAAGGCGCCGATCAGCGCAAGGAAATCTGTGAAGCGGGTGAGCAGGTCGAACCACATCGCACCGATGACGCTCACCGCGCCGAGCACCAGGGCGACAGGCACGAACGGAAGGGGCCGGCTCAGCGAGGCGTGGGTGACCGACGTCGCCATCCCGTAGACCACCATCGTGTTCGTGGCCATGACCGAGAGGAACATCACCACGGCCAGCGGCCAGCCGAAGGCCGCGACGAGGGTCGCCGGGTCGAAGGGGGTGGCCGCGGCGTCGCCCAGGAGCACGTGTGCGAAGGCCGTGAGGCCCAGGCTCATCGCGATGACGGTGGACAGGGTGTAGCCGATGCCAGAGCCCAGCGCGGCCGCTCGCGGGGTGCTCGCGTTCCGGGTGATGTCGGCGGAGAGGACGGTCCACGAGATGGCCGTGGCGAAGACGAGATCGAAGGCGAGGGCGGGAGTCAGCTCGACTGCGGGGTCCACCGGGATCGACGCCAGCTCGGCCGGGCCGTGGGCACGGAAGGCGGTGACGAAGATCCCGCCCATCACGGCGAGCATCACGAGGGCGAGCCAGGGTTCGATCCGCGCGATGCCCTCGTGCCCGAGGATCGCCAGGGCCACGACGACGAGCTGGCACAGGACCGCGAAGAGCATCGGCGAGGAGAATCCGGTGGCCGCGGACACCAGGGCGTCCACCGCGAGGCCGGCCAGCATGGCCTGCACCCAGGACCACCCCATCAGGACCACCACGTTGAACGTCACCGGCAACAGAGATCCGCGGTGGCCGAAGGCCGCACGGGTCAGCGCCATGGTGGGCAGACCGGTGCGGGCGCCGATGACCCCGACCCCCACCAGGACGAGGGCGCCGAGGACGGTGCCGAGCACGATGCTTGTCAAGGCGGTGGCATAGGAGACCCCGGGCTGGAAGAGGGTCCCCGTCAGAAGCGTGGTGACCACGAGGTTGGCGGCCAGCCAGATCAGGAGCATGCGGAGCGTGCTCACGGTGCCGCGGGGCGGTGTCTGGACGACATGCTCGGACACACGCGCTCCTCTCGTTCGACCCGGAGCCTGCGCCCCGTCGCCCTGGACGACATGTTGCCTGCGATGCAACATGTGTTTACCGTAGACCCAGATCGTGTGATCGGCAACACGCCGATCTCTCCTGTCCCGCCCGCGGCGCCCCCGCATCCCGGCGCCCTGGATCCCCTCGCCCCAAGGACCACCCGTGACCCTCAACCTGACCATCGTCGCCGTCTACCTGGTCGGCATGCTCGCCTTCGGCTGGTGGGGCAAGACCCGCGCCGCCAGCTCGGAGGACTACCTCGTGGCGGGCCGCCGCCTCGGGCCGGTGCTGTTCACCGGCACCATGGCCGCCGTCGTGCTCGGCGGCGCCGCCACCGTGGGCGGCGTCGGCCTGGGGTACGAGTTCGGGCTCTCCGGCGCGTGGCTCGTGGCCGCCATCGGCGTCGGCGTGCTCATCCTGTCGGTGGCGTTCGCCCCGATCCTGGCCCGCCTGAAGATCTACACCGTCTCGCAGATGCTGCGCCTGCGGTACGGCCGCGGCGGGGCCTCCCACGCCTCCTCCTTCGTGATGCTCGCCTACACGCTCATGCTCGCCGCCACCTCCACGGGCGCCTACGCGTCGATCTTCGTGGTGCTCTTCGGCTGGGACCGCTGGCTGTCCGTCCTGGTGGGCGGCGGCATCGTGCTGGCCTACTCCGTGCTCGGCGGCATGTGGTCCATCACCCTGGCCGACATGGCCCAGTTCCTCATCATGACCATCGGCCTGTTCGCCCTCATGCTCCCCCTCTCCCTGGCCAACGCCGGCGGCTGGAGCGCCATGCAGCAGCGCCTGGGCGCCGAGTTCTTCAGCTGGGACGGGATCGGCGTGCAGTCGATCGTCACCTACTTCGTGATCTACACCCTCGGCCTGCTGATCGGCCAGGACGTCTGGCAGCGCGTCTTCACGGCCCGCTCCCCGCGCGTGGCTCAGATCGGCGGCGCCACGGCGGGGCTGTACTGCATCGCCTACGGCGTCGCCGGCGCCGTGATCGGCATGGCCGCCCGCACGGTGACCGCGGACATCGCCACCACGGACGACGTGTTCGCGTGGGTCGCCCAGAACCTGCTGCCCGTCGGCGTGGGCGGCGTGGCCCTGGCGGCCGCCGTCGCGGCCATGATGTCCACCGCATCAGGGGCGATCATCGCGGCCTCGACCGTGATGCGCACCGACATCCTCCCCATCCTCCGCGGCGAGGCCGCCGCCGCCGAGGACGGCGCCACCACCGAGGACGCGGCCACGGAGACCGCGGCGGAGCTCGCCTCGAACCGCGGCTGGGTGCTGCTGCTCGGCGCCGTCGTGCTGGGGCTGGCGATCGTCGTCCCGGACGTGGTGGCGGCCCTGACCATCGCGTACGACATCCTCGTGGGCGGCCTGTTCGTCGCGATCGTCGGCGGCCTCGTGTGGAAGCGCGGCACCGGCACGGCGGCGCTGTGGTCCATGGTGGTCGGAACGCTGGGCACCCTCGGCACCATGGGCTGGCTCGAGCTGAACGCCGCCGAGCCCTTGGAGGGCGTCTTCGCGAACGAGCCGATCTACGTCGGTCTGGCCGCCTCCGCCGTCGTGTACGTCCTCCTCAGCCTGATGACCCGGCCCACCGATCCCGCGGTCCTCGAGGCCTGGCGGGTGCGCTCCCGCCACGGCGTCGACGCCGCGGTCTGAGAGTGCCCCTGGCCGATGACCCCGGGGCCTGTGATCCTCCGACGCCCGCACGGTGGCCGAGGCCAGGTGACCGGTGCGGCGGGTGGCGGCGGGCGACCCTTCCCCCAGGCTCCCCCGGGCCCCTAGTGTGTCCGTACAGCCCGGGACTGGGACTCCCCCTCGGGTTCGCCCCGTCTCTCGCCCCGCCGGGGGCCTCGCTGGAGACAGAAAGGCAGCAGTTTCATGACCACCAAGAACCGCGCCGTGGCATTCCACGGCATCAAGGACGTGCGCGTCGACGAGCTGGACTTCCCCAAGCTGGAGATGCCTGACGGCTCCGCCGCCCCGCACGGTGTCATCCTCAAGATCGTCGCCACCAACATCTGCGGCAGCGACCTGCACATCTACCGCGGCTCCTTCCCCGTGCCCGAGGGCATGGTGCTGGGTCACGAGATGACCGGCCAGGTGCTGGAGATCGGCAGCGACGTCCAGTTCCTGCAGGAGGGCGACCTCGTCTCCGTGCCGTTCAACGTGGCCTGCGGCCGCTGTCGCAACTGCCGCGCCGGCCGCACCGAGGTGTGTGAGACCGCCAACCCGGAGCAGGCGTGCGCCGCCTACGGCTTCAATCTGGGCAACTTCCAGGGCGGACAGGCCGAGTACCTGTTCGTGCCGTACGCCGACTTCCAGCTGCTGCGCTTCCCGGACCAGGAGCAGGCGATGGAGAAGATCCTGGATCTGGCCGTGCTCTCGGACATCCTCCCGACGGCGTTCCACGGCCTCATGGAGGCCGGTGCCAAGCCCGGCTCCACCGTCTACATCGCCGGTGCCGGGCCCGTGGGCCGGTGCGCCGCGGCCGCCGCTCGGCTGCTGGGCGCCTCGTGCATCATCGTGGGCGATCAGGACGCCTCGCGGCTGGAGCTGGTGCGCAAGCACGGCTGCGAGACCATCGACCTCTCCGTCACGGAGAACCTGCAGGACGCCGTGAACGACATCCTCGGCGAGCCGATGGTGGACTGCGCGGTGGACTGCGTCGGCTCCGAGGCCCACGGCCTGGGCTCCGAGTCCGATGAGATGCAGCCGATCGCCGCCGTGAACCAGGTCCTGGACATCACCCGTCCGGGCGGTGCCACGGGCATCATCGGCATCTACGGGCCGGACCCGATCGCGGAGACGAAGGCCGAGCAGGAGGGCACCTTCCCGGTGGACTTTGGCAAGGCCTGGATCAAGTCGCCCCACATCATCGGCGGCCAGGCGCCCATCATGCGCTACAACCGTCAGCTGATGATGTCGATCCTGTGGGACCGGATGCCGTACCTGACGGAGTTGGTCAACCCGCGCGTGATCACCCTGGACGAGGCACCCCAGGCCTACGCGGAGTTCGACCAGGGCGCCGTGGAGAAGTTCGTCATCGACCCCCACGGCATGATCGCCCGCTGAGCGGTCCGCCCCCGGAGGCACGACGGCGCCCCTCACCTGCCCGCGCAGGTGAGGGGCGCCGTCGTCGTTCGCGGATCAGGCCGCGTGCAGCAGCGTGGCGGTGATCCCGAGGCCCGCCAAGCCCACCACCAGCGCGACCATGCAGGCCACCGACGCCAGCGCCGGCCGGGCCTGCTCCCGCGCGATCCCGTCCGCGTGCGCCACGTAGCGCCGGCGCTGCGTGGCCAGCACCGCCGCCCCGCCGACGGCCGCCACCACCGCAGGCCCGAACGCCCACGCGCCGACGGCCGGCCACCACCTCAGGAACGTGAGGCTGAGGACGCCCAGCGCCAGGACCGTGCGGCCCCAGCTCATCACGGTGCGCTCGGGCTGCAGCCCCGGGTCGTGATGCAGGCGCATCGCCTCAGCCCCGCGGCAGGACGACGGCGGCCAGCAGCACCACGACCGCCAGCACGACGCCCCCCGCCAGGACCGGGACGATCAGCGGCAGCGGCAGCGGACGGCCGCGGCGCATCGCCCGCTCCACCCGGAGCCAGCGCGCACCCGCGCCCAGGGCGAGCAGCGCCGCCAGGACGAGCAGCACCGTGCTCAGCACCACCCGGACCGGCGGCGCGAAGAGGGCGCCGGCGAACGCCTCCACCGCGACCCCGCCGGCCAGCAGCGCCAGCGCCGTCCGGACCCAGGCCAGGAACGTGCGCTCATTGGCGAGCGTGAACCGGGGGTCCGGCTCCACCCCGCCCGCCAGGAGGCGGTGCTGCCAGGCCGGCCGGCCGCCGTCGTGGGCGGCGGCCTCGGGGCCGTCGGGGGTCTCTGCTGCGTCCATGCGGCCATGGTAGCGACGGCGTAGACTGGCGGGTCGGGCGCGCGCCCGGCCGCCGTGGTCCGCGGCGGCGGCGCCCGTCCCCGCCCGACCATCCGATGGAGCCCCATGAGCCCCGCCCACACCGCCACTCCTGCAGCACGCCCCGAGCCGACCCGCGAGCAGGTCCGACGCTGGCGCCGCTACCTCGCGGATGAGATCGCCGAGGGCCAGATCTACCGCGACATCGCCGCCCGCAAGGACGGTGTGGAGCGCGACATCCTGCTCGGCCTCGCCGAGGCCGAGCGCCGCCATGAGCAGCACTGGCGGATTCTCCTGGGCAAGCACGCCGAGAACCCCCCACGCCCCTCCTTCCGTCGCGTCCTGCTGCGCTGGCTCGCACGGATCTTCGGCTCCGTGTTCGTGCTGGCCCTGGCCCAGCGCGCCGAGTCGGACACTCCCTACGCGGAGGACCAGGACGCCCCCGAGGGCATGGTGGCGGACGAGGCCATCCACGAGGAGGTCGTGCGCGGCCTCGCCGCCCGGGGTCGCGAGCAGCTGGCAGGCAACTTCCGTGCCGCCGTCTTCGGCATGAACGACGGGCTGGTCTCCAACCTGGCGCTCGTGATGGGCATCGGCGCGACGGGCGTGGCGCCGTCCGTCGTGCTGTTCACGGGCGTGGCCGGCCTGCTGGCGGGCGCGCTGTCCATGGCGGCCGGCGAGTACGTCTCGGTGCGGTCCCAGCGGGAGCTGCTCGAGGCCTCCTCCCCCACCCAGATCACCCTCGAGGCGGCCCAGCACCTGGACCTGGACCACAACGAGCTCAAGCTCGTCTACCTGGCCCGCGGCATGACGCCCGAGGACGCCGAGCACCGCGCGCTCGAGCGCCTCGGCTATCTCACGTGCGACTGCAACCCGCAGTTCTCCGCCCGTCCCGACGGCTCCCAGGGCCCGGTGGACCACTCGGACTCCTTCGCGGAGATCGGCTCGGCGTGGAGCGCCTCCCTGTCCAGCTTCGCGTTCTTCGCCTCCGGCGCACTCATCCCGATCCTGCCGTACATCTTCGGCATGTCCGGGCCGTGGGCCCTGGGCCTGGCTGCGGCGATGGTGGGCGCGGCCCTGCTCTTCACCGGCGGTGTGGTCGGGCTGCTGTCCGGCTCCTCACCGCTGGCCCGGGGCCTGCGCCAGCTCGCGATCGGCTTCGGCGCCGCCGCCGTGACGTACGTGCTCGGCCTGCTCTTCGGCGCGAACGTGGGCTGACGCGGGGAGGGCGGTCTGGCGCCCCGGCCACGAGAAGAGGGTCCGGTCCTCTCCGTCCTCTCGGCGGCTCAGTTCCTCCAGAGCCCCGATGAGTGCACCGACAGCGGTGGGCCGGCCCGCTGTCGCAGTGTCGCTCTGCTCTGTGTCATGAGGAGCGGAAGGTGGTGACCATGCGGGCCTCAGGTACGCGGTTCCCACCGGAAGGTGCTCTTTGCCATGGCGAACGCCGCCACGACGAAGGCGAGGCTCGGCAGCAGCAGGCTGACGGCCTCGTGGAGGGCCATGCCGCTCCATCCCTCGATGATCAGCTCGGTCACCGCACCGCCGGGGAGCAGGCGTTTGACTCCGGCAAGCTCCTCCGTGCCGGTCAGACCGACCCACATGGAGGCGCCGAGGGCGACGACGAACAGGGGCAGCGTGGTCACCTGCGCGTGGTCCGGGGAGTTGGTGAGACCCGCCGTCGCGATGGCCGCGCCCACGAACATCAACTCCAGGACGACGACGGCGGCCACGACGGCCACGACCCCCACCGGAGGGGTGCCGACGACCGACAGGATCGCGACGATGACCCCGGCCTGCACCAGGTTCACCAGCGCAATCGGCAGCACGAGACCGCTCAAGATGGAGGCGTCCTTCGCCGACGTGGAGCGCAGCCGCTTGAGGAACAGGTTCTGGCGGCGGGAGGCCAGGGTGGTCGTCGCCGTGATGTAGGTGCCCATGGCGGTCACGGTGACCAGGATCAGAGCGGCCGTCACCGGGGTGCCCCCGAAGTTCTCGCGGTTGAAGATCAGGACCGCGCTGAAGGCGAGGGGGATGAACAACGACGAGGCTGCGACGAGGCGGTTGCGGACGAGCTGTGTCATCTCGCTGCGGGCGATGGCGAACATTGCGGGCTCCTCTTGTGGTGGTCGAGTCGGTCGTGAGGACGTGTGATCAGGCGTTAAGGGCGCGGAAGAGGGATTCGAGCCCCTCGGCTCCGACGTTCAGGCCCTCGAGCTCCACATCGCGGGAGCGGGACCACACCAGGAGGCGGTACAGGTCCTCCTGGAGGTTCGTGGTGGGGATGGTGACCGCGCCGCCGGGTGCGATCGTCGCGTCCTCGAACGGGACGGTGGGCTCACCACTCAGCCGGAAGCTGATGGTCGAGGGGAAGGCCGAGGTGAGCTCGGCGACTGTCCCCTGCCGATGGATGCGGCCGCTGTGCATGAGCGCGATGCGGTCGGCCCGCTCCTGGGCCTCCTCGAGGTAGTGCGTGGTGAGCAGGATCGTCGCGCCCTCGTCACGCAGCCGGTCCACGACGTGCCAGAGTGCGTCGCGTGCCTCGATGTCCAACCCCGTGGTGGGCTCGTCAAGGAAGATCAGCTCCGGTGAGCCGAAGATCGCCGTGGCGAAGTCGAGGCGGCGCTTCTCGCCGCCAGAGAGCTGCCCGGTCCGGGTGTCCCGACGCCGGCGGAGGTCCACGAGGTCCAGGACACGGTCGACGTCGTCGTCCCGCCGCGTCAGACGACCGATCAGCGCGAGGGTCTCGCGTACGGTCAGGTCCGGGGCGAACCCGCTCTCCTGGAGCATGATCCCCACCCGACGACGCAGGGTGCGGTCGCTCGGGTCCTGCCCGAGGACCCGCACGGAGCCGGCGGTCGGGGCCCGGTGACCCTCCATGACCTCGATGGTGGTGGTCTTCCCGGCACCGTTGGTGCCGAGCAGGCCGAAGAACTCCCCACGTCGGATCTCGAGATCGATCCCGTCGACGGCAGTGAAGTCCCCGTAGTCGACCCTGAGGTCGTGGATCTCGACGATCGTCTCCGTGCGAGAGTCGACGGCGGTGGGGGCGGGGAGAAGCGTCGTGTTCTGCATGTCCCCCACACAACCAACCGGAATCCGCCCCCGACAGTGAGGTCACGTCACTGCGCGGCATGACAGAGTTGGTGCGCAAGCATGACGCTGCGTCACTGGTGCGGGGCGGGCCGGTGACGGAAAGGTGGATGTCGTTCCGATCCCGCGGCACCCGCGGCGGATCGGGACCGCCGAAGAGAACCAACCATCGACCTGGACACGGGAGGCTCCCATGAAGACCATCCGGACCATCGCATTCATCCTGTTTCTCTGTGCCACCGCGTTCGGCGTCATGTTGACGCTGCACTACCTGCCCATCCCCGAGATCCTGCCCTCTGAGATCACCTCCTGGGTCCCCGCACGGGACACCGCCGACGCCACCTGGCTGATCGTCGGCATGGTGGTCGCCGTCGTCGCGACCGCTGTGGGGTTCTCGGCCAGCCACAAGGCCGTCGAGCGAGAGACGCAGGTGACCTCCTGAGGGGCACCCGATCCACGCGCTGACTGAACATGGAGTGCCCATGACCTCCGAGCACACGTCGGAGACGCGAAGGCTGCGCAGCAGGACGAGCTTCGTCCTGCTCGCAGTCTTCGGTGTTGCCGCCATCGTCGCCCTCCTGACGTCCGCTGTGGAGCCGTGGCCCCCTCTCGTCCTGGCACCCGGCCTCATCGCCGGCCTCTGGCTGCTGTCCCAGTGGCACCGGGAGGTGGCTGCTCCGACGCGTTGGGCAGTGCTCGCCCTGGGCACTCTCACCTGGGCGCTCAGCGCCCTCTGGGATCTGACTCCCCTGGGCGCCCTGGCCTTCGCCCTCGCCGGTGCGCTCGAGGTCATGTGGAGCCGACACGCCAGGGCCGTCGTGACCCTGCTGGTGCTCACTGTCGGGTCGGCGGCCGGCGCTCTCGTGTTCGTCACCGATCCCCAGGCCTTGTGGGTCTATGTCGGCATGGGCGCCCTGCTGACGGGCGTCGCGTGCGTGACCATCCCCGTTTCCCGAATCTCCTTCGACCTCATGCGCCTGCAGGACCAGCGTGCGGAGCAGGAGCGGGCAGCCTCTCTCGATGCCGAGCGGCTGCGCTTCTCCCAGGACCTCCATGACATCCAAGGCCATGCGCTGCACGTGGTGAAGCTCAAGATCGCCGTCGCCCAGCGGATGCTTTCCACGGACACCGACGCGGCCCAGCGGGAACTCGATGAGGCTCAGCAGACCCTGCGCCAGACCATGGCCGAGACCAAGGCGCTGGCACAGGACGGGCACACCTTGACCCTGCGCGGTGAGCTCGCGAACTCCGTCGCGCTGCTCGAGGCCACAGGCATCACCGTCACCACCGACGACGACGGCGGCCCGCGAGGCGAAGAGTTCGAGCATGTGGCCGGCGTCGTGATCAGGGAGGGGACCACCAACATCCTGCGTCACTCCGACGCCCGCAGGGTCGAGATCAGCCTTGCCCCCGGGCACGTGGTGATCTCCAATGACGGTGCGGCCGGTGTCTCCGCCGAGGACCACACGGGAGGGCTGGACAACCTCCGGTCCCGCCTCGCGGGGGTCGGAGGCCGCCTGGACGTCTCCTGTGTCGACGGACGGTTCACCCTCGGGGCACGATGGGAAGCGGACGAGGAGGAGTCGGTGTGAATGACATCAGGATCGTCCTGGCGGACGACGAGAAGCTCCTGCGCACAGCACTGGCCACTCTGCTGGAGATAGAGGGCGGCATCCGCGTCGAGGAGGTGGCCGCCGACGGCCATGAGGCGGTCGAGGCAGTGCGCCGCATCGATCCCGACATGCTGGTGACGGACATGGAGATGCCCGGTCTGGACGGCGTCGCAGCCGTCGCGACGCTCCGCGAGACCCACCCCGACCTCCCGGTGGTGATGCTCACCCGCCACGCCCGTCCCGGGGTGCTCCGACGGGCGCTGAAGGCTGGCGTCACCGGGTTCGTCACCAAGTCTGCGGAGCCGGGGGAAATCGCCGATGTGATCCGCAGGGTGAACAGCGGGCAACGATGGATCGATCCGGACACCACGGCCCGGGCGATCTCGGACGACTGTCCCCTCACCGACCGGGAGCTCGACGCCCTGCGTGCCACGGGCGAGGGGTACTCCGTGGCCAGGATCGCGCAGCAGCTGCACCTCGCGGAGGGCACGGTCCGCAACTACCTCTCCAGCGCCATGCAGAAGACCCAGACGTCCACGCGCCATGACGCGGCGCGGTTCGCCCGCCGCCACGAGTGGCTCTGACTCCGCGTCTCCCGTCATCTCACAGGACCTCACCACGACGACGGCCCCTCACCCTGGCGGGTGAGGGGCCGTTCGCTGTGGTCGCCGTGCCGTCAGGCCCGGCGGCCGAGGGTCGGGATCAGGCCTGGGCCTGCAGGATCTCCCGCATGAGCTGGGCGGTCTCGGACGGGGTCTTGCCGACCTTCACGCCCGCGGCCTCGAGGGCCTCCTTCTTGGCCTGGGCGGTGCCGGCGGAGCCGGAGACGATGGCGCCGGCGTGGCCCATGGTCTTGCCCTCCGGGGCGGTGAAGCCGGCCACGTAGCCGACGACCGGCTTGGTGACGTTGGCCTTGATGAACTCGGCCGCACGCTCCTCGGCGTCGCCGCCGATCTCACCGATCATCACGATGGCCTGGGTGTCCGGGTCGGCCTCGAACGCCTCGAGGGCGTCGATGTGGGTGGTGCCGATGACCGGGTCGCCGCCGATGCCGATGGCGGTGGAGAAGCCGAAGTCACGCAGCTCGTACATCATCTGGTAGGTCAGCGTGCCGGACTTGGACACGAGGCCGATGGGGCCGGAGCCGGTGATGGTGGCCGGGGTGATGCCCGCCAGGGCCTCGCCCGGGGTGATGACGCCGGGGCAGTTCGGGCCGATGATGCGGGTCTTCGGCTTGCCGTCCTCGCCGGTCTTGGACTGGGACAGGGCGAAGAACTCGGCGGTGTCCTGCACCGGGATGCCCTCGGTGATGACCACGAGCAGCGGGATCTCGGCCTCGATGGCCTCGATGGCGGCGTCCTTGGCGAAGGCCGGCGGCACGAAGGCCACGGACACGTCCGCACCGGTCTTCTCCATGGCCTCCTTGACGGTGCCGAAGACGGGCAGCTCGACGGCGTTGCCGTCCTTGTCCTCGTGGGACACGGTGGTGCCGGCCTTGCGGGCGTTCACGCCGCCCACGATGTTCGTGCCGGCCTTGAGCATGAGGCGGGTGTGCTTGGTGCCCTCACCGCCGGTGATGCCCTGGACGATGACCTTGGAGTCCTTGTTCAGGTAGATCGACATAGCTGTTTCCTCAGTCTTTCCGAACGGTCAGTTCGCGGAGTGGGCGAGCTCGGCGGCCTTGTCGGCGCCCTCGTCCATGGTGGCGGCCAGGGTGACGAGCGGGTGGTTCGCCTCCTGCAGGATGCGGCGGCCCTCCTCCACGGCATTGCCGTCCAGGCGCACGACCAGCGGCTTGGTGGCGGTGTCACCCAGGATCTCGAGGGCCTTGACGATGCCGTTCGCGACCTGGTCGCACGCGGTGATGCCGCCGAAGACGTTCACGAACACGGACTTGACCTGCTCGTCGCCCAGGATGACGTCGAGGCCGTTGGCCATGACCTCGGCGTTGGCGCCGCCGCCGATGTCCAGGAAGTTGGCCGGCTTCACGCCGCCGTGCTGCTCGCCGGCGTACGCGACGACGTCGAGGGTGGACATCACGAGGCCGGCGCCGTTGCCGATCACGCCGACCTGGCCGTCCAGCTTCACGTAGTTGAGGCCGTTGGCCTTGGCCTTGGCCTCCAGCGGGTCCTCGGTGCGCTCGTCGACGAGGGCGGCGTGGTCCTCGTGGCGGAACTGCGCGTTGTCGTCGAGGGAGACCTTGCCGTCCAGGGCGAGGATCGTGCCGTCGCCGGTCTTCACCAGCGGGTTCACCTCGACGAGGGTGGCGTCCTCCTTCTCGAAGACCTCCCAGAGCTTCTGGATGACCTCGGCGACGTCGGCGCGCAGCTCCTCGGGGAAGCCCGCCTCGGCGACGATCTTCTGGGCGGTCTCGGCGTCGATGCCGGTCAGCGCGGAGACGGGCACCTTGGCGAGGGCCTCGGGGCGCTCCTCGGCCAGCTGCTCGATCTCCATGCCGCCCTCGACCGAGCACATGGCCAGGTAGGTGCGGTTGGCGCGGTCCAGCAGCACGGAGAAGTAGTACTCCTCGGCGATGTCGGCGCCCTGGGCGATCATGACCCGGTGCACGGTGTGGCCCTTGATGTCCATCCCCAGGATGGCCTTGGCGTGCTCGTAGGCCTCGTCGGCCGTCTTGGCGACCTTCACGCCGCCGGCCTTGCCGCGGCCGCCGACCTTCACCTGCGCCTTGACGACGGTGACGCCGCCGATCTTCTCCGCGGCCGCCTTGGCCTCGTCCGGGGTCTGCGCAACGATGCCGGCCAGCACGGGGACGCCGTGCGCCTCGAACAGATCGCGCGCCTGGTACTCATACAGGTCCACGGTGGTGTGTCCTTCTTGGTCGAAGACAGGGTCTGCCGGCCTCGCCCGCGGGCGCGGCCGACGTCGACGCCCCCTCCGTGGCCGGGCCGGGCACGGGGGCACAGCAGGGCGGCGGACGGCGGCGTTCCACGGCTCACTCTAGTCCACACCCCGGAGAGACCGGGGAGTCGGCGGGCCGGTCCCGTCAGCCCTCGACCTTCGTCAGCGGGGCGTAGCGCAGCAGCAGCCGCTTCTGCGCCCCGGTGGCGTCGAAGGTGACGGTCGCGACGGTCTTGTCCCCCGCGCCCGCGACGGCGTCCACACGCCCCTCGCCGAAGGTCGCGTGGGAGACGCGGTCGCCCGGGCTGAGCGCCACGATCTCCTTCTGCGGCTGCACCCGGCTCGGCGCCTTCCCGCGCACCACACCGGAGGGCACCGTGAGGTCCGCCGGCTCGTCCCCGCGGGTGAGGCGCTGGGGCCGCGCGCCGTCGTCGTCCCGGGACCGCCAGGCCGGTCGCCCGCCGCCGAACCGCCCCGCGTAGCGCGAGGTGCCGGCGCCGGTCAGGCTCAACGACCCGGCCGAGCGCGTGGTGCCCTCCCGCTCCCAGTCGATGAGCGCCTCCGGGATCTCCCCGAGGAACTGGCTGGGCGGGTTGAACTGGTGCTGGCCCCACAGCGAGCGTGCCTCGGCGCGCGTCAGGAACAGGCGACGGCGGGCGCGCGTCAGGCCCACGTAGGCCAGACGGCGCTCCTCCGCGAGCTCCTTCTCGTCCGTCATCGAGCGGGCGTGCGGGAACACCCCGTGCTCCATGCCCGTCAGGAACACCACGGGGAACTCGAGGCCCTTGGCGGTGTGCAGCGTCATGAGCGTGACCTGGCCCTGCTGCTCGGCGAGCGCCTCGCCCTCCACGTCCGGGGCCGTGGGCAGCTGGTCCGCGTCCGCCACGAGCGCCACCTGCTCGAGGAAGTCGGACAGGGTGCCGTCCGGGTGCGTCGTCTCGAAGGAGCGGACGACGGCGACGAGCTCGCCGAGGTTGTCCGCGCGGGACTCGTCCTGCAGGTCCTCGGACTCGCGGAGGGCGGCCAGCATCCCGGACTGCTCGAGGACGGCCTCCAGGACGGTGGCCGGGCCGGCGGACTCGGCGACCTGGCCGAGGTCGTCCATCATCTGCACGAAGCCGCGGACGGCCTTGAGCGAGCGCGCGGCCATGCCGGGGGCGTTCTCGGCGTCGCGCAGGGCCGCGGAGAACGTGGAGCGGTTGCGCTCGGCCCACGCGGCGATGGCGCCCTCGGCCCGGTCCCCGATGCCCCGCTTGGGCTCGTTGAGGATGCGGCGCACGTTGACGTCGTCGTCGGGGTTGACGATCACCCGCAGGTAGGCGAGCGCGTCCTTGATCTCCTTGCGGTCGTAGAAGCGCGTGCCGCCGATGACCCGGTACGGGATGCCGCGCGTCACCAGCCGCTCCTCGAGCGCACGGGACTGCGCGTTGGTCCGGTAGAACACGGCGACGTCGGCCGGGCGGATCCCGTCCTCGTCCTGCAGCCGGTCGATGGTGGTGGCGATCCACTCCGCCTCGGCGGACTCGTTCTCCGCGGCGTAGCCGACGATCGCGGGGCCCTCCCCCTCGGCCGTCCACAGGCGCTTGGGACGGCGGTCCGGGTTGCGCTCGATCACCGCGTTGGCGGCGTCCAGGATGGTCTGCGTGGAGCGGTAGTTCTGCTCGAGCTTGATGGTGACGGCGTCCGTGAAGTCCTGCTCGAACTCGACGATGTTGCGGATGTCCGCGCCGCGGAACGCGTAGATGGACTGGTCCGAGTCGCCGACGACGGTCAGCTCGCCGCCGGGGGTCTCCACGCCCTCGGGGTCGCCCGCCGGGCCGGCGAGGAGCCGGATCAGGCGGTACTGGGCGTGGTTGGTGTCCTGGTACTCGTCCACGAGGACGTGGCGGAACCGGCGGCGGTAGTTGTCCAGCACGCGCGGGAACGCCTCGAACATGTGGACCGTCATGCCGATCAGGTCGTCGAAGTCCAGGGCGTTGGCCTGGCGCAGGCGGGCCGTGTAGTCCCGGTAGACGGCGGCGACGGCGCGGCCCCACGGGTCCCCCTCGGCCACGGTGGCGGCGTAGTCGTCCGCCTCCACGAGCTCGTTCTTCAGGGAGCTGATGCGGTTCAGCAGGGCCTTGGGCGCGAAGCGCTTCGGGTCCAGCTCGTGCTGCTTGGCGACGGTGGTGACCAGGCGCAGGCTGTCCGCCGAGTCGTAGATGGTGAAGGTGGACTTCAGCCCGATGTTGGCGGCCTCGTTGCGCAGCAGCCGCACGGCGGAGGAGTGGAACGTGGAGATCCACATCCGCTGGGCGGTGGGGCCGATCAGCCCGGCCACGCGCTCGCGCATCTCCGCGGCGGCCTTGTTCGTGAAGGTGATGGCGAGGATCTCGTGCGGCCGCGCCCGGCCGGTGGCGAGCAGCCACGCGATGCGGTGGGTCAGCACCCGGGTCTTGCCCGAGCCGGCGCCCGCCACGATCAGCAGCGGCGCCCCCGTGTGGGTCACCGCGGCTGCCTGCTGCGGGTTGAGCCCCGCCACGAGCGACTCGGGAGTGTGCGCCGGCGCGGCCGGCCGGGCGTCCTCGCCCCAGGCCTCGGGGTCCGCGGCCGCGCGCGTGACGGCCGGGGGCACGAGCCCGGGCAGGGCGGTCTCCGGGTCCGCCGGGCGGCGGGTGCGGTCGAGGTTCAGGGGCGTGCGTCCGAGCGCGGAGAAGAGGTCAGCCATGGCGAACCCAGTCTAGGCGCGGCCCCGGACGCGACAGCGGGGCCGCCGTCGACATCCCCGCCCCACCCCGCCCGTCCGCACTTTCGAACGTGATGCGGGGCCTATCTCGCGTTCGAAAGTCCCCATGACCCCGATTTCACGTTCGAAAGTGAGCTGGGCGGCGCGGGGCCGGACCGGCTCGGACGGTCTGGGAGGATGGACCGCGGAGGTGCCCCGTGTCCCAGAAGTCCCGCAAGTCCCGTCCGCGCCCGTCGCGGCCCGCCGCGCGCCCGGTCGCCGAGTCCCCGCGCTCCCGCCCCACGCTGCGGGACGTCGACGTCCGTGAGGACCTCGCCACGGCCGCTGAGCGCGAGGGCAGCCCCGCGATCCCGGTCAGCGCGCTGATCGTGACCACCCTGCTCGTGGGCGCGTACCTCCATCTGCTGGTGCTGCAGCAGATGACCCAGCTCAGCGGCGGCCTGGCGATGCCGGACTCCCTGCTGTTCTACGGGCAGGACCACATCCGTGCGCTCTCCGCGGTCATGGACGAGGACGCCCGCGGCCAGCTGAACTGGGTGCACAAGACGGCCGGCGTGATCTTCCCGATCGCCGTGGCGCTGACGGTCACCGCGGTCGGCGCGTGGCGCCTGCGTCCCGTCGGCGCCAAGTGGGTCGTCTTCGGGCTGGGCGTGCTGTTCGCGGTCGTGGACATCTGCGAGAACATCGCGATCGAGCAGGCCATCGCCGCCGGCGGGCCGGGCGCCGGCCTGGCGGCCGCCCTGACGCTGACCCGCTGGGTCCTGCTCGCGCTGCTCGCGCTGGCGGTGGCCGTGATGCTGTGGGCCGGGCGGCGCCGTCGTCGTGGTCCCGCCGCGCGGGAGGCCTGAGGGGCTCGGCTAGACTCGCTCACCGGACCGACGCGCGGTCCGCGCCCCAGTAGCTCAGTTGGATAGAGCGACCCTCTCCTAAAGGGTAGGCCGTCGGTTCGATTCCGGCCTGGGGCACCCGGGTGGCCGGTCCGGCCGCCGCCTCATTCCGCGTCCGCGAACTGCGTGGTGTAGAGCTCCGCATACCGCCCGCCCGCCGCGAGCAGCGCGGCGTGCGTGCCGCGCTCCACGATCCGCCCGGCCTCGACCACGAGGATCTCGTCCGCGCTGCGCACGGTGGAGAGCCGGTGCGCGATCACGATCGCGGTCCGCCCGGCCAGCGCCTCCCCCAGCGCCTCCTGGATGGCGCGCTCGTTGGTGGAGTCCAGCGCCGCCGTCGCCTCGTCCAGCACCACGACGCGCGGGGCCGCCAGCAGCAGCCGCGCGATCGTCATGCGCTGCCGCTCGCCGCCGGAGAGGCGGTAGCCGCGCTCGCCGACCACGGTATCCAGCCCGTCCGGCAGCGCCTCGACCACGGGGCGCAGGCGGGCCCGCTCGACGGCGTCCCACAGCTGCTCGTCCGTCGCGTCGGGGCGGGCCAGCGTCAGGTTGGCGCGCACGGTCTCGTGGAAGAGGTGGCCGTCCTGGGTCACCATGCCCACGGCCCGCTGCAGGTCCGCGAACGCGAGGTCCCGCACGTCCACGTCGCCGATCTCGACGGCGCCGGAGGTGACGTCGTGCAGGCGCGTGACGAGCGAGGCGATGGTGGACTTGCCCGCACCCGAAGAGCCCACGAGGGCCACGGTGGCCCCGGCGGGCACGGCCACGTCGATCCCGTGCAGCACCTCCTCGCCGCCGCGCGTGTCCAGCACGGCGACCTCCTCGAGGGAGGCCAGGGACACCTGCTCCGCGGTGGGGTAGGCGAAGCGCACGTCCCGCAGCCGCACGGACAGGGGCCCCTCCGGCAGGGCCGCGGGCCGCGCGGGCTCCGTGATGAGCGGCTCCAGGTCCAGGACCTCGAACACGCGCTCGAAGCTCACGAGCGCGCTCATGATCTCCACGCGGGCGTTCGCCAGCGCGGTCAGGGGGGCGTACAGGCGGGTCAGCAGCAGGGCGAGGGTGACGACGTCGCCGGCGTCGAGGGTGCCCGCGATCGCCTGGAGCCCGCCCACGCCGTACACGGCCGCGAGCGCGAGCGCGGAGACCAGGGTGAGCAGCGTGGTGAAGACGGCCTGGCGCACGGAGATGTCCACGCCGGTGGCGCGCACGCGGTCCGCGCGGCGGGCGAACTCGGCGGACTCGGCGGCGGGGCGGCCGAAGAGCTTGATGAGTGTGGCGCCGGGAGCGGAGAACCGCTCGGTCATCTGGTCGCCCATGGCCGCGTTGTGCCCGGCCCGCTCGCGGGACAGGCCCGCCAGCTTCGAGCCGACCGCCCGGGCCGGCAGCAGGAACAGCGGCAGCATCACGAGGGACAGGACGGTGACCTGCCAGCTGGTGGCCACCATCACGCCCAGGGTCAGCGCGACGGACACCACGTTCGCGACGACGCCGGAGAGCGTCCGCGAGATCGCCGACTGCGCCCCGATCACGTCGTTGTTCAGGCGCGAGACGAGCGCGCCGGTGCGGGTGCGCTGGAAGAACGCCACCGGCATGCGCTGCACGTGGTCGAACACGGCGGTGCGCAGGTCGTAGATGACCTGTTCCCCCAGCCCGGCGGAGAGCCACTTGGTGAACACGGACAGCGCCGCGTCGAGCACCGCCACGAGGGCGATCAGCAGGGCCAGCCGCACCACGAGCCCGCGGTCCGCGCCGCCGGTGATCGCGTTGACGACGTCGCCGGCCAGCACGGGCGAGGCCACGCCGAGCACCGCGCCCACGATGGACGCCGCGACGAACACGATCAGGCGGGTGCGGTACCGGCCCGCGAACGCGATGGTCCGGCGCACCGTGCCGCGGGCGAGGCTCTGCTGGGCGTCGGACTGCCCGCGGGTCATCCGCATCATGGACATCCGTGCCGCCGACTCCATGCTCATGGGCCCCTCCGCTCTCTCGACCGTTGGAGAGTCTAGGAACCGCCGGGCACGGGCGGGCGCGATTCCGCTTCCGGCGTCAGGCCGCCAGGCGCAGGTAGTCCCGCCACGCTTCGGCGGGCCGCTCCAGCTCGCGGATCCGCCACTGGGCCCCGCGCGGGCGCACCGGCTCCACCCGCAGCCGCCAGCCCAGGGCCTCGAGCGAGCGGTCCGCCTTCGCCCCGTTGCAGCGCAGGCAGCAGGCCACGAGGTTCTCCCACGAGTTCTCGCCGCCCCGCGAGCGCGGCCGCACGTGGTCCACGGTGGTGGCGTGGGCGCCGCAGTAGGCGCAGCGGTGTCCGTCCCGGCGCAGCACGCCCTTGCGGGAGACCGGGGCCGCATCCGTGTGGGGCACCCGGATGTACTGGTGCAGCAGGATCACGAGGGGTCGGCCCCACGCGCGGGTGGGGCTGCGCATCGGGTCACCGGCGTCCTCGAGCACGCTCGCCTTGCCGGTGGCCACGAGCAGCAGCGCCCGGCGGTCGGAGACGACCGAGAGGGGTTCGTAGCCGGCGTTGAGGACAAGTGTGCGCATCGGGGGCCTCGGAAGCGTGGGGACACAGGGGCGTCGTGTCTCCACGCTAGACGCGGGTGCATCGGCGCGCCGCGTGTCGCCTGCGGCGGCGGAAGAGGTTCACCGGCCCGTCACCGGGCCATCACGCCCCCGTCACGCACGACGACGGCGCGCCGCGCCTCAGCCGTCGAGACGCTCGACCCACACGTGCGCGGCCGTGGCCTCGGCCAGCTCGAGGGCCCCGCCGTCCGCGGCCGCGCCGTCCTCCGCCTCGCCCTCGACCCGGATGTACCCGGCGTCGCGGGCGGCCTCGGCACGCACCACGCGGCCGGGGGTCACGCCGGCGCCGGCCAGCTGGGCCAGCAGCTCGGGGTCGGTCTGCACGCCCTCGGCCAGCCCGCGGACGCGGAACCGGCCGGCGGTGGCGGCCTCCTCGGAGAGCCGGGCGCCCGCCAGGCCCATGTCGCGGCTCCAGTCCTCGGCGGAGGCCTGCTCGGGCCGGGGCGGGATCGGGGTGCCGTAGGGGGTCTCGGTGGGGTTCTCCAGCAGCGTGAGCAGGCGGCGCTCCACCTGGTCGCTCATCACGTGCTCCCAGCGGCAGGCCTCCTCGTGGACGAGCTCCCACTCGAGGCCGATCACGTCCGCGAGCAGGCGCTCGGCCAGGCGGTGCTTGCGCAGCACGGACACGGCCCGCTCGCGGCCCGCCACGGTCAGCTCCAGCCGACGGTCCGCGCCCACGTGCACCAGCCCGTCCCGCTCCATGCGGGCCACGGTCTGGGAGACGGTGGGGCCGGAGTGCTCCAGACGCTCGACGATGCGGGCGCGCAGCGGGGGGATGCCCTCCTCCTCGAGCTCGAGGATCGTGCGCAGGTACATCTCGGTGGTGTCGATCAGATCCGTCATGGCACGTCCTCTTCCCTCGGGCTCTTCGTCCCGGACATCCTAGCGAGGCGTGAGTCACGTGGACGGCCGGTGGTCCCGGGCGCGGGAGAATGGGCGCGACCCGCGACCCCGAAGCGTCAGGAGCACGCATGACCTCCCCCGCCGAGATCACCATCCCCCAGGACCTGCTGCCGGCCGACGGCCGCTTCGGCGCCGGCCCCTCCAAGGTCCGCCCCGAGCAGCTGAGCGCGCTCCAGGACGCAGCCGGGCTGCTCGGCACGTCGCACCGTCAGAAGCCGGTCAAGGACCTGGTGGCGAGCGTCCGGTCGGGCGTCGCCGAGCTGTTCTCGGCGCCGGAGGGCTACGAGGTGATCCTCGGCGTCGGCGGCTCCACCGCGTTCTGGGACGCGGCCGCCTTCAGCCTGGTCCGCGAGCGCGCCCAGCATCTGAGCTTCGGCGAGTTCGGCTCGAAGTTCGCCAAGGCCACCGACCAGGCGCCGTTCCTGGCGCCGTCGGACATCCGCACCTCCGAGCCGGGCACCCGCCCCGAGCCGGAGGCCGTGGCCGGGGTCGACGTGTACGCGTGGCCGCACAACGAGACCTCCACCGGCGTGATGGCGCCCGTCGTCCGCCCCGCGGGCATCGACGAGGACGCCCTGGTCGTCGTCGACGCCACCTCGGCCGCGGGCGGCCTGCCGGTGGACGTGTCCGAGGCGGACGTGTACTACTTCGCGCCGCAGAAGAACTTCGCGTCCGACGGCGGTCTGTGGCTCGCGCTGTTCTCCCCGCGGGCCCTGGCGCGGGTCGCGGAGATCAAGGAGTCCGGCCGCTGGATCCCGGCGTTCCTGGACCTGGCCACGGCCGTGGAGAACTCCCTCAAGGACCAGACCTACAACACGCCCGCGCTGGCCACGCTCGTCATGCTGGACGCGCAGCTGCGCTGGATGAACGGTCAGGGCGGGCTGGACGCGATGACCGCCCGCACCGCCGACTCCTCCTCGCGCGTGTACGCGTGGGCCGAGGCGTCGTCCTTCGCCACGCCCTTTGTGGCCCGGTCCGAGGACCGCTCCGCCGTGGTCTGCACCGTCGACTTCTCCGACGACGTCGACGCGGCGGCGGTCGCCCAGGTCCTGCGCGCCAACGGCGTGGTGGACGTGGAGCCCTATCGCAAGCTCGGCCGGAACCAGCTGCGGATCGCGACCTTCGCTGCGACCGAGCCCGAGGACGTCGCGGCGCTGCTGCGCTGCATCGACCACGTGGTCGAGCGCCTGGGCTGAGCCGTCCCCGGACGGGGACACGGGCCCGCGGGGGACTCCACCGCGGGCCCGTTGCGTGTCCGCCCCGGCGGGTCAGCCGGGGCGCGCCGTCTCAGCCGCGGTCGTCCGGCGCGGTCTCAGGCGCCGGGGCGCCGGGCACACGGCCCTCGGCCACGGCCTTGAGCCGCTCGCGCTCCTCCTCGTTCACGCGCTCGGCGTACGGCACCCACAGGGGCGCCACGAGCGCACCCTCCCCCGCCATGAGGCCGGTCTCGCACACGGTGACCTGCTTGGCGCGTGGGGCCCGGGCGATCGTCACGTACCAGAGCCAGCCCGCGTAGCCGGGCATGCGGCACGCGAAGCGGTGCGTCAGGAGCCGGTCGTCGTCCACGAGCACGTCCACGTGCTCCCCCACCTCGTCCGGGGCGGCCAGCCCGGCCAGCCCCGCGCGGGCGGCGTCCACGGCGGCGGCGAGCAGCTCGTCGCGGCGCGGGGCCCGGCGACGCGCGGGCGGCACGGCCGCCCTCTCCTCCGCGGGCGCGGGCTCGGCGTCGGGGCTCCGGTGGTCGACGCGCGGGGCGTCGTCGTGGGTGGTCATGGCTCAGGCCTCCAGATCGTCGGCGACACGGCGCAGCACCTGCGCCATCTTCTGCGCCTGGGCGCGCTGGGGGTAGCGGCCGCGGCGCAGGCCGTTGGAGGTCTGGTCCAGCCACGTGATGAGGTCCTCCATGAGGACGGCCATCTCGGTGGCGCCGGGTCGGTGGTTGCGGACCACCGAGGGTGCGGCGTCGAGCACGCGCAGCGAGAGCGCCTGCTTGCCGCGGCGGCCCTCGGCCACGCCGAACTCCACGCGGGTGCCTCCGCGCAGCTCGGTCACCCCGGCCGGCAGGGCCGAGGCGGGCACGTGGACCTCCTCGCCCTCGTCCGTCTGGGCGAACCCGAAGCCCTTGGTCGAGTCGTAGAACTTGATGCGCCCGGTGGGCATGTGCGTCACCTGCTCCTCGTCATGTGGGTCCACCGCGTCGGGCCGGCGCCGCAGGGGCGGCCGTGCTCTCGTCTCGGGTCGGCGGGGTCCGGCACCGGCGTGGCGGTGCGCCGCGGCATCGGTGGGACCAGCCTGGCCGTGCGCCCGGAGGGGACGGCGGAGGACGTGGTCGTCAATGACCTCCCAGGATAGCCCGACTAGAGTGGCGGGCATGCCTCGGACCTCCACCCTCCCCGCCTCCGCGCCCGCCGCCGACCCCGCCGATCACCGGGGCGGTCGTGGCGTCGTCCTGGTGCTGGGCGTGGCCGTGACGGCGGTGTCCGCTCTGGCCCTGGTGGCCCTGCTGGTCGCG
Organism: Micrococcus sp. Mcc28; assembly: GCF_024519775.1. NCBI lineage: Bacteria > Bacillati > Actinomycetota > Actinomycetes > Micrococcales > Micrococcaceae > Micrococcus > Micrococcus sp. Mcc28. Next base: position 26,052 of record NZ_JALJRH010000003.1, on the reverse strand, counting down.
TACTTCCTGGCGTGGCCGGCGTCCCCGGCGCTGTTCGCGCTCGCGCTGTTCGGCCTGCCCGTCGGCTTCGGCCTGATGCTGCTGCACGTGGTGCTGGGCGCCGTCCGGCGCTCGCGCCCCTGAGCCGTCGGGCCAACGACGCCCCGTGACATCCAGCACCCTTTCAGGGTATTCCCAGGTCGGGGCGGTTGACTGGGCCCCATGCAGCCTCAGAACCCCGAAGCACGCCTCCTGGTGGTGGACGACGAGCCCAACATCCGCGAGCTGCTCTCCACGTCCCTGCGCTACGCCGGCTTCGAGGTCACGGCCGCGGCCAACGGCCGGGAGGCCCTGGACGCCGCCGAGGAGTTCCAGCCGGACCTGGCCGTGCTGGACGTGATGCTCCCGGACATGGACGGCTTCACCGTGACCCGCCGCCTGCGCTCCGCCGGCCGTCACTTCCCCGTCGTGTTCCTCACCGCGCGGGACGGCACCGAGGACAAGATCACCGGCCTGACGGTCGGCGGTGACGACTACGTGACCAAGCCGTTCTCCCTCGACGAGGTGGTCGCCCGCATCCGCGCCGTGCTGCGCCGCACTGCCTCCCTCGACGACGACGACGCGGCGGTGCTGCGCGTGGACGATCTCGAGCTCGACGACGACGCGCACGAGGTCCGCCGCGGCGGCGAGGTCGTGGAGCTCTCCCCCACCGAGTTCAAGCTGCTGCGCTACCTCATGATGAACCCGAACCGGGTGCTCTCGAAGGCCCAGATCCTGGACCACGTGTGGGAGTACGACTTCAACGGGGACGCCTCGATCGTCGAGTCCTACATCTCCTACCTGCGCCGCAAGATCGACGTCGGCGGCCGCGAGAAGATGATCCACACCAAGCGCGGCGTCGGCTACATGCTCCGCACCGCGGACAAGCGCTGACGTGCGTGCGCGGCTCGACGCCGCGGCGGCCCGCGTCCGCCATCCGCGCGCCTGGCTGAGGGGCGCGTGGCAGGGGCAGTCCCTGCGCACCAAGCTGGTCGTGATGATCGCGGCGCTCATGCTGGCCCTGGTCGCCGTGACCGCCGTGGCGACCGCGGTGCTGTTCCGCCAGGAGGCGGTGCGCCAGCTGGACGAGGACATGGCCGCCAACCGGGACACCGTCTCGATGTACCTGGCCAACGTCGCCCAGACCGGCGAGTACTACATGCCGCAGCTGCCCATCCTGCGCTTCTACGGCGTCGTGTGGGACAACGAGGGCGCGCGGGTCGTCCAGACCCCGGTGATGCCGGGTGCGGACGAGCCGGCCCTGCCGGACATCACCCCGGCCGAGGCCCTGGAGCGCGGCTCCGCCTCCTTCGAGGTGCCCGGCACACAGCCGGACTCGAGCGGCTGGCGCGTGCAGCTGTACGGGCTCAGCAGCGGCGACGGCACCATGGCCGTGGCCCTTCCCCTGCAGAGCGTGACCTCCTCCGTCGAGCGCGTCACCTCGATCGTCGTGACCATCGGCCTGCTCGCGACGGCGGGCACCGTGATCGTGGCCAACCTGGCGGTCCAGCGCGCGTTCCGCACCCTGAACCGCGTGGAGCGCACCGCCGCCAAGATCGCCGCCGGCGACCTGAGCCAGCGCGTGGAGAGCGCGGCGCCCGACACCGAGGTGGGCCGGCTCTCCCGCTCCCTCAATGCCATGCTCGCGCACATCGAGTCCGCGTTCCGGGACAAGGAGATCTCCGAGGACAAGATGCGCCGCTTCGTGCAGGACGCCTCCCACGAGCTGCGCACCCCCCTGGTCACCATCCGCGGATTCTCCGAGCTGTACCGGCACGGCGGGCTGCGCGAGGAGGAGGACGTCGCCGCCGCCATGCAGCGCATCGAGTCCGAGGCCACCCGCATGACCCGCCTCGTGGAGGACCTGCTCACCCTGGCCCGCCTCGACGAGCAGCGCCCCCTCGAGCACGCCCCGGTGGACCTGCTCATCCTCGCGATGGACTCCATGATGGACGCCTCCGTGAACGCCCCGGACCGCAAGGTCACCCTCGTGGGCCCCGACGGCGACCGGGCGGCCCCGGCGCCCATCCTCGGCGACGAGAACCGGATGCGCCAGGTGGTGGTGAACCTCATGGCCAACGCCCTGCGCTACACCCCCGCCGGCACCCCCATCGAGATCGCGGTCGGCACCGTCGACCACCTCGGCGGCCAGGCCGGGGCGGACGGCGCGGGCCGCAGCTCCGTGATCGAGATCCGTGACCACGGGCCGGGCGTGTCCGAGGAGGACCGCGCCCGCATCTTCGAGCGGTTCTACCGCGCGGACACCTCCCGGCACCGCGAGACGGGCGGCACGGGGCTCGGCCTGGCCATCGTCGCGGCGATCGTGGCCCAGCACGGCGGCTCCGTCCGGCTGCTGGAGACCGAGGGCGGCGGCGCCACCTTCTCCGTCCACCTGCCGTGGGCGCCGTTCGAGGACGAGGCGGACGAGGACGTCGAGGACGAGCGCCCGTCCGCGCAGGACACCGACGACGACGCGGCCGGTCCGCCCAGCGGCCCCCTCGCCCTGACCGCGCCGTCAGGAGCCGGCGCCAGCGCCGCGGACGCCGCCCGGCGCAGCCGCCTGCTGCGGGCGGCGGAGCGGTTCCGTCGCGCCTCGGCCGAGCGCCGCCGCCGGGTGTCTGCTCCTGCACAGGCGCCTCAGGCCGACGCCCCGTCCCCAGGCGGGGACGACCCGGCGGCCGGGCGCGACGCGCGTCCCTAGCGTGGTGCCCGGCGGCACCCGCCGCCCATCAGCACTCATCAGAGGGGACAGTCACATGAGCATCGTGCAGATCGACGTCGAGGACCTGCGGGCCAAGAGCGGGGCGGTGGAGGGCTCCATCGGCCGCCTCCAGGCGGAGGTGAGCACCATGGAGGCCAACCTGCGCCAGCTGCAGGACACCTGGCGCGGCCAGGCGGCCGCGAACTTCCAGGGCGTGCTCACCGAGTGGCGCGCCACCCAGCAGCGCGTGGAGGAGTCCCTGGCGGGCATCCGCCGCGCGATGGACGCCGCCGCCACCCAGTACCAGGACGCGGAGACCGCCAACGCCGCGATGTTCCGGTTCTGAGCGCCCGGCGCGGACCGGGGTGCGGCCGGCCGGCCGCGCCCCCGGTCCGCGCTTCCTAGAGTGGGGGCATGACCGTCCTGATCGACCCACCCGCGTGGCCCGCCCACGGCACCGTGTTCTCCCACCTCGTCTCCGACGCCTCCCTCGAGGAGCTCCACGCGTTCGCGCGGGCGGCGGGGCTCTCGGAGCGGGCCTTCGACCGGGACCACTACGACGTGCCCGCGCACCGACGTGCCGAGCTCGTGGCCCGCGGGGCGGTGCCCGTCAGCGGACGGGAGCTGGTGCGCCGCCTCGCCGCCTCGGGGCTGCGCGTGCCCGCCCGGAGCCGCGCCGAGAAGCGGGACGTGGTCCTCGCCCGGCGCTGGGCGCGGCTGTTCGAGGGCACGGCGGCGAGCCCAGATGCGGTGACGACGGCGGGTCGCGACCTGCTGGCCCGCTGGACGGAGCCGCATCGGCACTACCACGACCCGGCCCACCTGCTCGCGGTGCTCGAGTCCGTGGACCTGCTCGAGCGGGCGGGGGCGGAGACCGGACCGGATCCGCGTGCGGTCCGCCTGGCCGCGTGGTTCCACGACGCCGTCTACGCCGGGGACCCCACCGCGCCCGCCGGCCAGGACGAGGCGGACTCGGCCGCCCTGGCCCGGGACGTGCTCACCGATCCGCGGCTGGCCGTGCCGGCCGACGTCGTCGACGAGGTGGCACGCCTGGTGCTGCTCACCGCCGCCCACGACCCGGCCCCGCACGACGCGGCCGGGGCGGTGTTCTCGGACGCGGACCTCGAGGTCCTCGGCCGCTCCCCCGAGGCCTACGCCCGCTACGTGGCCGCGGTGCGGCGGGACTACGCGCACGTGTCCGACGCGGACTGGGCCCGCGGTCGCGGCGCGGTGCTGGACGCCCTGCTGGGCGCCGAGCGGCTGTATCGGACCGCGCCCGGCCGAGCGCGCTGGGAGGCCGCCGCCCGCCGCAATCTGGCGGCGGAACGAGCCGCGCTGTCGGCCTGAGCGGGGCGCCTCGGTGCTGGCCCGGAACGCGGCGAGGCCCGCCTCCCCGGACGGGGAGACGGGCCTCGCAGGCTGGGCGTCCGAACGGGTCGGGCCGGCTCAGCGGCTGATCACATCATGCCGCCCATGCCGCCCATCGGGTCCATGCCCTCGGCGCCGGCGGCGGCCTTCTCGGGCTTGTCCGCGACGACGGCCTCGGTGGTCAGGAACAGGCCCGCGATGGACGCGGCGTTCTGCAGGGCCGAGCGGGTCACCTTCACCGGGTCGTTGATGCCGGCGGCCAGCAGGTCCTCGTACTCGCCGGTGGCGGCGTTCAGGCCGTGGCCGTCGTCGAGGGTCTTGACCTTGTCCGCCACGACGCCGGGCTCCAGGCCCGCGTTGAAGGCGATCTGCTTCAGCGGGGCCTCGATGGCGACCTTGACGATGTTCGCGCCGGTGGCCTCGTCGCCCTCGAGCTGCAGGCCGCCGAACGCCTTGGCGCCGGCCTGGATCAGGGCCACGCCGCCGCCGGCGACGATGCCCTCCTCCACCGCGGCCTTGGCGTTGCGCACGGCGTCCTCGATGCGGTGCTTGCGCTCCTTGAGCTCCACCTCGGTGGCCGCGCCGGCCTTGATGACGGCCACGCCGCCGGCCAGCTTGGCGAGGCGCTCCTGCAGCTTCTCGCGGTCGTAGTCCGAGTCGGTGTTCTCGATCTCGGAGCGGATCTGTGCCACGCGGCCGGCGATCTGCTCGGCGTCGCCGGCACCCTCCACGATGGTGGTCTCGTCCTTGGTGATGACCACCTTGCGGGCGGAGCCCAGCAGGTCGAGGGTGGCGTTCTCCAGGGACAGGCCCACCTCGGAGGAGATGACCTGGCCGCCGGTGAGGATGGCGATGTCGGCGAGCATGGCCTTGCGGCGGTCACCGAAGCCCGGGGCCTTCACGGCCACGGACTTGAAGGTGCCGCGGATCTTGTTGACCACGAGGGTGGCCAGGGCCTCGCCCTCGACGTCCTCGGCGATGATCAGCAGCGGCTTGCCCGACTGCATGACCTTCTCGAGGATCGCCACCATGTCCTTCACGGAGGAGATCTTCGAGTTGACGATGAGGATGTAGGGATCCTCGAGGACGGCCTCCTGGCGGTCCGCGTCGGTCACGAAGTAACCGGAGATGTAGCCCTTGTCGAAGCGCATGCCCTCGGTGAGCTCGAGCTCGAGGCCGAAGGTGTTGGACTCCTCGACGGTGATGACGCCCTCCTTGCCGACCTTGTCCAGGGCCTCGGCGATGAGGGAGCCGATCTGCTTGTCCGCGGCGGAGATCGAGGCGGTGGCCGCGATCTGGTCCTTGGTCTCGATCTCGCGGGAGGCGGAGAGCAGCTCAGAGGTGACGGCCTCCACGGCCTTCTCGATGCCGCGCTTCAGGGACAGCGGGTCGGCGCCCGCGGCCACGTTGCGCAGGCCCTCGCGGACCAGCGCCTGGGCCAGCACGGTGGCGGTGGTGGTGCCGTCGCCGGCGACGTCGTCGGTCTTCTTGGCGACCTCCTTGACGAGCTCCGCGCCGATCTTCTCGTACGGGTCCTCGAGCTCGATCTCCTTGGCGATGGAGACGCCGTCGTTGGTGATGGTGGGGGCGCCCCACTTCTTCTCCAGCACCACGTTGCGGCCGCGGGGGCCGAGGGTCACCTTCACGGCGTCGGCCAGGGTGTTCAGGCCCTTCTCCAGGCCGCGGCGGGCCTCTTCGTCGAATGCGATGGTCTTGGCCATGTGCAGGTCCTTTCTGTACGTCGGCTTCCTACTTCTGGTGGCTGACCCGCGCCGATGCCCGCGACGGACGGCCCCTGGGGGCCTCATCGGTGGACAGGTCCTCCTCCACGGCGCCGGACCGACCGGGGTACGGCTGGCAGTCGCGCCTTCGGAGTGCTAACCCCATTATGAGCACTCGCACCGGGAGAGTGCAAAGGGTCCGCGGTGCGGGAGCCCGCTCTTCCGCGGACGGCGGACGGCCCCCGGCAGAACGCCTCGGGAGGCGCCCCGCCGGGGGGCCGGGAAGGGTGCGCGTCCGGCACGGCCGCACGGCGGGCGGGTCAGCCGGTGACGACCACCGCGACGCCGTTCACCTGCAGGTTCGGGGTCTGCATGACCGGGAAGCCGAGCTCCTTGCCGACCGCCTCGGCGGCGGCCTTGTTGGCCGAGCCGTTGTACAGGACGGTGGAGGACTGGATGCCGTAGCCGCTCCAGTTCTTCGCGTCCACCGAGGTGTAGCCGGCGCTCGTGAGCCGCTGCGCGTAGGAGGCGGCGAGGCCCTGGGTACGGGTCGCGTTGTACACGGTGACGTGGGTGCCGCGCACGGCCGCGGACTGCGCGGCCGCACGAGAGCTCGACGCGGCCGCGGACTGCGAGCGCGAGGCGTCCGCCGCGGCAGCCGAACGGGACGCGGCGGCGCGCGAGGACTCCGCCGCCTGGGCGGCCGAACGGGACGCGGCGGCGCGCGAGGACTCCGCCGCCTGGGCGGCCGCCGCCGACCGAGACGCCTCTGCGGACTGCGCGGCGGCCTCGGAACGCGAGGCCTCCGCCGCCTGTGCCGCGGCGGCGGCACGGGACGACTCGGCGGCCTCGGCGGCCTCGGCGGCGGCTCGAGAGGACTCGGCGGCCTCGGCGGCGGCCGCCTCCTGCGCCGCCCGCGAGGACTCGGCCGCGGCCGCGGAACGGGACGCCTCCGCCGCGTCCTCGGACGGGGTGGGGGACTCGGTCGCGGGTGCAGTCGACGCCGACGCGGAGGACGCCGAGGAGGACTCGGACGACGCCGACGCCGACGCCGACGTCGACGTCTCGGCCGCCGGGGCCGTCGTCGAGCTCTCGGCGGCGACGGGCTCCGAGCGGTCACCGGTGAGCCACGGCAGGACGACGCCCACGAACAGGCCGGCGAGCAGGACGAGGCCGGCCACCCAGAGCAGCGGGCTCAGGCGGCGACCCCCGCCCGTGGCGGTCGCGCCGGCGGCGGCGAAGGACTCGCGGTGCGCGCCGCGCTGGTCCGTGTACTCGGGGACCTCGTCGAAGCGGTCGGGCTGGTAGGCCATGGGTCAGTTCTCCTGGCGGGAAGCGGGCGTGGACGGCGCCGGATCCGCGGGTCCCCTCCGGGCCCGGCTGCGGGTGCCGCGCTTGCGCAGCAGCCGCGTGACCAGCAGGGGTCGGTAGGCCAGGGCGGCCTCACGGTCCAGCAGTCCGTTCAACACCTGATAATAGGCGGTCGGAGACAGCCCCAGACGCTCACGGACGGCGTGGTCCTTGGCCCCGCCGTACCGCCAGGTGTCGGCCTCCAGGTCCAGGACCGCACGCTCCAGGTCCGTCAGCTCGTCCCGCCGCGCCCCCGCGCGGGCACCCTCGTCCGGGGCCGGATCGGGCGAGACGGGCGTGGGGTGGGACATGGCGGCCACTGTACCCACCCGGTCTACCCTCGGGGCATGGAGTTCATCGCGCCCCTGGATCCGGGCTGGGAGGCGGCCCTCGCCCCGCAGGCCGCCGCGTTCGAGCAGGTCGGAGAGCGGCTGCGGGTCCGCCGGGCGGCCGGAGAGCAGGTGCTGCCGGCACCGGAGCACATCCTGCGGGCGTTCCGTCAGCCGTTCGCGGACGTCCGCGTCCTCGTGCTGGGCCAGGACCCCTACCCGACGCCGGGCCATCCGATCGGCCTGAGCTTCGCGGTGGACCGCCACGTGCGGCCGCTGCCCCGCTCCCTGGCCAACATCCACCGGGAGCTGCACGACGACCTCGGCATCACCCCGCCCGCCCACGGCGACCTCTCCGCGTGGACGGACCAGGGCGTGCTGCTGCTGAACCGCGCCCTCAGCGTGCGGGCCGGCGCACCCGGCAGCCACCGCGGCCTCGGCTGGGAGCAGATCACGGAGGCCGCGGTGCGGGCCCTCTGCGCGCGCGGCACCCCGCTCGTGGGGCTGCTGTGGGGAGCCGACGCGCGGCGCATGGCGCCGCTGCTGACGGCGGCGGGGGCCGGCGTCGTGGAGTCCCCGCATCCCTCGCCCCTGAGCGCCCACCGCGGGTTCTTCGGCTCCCGGCCGTTCAGCCGGGTGAACCGGCTCCTCGAGGCGGCCGGCGCGGCCCCGGTGGACTGGCGCCTGCCCGACTGAGCCGGGCCGCCGGTCAGCCGCGCTGGTGCATCACGAGTTCGGTGGGCAGCAGCGTGCCCATCCGGTCGGTGATCGGCTTGGCCAGGGTGTTGCCGAAGGCGACGCCGGCCGCGATCGCCACGACGATGACCGCGGCGTTGAACAGTCCCTCGACGCCCAGCAGCGTGGCCCCGGTCTCCACGGTGAACCCGTAGACGGACCGGAACATGGTGAGTCCGGGAAGCAGGAACAGCATGGACGGCAGGACGATCACGAGCGCCGGGGCCGCGAGCCGCTGGGCCACCAGGCGGCCGAGGAACCCGACCGCCGCCGCGGCGACCGCGGGCACCAGCCGGTCACTGACCCCGATCTGCTGCGCTGCCAGGTACGCGCCGAAGCCGGCCCCGGACACGAGACCGCAGGCCAGGATTTGCGGCCACCGCGACTGCTCCACCACCGCGTCCGCCATGCCCGCGGCCATCACGAGGCCCAGCAGCAGCAGCGGCGGATAGCTCAGCGTCCCCGCCTCGGCCAGGTCCAGCTGTTCGAATCCCACGAGATCCCCGATGCCCACGGCGATCATGATCCCGGCCATCACCCCGGCGAACACGAGCAGCGCGGAGAGGAAGCGGCCCGCGGCGGTCACCGGGAAGCCGTGGATGGCGTCCTGCACCGCGGTGACGAACCTCGCCGTGGGCAGGAGCATCATGATGCCGCCGGCGATCACCAGCGCCGGGTTGACCGGCAGGTCGAGGGCGTGGGCCATCAGCGCGATCACCGTGGCCGTGATCGCCCCGAACATCGTGGAGAAGATCTCCGGGAAGCGCGCCTTGTCCGCCTGGACCTTGAGCCAGAAGACCAGCCAGGTGGAGACCATGCCCAGGGCCGCGCCCGTCCAGGTCCCGCCGATGAACGGCACGAAGCAGGCCACGAACACGCCGGAGAAGAGGACCTCGAAGACGGCGGGGAACGGCTTGGGCTGATGCCGGATCTCCACGAGCCGGCGCTGGGCCTCGGCCCGGTCCACCTCGCCCGCGGCGATCTCCTCGACGAGCCGGTGGACGGCCACGAGCCCCTCGAAGTTCACCGAGGACGAGCGGACCACCCGCTGGAGGGTGAACGGGGCCTCGCCGCGTGAGGAGTCGGGCGCGTAGTTCAGGGAGATGGACTGGTTGGTCAGGTCCACCTCGGTCTCGAGGATCCCGTAGGCCTGCGTGGCCACGATGATCGAGGTCTCCACGTCCAGCGAGGCCGCGCCGAAGCTGAACATCGTCTCGCCCAGCTTGAGCGCGAAGTCCAGGGTCGTGCGGGCCTCAAGGGCCTGCGCCTCCGCGCGGCGCTGCTGCAGCGTGGAGCGCATGCGGCGCCCGTACGGCGAGGAGTGCAGGCGGTCGGCCAGCACGAGCGCCTGCGTCGGCAGGTTCTCGACGAAGACCTCGCGGGAGCGCCGGCCGCGCCGACGCCCGCGCTTCTCGGGCGGACCCGCGGGGACCACCGGGTCCGGGACGGTGATGTCCGGCTCGGGGATCACATCCGGGGCGGGCAGGGCGCCGTCGGCCTCCGCGGGCGCCAGGACGGAGGTGGGCACCTGCTCGGACAGCGGCGGCTCGGTCAGGGGCGCGTCCGCGGCCGGCTCCGGCAGCGTCTCCGCCTCCGGCTCGGCCGATTCCTCCGGCTGCGGCTCCGGCGCCGAGACCGGATCGGCGGCGGCGGGGCGGACCACGGGCGGCAGCGGCTCCGTCGGCTCGACGGCGACCGCGGCCGGGTGGGCCGACTCCGCCGGGTCGAGGTCGAGCAGGCCGGGGTCCTCCGGGTCGAGCGTGAGGTCGCCGACAGCGGCGGCGTCCTCGGCGCCGGCCGGGCGCAGCACGGGGATGAGCGTGGGGACGGCCGGGGGCTCCGCGATGCGGGGGTCGAACCGCGCCGGCTCCTGGGTGCCCTCCTGCTCCATGCGGCTCACCCTCTCCTTCCGTGTGCGGGCGCTGGACGCGCCACGGCGGTGGGCCGAGCCCCGCCGACGCGTCCATCCAACCACGCCGGCACCTCCCCCGCCGGGGCCGTCGGCACCGCGGCCCGGGGACGCGAAAGGGCCCTCCCGGAGGAGGGCCCTGCTGCGGTGGATCTTACTGGACTCGAACCAGCGACCTCTCGCGTGTGAAGCGAACGCTCTAACCAACTGAGCTAAAGATCCGGGCGTCGCCCCATGGGGGTGACAACTCGAAGAACGATACCTCAGGCGGCGCCGCCTGTCCACCCGGGCGACGGCCACCCCGCGCACGGCGGAGCGGCCATCGAGAGCCGACGAGCACGTCAGGCGTCGGTCAGCGTGGCGCCGGGCTCGAAACCGCCCTGGGCGACCAACGAGGTCCCGGCGCCCGGGGCGGGCTCCGGTCAGGAGCTGCCACCGAGGGAGGAGACCGCCCTGGCGGCGTCCGCCAGGCCGGCGCCGCAGCCCGCGGAGCAGGACACGGGCATGGACCGGGCCGTGGACCTGAGGGTGGACTCGACCTGGGCCGGGGTGAGGCTCGGCCGCTCGGCCAGCAGCAGGGCGGCCAGGCCCGCGACGTGCGGGGTGGCCATCGAGGTGCCGTTGTAGGCGGCGTGGCCGGCCGTCGTCGGGGTGGTGGCGCCGTTGTTCACGGTCGAGATGATGTTCGCGCCCGGGGCGGTCACGTCCACGGCGGAGCCGTAGTTCGAGAACGAGGCGCGGGCGCCCTGCGAGGTGGAGGCGGCCACCACGATGGTGTTCCGGCAGTTGGCCGGGCGCACGTTGGCGGCGGGCTGGTTCTCGTTGCCCGCCGCCACGACGACGGGCACGCCGCGGGAGACGGCCGCGTTGATCGCGTTCTGGTAGGTGGTGCCGCACGTGCCGGAGCCGCCGAGGGACATGTTGATGACGTCCGCCGGGTTCGGGTTGGCCGGCACGCCCGCCACGGTGCCGCCGGCGGCCCACACGACCGCGTCGGCGATGTCGGACAGCGAACCGCCGCACTTGCCGAGCACGCGGATGGGCTGGATCTTCGCGTTCGGGGCCACGCCGACGACACCCTGGGAGTCGGCCACGGCCGCGACGGTGCCCGCCACGTGGGTGCCGTGCCACGAGGAGTCGGAGGCACCGGCGGTGCCGCACTCGCCGGCGGCGTACCAGTCGCCCTCGTCGCGCGGGTTGGAGTCGCGGCCCCCGCCGTCGCGCGCCGCCCTGCCGTCGGAGATGAAGTCGTAGCCGGGCACGACGTTGCGGTCGAGGTCCGGGTGGGAGGTGATGCCGGTGTCGATGACGGCCACGGTCGCACCGGAGCCCGTCGTGCGGTCCCACGCCCCGGGGACCCGCATGCCGTGGGTGCCGGTGAAGCCCCACTGCTGCGAGTAGAGGGCGTCCACGGGACTCAGGCCGGTGGCGGTGAGGATGGCGTCCGGCTCCACAGCCTCGACCGCCCCGGAGGCCTTCAGGTCGGCCATGAACTTCGCGGACTCGGCCTGATCCAGCTTGCGGTCCGCCTTGACCACGCGGGAGCCGAGCGCGGTCTCACGCAGCTCCTTCACGGAGACGCCGGCCTCCTTCGCGGCCTTGCCCCAGGCGTTGGCTCGGCCCTTCGCGTGGGCGGTGGCGGCGGTCTCCTTGTAGGTGACGATGAAGGAGTCGTAGCCGTCGGCGTTCGGGTCCTCGACCTGCGCCGCCGCCAGGGGCGAGGCGGCGGTCGGGGTGGCTGCCGGTGCGGCGGGGGCGTCGCCGGAGGGGGCCGCGAGCGCGGGGGACGAGGTCAGGGTCCCGCCGGCGAGGACGGCGCCGGCCACGAGGGCGCCGATGCGGCGGCGGGTGCTGCGGAGTGGGGAGGACTGCACGGGATCTCCTCGGAGTTCTGGGCCACCGGACGCGGGTGCCCGAGGGGCTCGGGCCGGGGTGACTGGGATCACGGTAAGGTCACGATTCCGTCACGACGAGGCCCAGGGTCGAAGTCTGGCGGATGGTCGAGGCATCTCTGGCGGATCCGCCAGCCAAGCCCGGCGGATGGCCACGGGCGCGCACAGCGGCGCCCCAGCGTCGGCCCGCGCCGGACACGACGACGGCGCCGCGCCCTCCCGGCGGAGGTGCGCGGCGCCGTCGGGCCCGCGGTGGGGTGGAGCCCCCTGCCGGATTCGAACCGGCGACCTGCTGTTTACAAGGCAGCTGCTCTGGCCAGCTGAGCTAAGGAGGCCTGCGGCCGGCGCCCGGGGCGCCGCGGCCGGCCCTTCCAGCGTACAAGGCCCGGGCGGACGGCGCGGGGCGCCCCCTGCGTGGGGACGCCCCGCGGACCTCGGCGACGGGTCAGCCGGGTCAGCCGGCGATCTTGGCGCCCGCCCAATCGGCGAAGGTCTTGTCCTCGCCGTCGAGGGCCCAGTTCTTCCCGTCCACGAACACGGTGGGGGTGCCGGCCACGCCGGCGACGCGCGCCTGGCGGGTGGTGTGCTCGACCGCGGAGCGGAACGTGCCGTCCTCGACGCAGGAGGCGATGTCCGCGCCGTGCTCCTGCGCGAGCTGCGTGATCGCCGCGTTGTCCAGGCCCTTGCCCTGGTGCTCGTCGTAGGTGGCGAACAGGGCGGCCACGAAGCCGTTGTAGGCCTCGGGCTTCTGGTCCGCCACGCAGTACGCGGCGTTGGCGGCGCGGGCCGAGTAGTTCTGGTTGTTCGGGGCGCTCAGGTAGTCCACCATCCGGTACTCGACCGTGGCCTCGCCCTGTTCGAGCCACTGCTCGATCTGGTCCGCGTTGGAGGTCTCGAAGTCCGCGCAGTGCACGCAGTTGAAGTCCGCGTAGAGCACGATCCGCGTCGGCTCGCCGTCCGCCCGGGCCTCGGTGTCCGGCAGGGTCTCGGGCTGGGAGCTCGCGGACTGCTTCGGCACCTCGATCCTCGAGGGGTCGACCTCGCGTTCTCCCGCGCCCTCCGCCAGGCCCGTGGCCGAGGTCAACTCGATGCCGCCCTGCTCGTTCGTCACGGCGGGGATGGGGCCGGCGGCCGCGGCGTCGTCGCCGTTGCGGTTGAGCACGAACGCGACGACGAGGCCGATCACGAGCACCGCCGCGAGGACCGAGCCCCAGATGACGCCGGTGCGGCGGCGGCGGTCCTTCCTGCGCTGCTCCTCCTGGATCTGGCGGGCACGCGCACGGGCGTCCTTCGCCGAGGTGTGCGAGCCTGACGTGTTCCGGGCCAAGGGTCCTCCTCGTGGGGCAGTCGGTCCGGGTCGAGCACCGGAGCCGGCGGGCAGCGGGCGCGCCGCGCCAGGCGAGCATAGCGGCCCTGTCTGGAAGGATCGTGACCATGGACACCGTCGAGACCCCCTCCCCCGTCGATCGACTGACCATCACGGGGGCCCCCTCGGGGGACGCCTCCGAGGACCCGGCGACGTCGCTGCTCGCCCTGCCCTGGGCGCTCCCCCTCGAGACGTGGCCGCGTGAGGTGCTGGCGGCTCTGCCGCGGGGCATCTCCCGTCACGTGGTGCGCTTCGCCCGCATGGGCGGGGGCATCGTGGCGGTGAAGGAGACCACGGAGGAGCTCGCGTTCCACGAGTACCGGCTGCTGCGCCGGCTCGAGCGGGGCCCCGCGCCGTCGGTGGTGCCGGTGGCCGTGGTCACCGGGCGCACCCACGACGACGGCACGCCGCTGCCCGCCGCCCTCGTCACCCGGCACCTGCGCTTCTCCCTGCCGTACCGCGCCGTGTTCTCGGAGCGCCTCGAGCGCCGCACCCTCGTGCGGCTCATGGACGCGCTGGCGACGCTGCTCGTGGAACTGCACCTCGAGGGGTTCATCTGGGGTGACGTCTCCCTGTCCAACGTCCTGTTCCGGCGGGACGCGGGCGGGTTCGCCGCTCACCTGGTGGACGCCGAGACCGGCGAGCTGCGGGAGCGGCTGTCCAACGGCCAGCGCGAGCACGACCTGGACGTGGCCGCCGTGAACGTGGGCGGCGAGCTGCTGGACCTGCAGGCCAGCGGGCTGCTGGACCCGGAGGTGGACCCCGTCACCACGCCGGACCTGCTCGTGGCGTCCTACCGACGGCTGTGGGACGAGCTGACCGAGCCTCTGCTGTTCCCCCGCGCCGAGCCGTGGCGCCTGGACCGCCGCGTCCGCCGCCTGCAGGAGCTCGGGTTCGAGCTGGCCGAGTACTCACTGCGCGCCGCCGACGCCCCCGGGATGATGATCGCCCGGCCCGTCGAGATCCACGCGGGCTACCACCGCCGTCGGCTGACCCGCCTCACGGGACTCGAAGTCCAGGAGAACCAGGCCCGGCGGCTGCTCGTCGACATCGAGGCCGCCCGCCGGGAGTGGGACCCGTACATGGACATCGAGAGCGCGGCGCACCGCTGGGTGGTGGAGGTGTTCGACCCCGTGGTCCACTCGGTGCCCCTCGAGCTGCGGGCCAAGCTCGAGCCCGCCGAGGTGATGCACCAGCTCCTCGAGCACCGCTGGTACCTCTCCGAGGCCCGCGGCCAGGCCGTGCCCCTGCAGGAGGCGGTGGACTCCTACGTGGACACGGTGCTGCGGACCCGCCGCGACGAGGACGCGGTGGCGCTGCACCCCACGACCACCATGCTGCGCGCCGTCCCACCCGCGGACGCGGACTGACGCCGGCCGCGGCTCAGCGGCGCAGGAGCAGGAAGCCGGGGGCCGGGACCGCCGCCGGCACCGCGCCGGGGCCGAGGGGGCCGTCGTCGCCGTGGCCGGCGAGGAGCTCGGCCCGCGTCAGGCCCGCGGGCACGGGCAGCGGCTCCGCGCCGAGGGCGACGAGCAGGATGACGTCGGCGTCCTCGCCGGCGCGGGTGAGGCGCACGTGGCGCCGGGCCGCGTCCACCTCGGCCCGGACGCGGTCGCGGCGAGGGTCGGTGAGCTGGGGCAGCGTGCGGCGCAGGCCGATCAGGGTGCGGTAGGCGGCGAGCACGCGCGCCCCGCGGCCGTGGCCGTCCGCGCCGCCCGCGGCCTCCGCCCAGTCCAGCACCGCCGCGTCCCGCGTGGCGGAGTCCTGCGGGTCGGGGACGTCGGCCGGGTCCCAGCCGTGGGCAGCGAACTCGCGGCGACGTCCCTGCCGGACGGCGTCCCCGAGCTCGGGCTCGCGGAACGAGGTGAAGAACGGCCACGGCGTCGAGGCCGCGAACTCCTCCCCCATGAAGAGCATCGGCACGTGCGGGCCGGTCAGCAGCAGGGCGGCCTCGGCCGCGAGCGCGCCCTCGGACAGGGCGGCCGCGGTGCGGTCGCCGCCGGCGCGGTTGCCCACCTGGTCATGGTTCTGGATGCTGGCCACCCACGCATGGTTGGGGAGGGCGTCCGGCACGGGGCGCCCGTGGTCGCGGCCGCGGAAGGTGGATCGGGTGCCGTCGTGGAAGTAGGTGCGCTCCATGACCTTGGCCACCGCCTCCAGCGGGGCGAAGTCCGCGTAGTAGCCGTGGGTCTCCCCCGTCGCGGCCACGTGCAGGGCGTGGTGGACGTCGTCGTTCCAGGCCGCGGCGAGGCCGAGCCCGCCGGCCTCGCGGGGCAGCACCAGACGCGGGTCGTTGAGGTCGGACTCGGCCACGAGGGGCACGGGTCGGCCGGCACGGGCCGCGATCCCGTCCGCGAGCGCGGCCATCTCCTCGAGCAGGTGCACGGCGCGGGCGTCCCGCAGGGCGTGCACCGCGTCGAGGCGCAGCCCGTCCACGCGCATCTCCTCGAGCCAGAAGCGGACGTTGTCCAGGACGAGCCGGCGCACCTCGTCCGAGTCGGCGCCGTCCAGGTTCAGGCCGTCGCCCCAGCCGGTGCCGCCCTGACCCAGATACGGCCCGAACACCTGCAGGTAGTTGCCGGAGGGGCCCAGGTGGTTGTGCACGACGTCCTGGACCACGCCGAGGCCGGCGGCGTGGGCGGCGGCCACGAAGCGGCGGTAGGCGGCGGGGCCGCCGTAGGACTCGTCGACGGCGAACCACGCCACCCCGTCGTAGCCCCAGTTCCGAGGGCCGGAGAAGGAGTTCACGGGCAGCAGCTCGACGTGGGTGACCCCGAGGTCCCTCAGGTGCGGCAGGCGGGCGATGGCGGCGTCGAGGGTCCCCTCCGCCGTGAAGGTCCCCACGTGCAGCTCGTAGAGGACGGCGCCGCGCAGGCCGCCGCCCTGGGGCGCGGCCGGATCGGACTCCACCCCGGGCGGCCCGGCCCAGCCCTCGTCCGGCCACGCGAAGACGCGGCCGGCGACGTCGCGGCGGGAGGGCCCGTGGACCGTGTCGGGCTGGCGGCGGGAGCGGGGGTCCGGCACGGGGTCCGCCCCGTCCACGCGGTAGCCGTAGCCGGGGTCGGCCGGCGGCTGGGCGGCGTCGAGGCCAAGGGCGGCCAGCGGGTCCTCCGTGGGCGTCCACCAGCCTCCGGCGGCGGGGGCCATGGCCACGACGGCGGCGACGGGCCAGCGGTCCTCGGCGTCGTGCAGGGCGCCGGGCTCGGTGTCGACGAGGACGAGGTCGACGCTCTCGGCGTGCGGCGCCCAGACGGCGTAGGGGATGGCGCGCGCGGCGTCGACGGCGGCCCGCTCGGCCGCGGCGGGGTCCACGGGGTCGGAGCCGATCGGGTGCAGGCCCGGGGCGGGGGCGTCGGCCGGACGGGGCTCGGTCACGGGGCGGTCCTCTCTCGGCGGTCGGACGGGGCGTGCGCCGGGACGAGCAGCGCGACGGGCAGGGTGCTGAGCAGTTCGTCGAGGCGCACGGCGCCGCGCGCGTCCGGGTGGACGGGGTGGCCGGTGACGGCGTCCTCCCACCGCCCAGCCGGCACGGTCACGACGGTCTGGCCCCAGCCACCCGCGGCCGCGAGGCGGACGGGCCAGCGCGTGGCCACGGCGAGCGCCCCGCCCCGGTCGAACGCGATCGCGTGTTCGGCGGCGGGGCCGGAGACGTCGAGCGGGCGGTGGCCGGTGAACAGCTCGGGCCGGTCGCGGCGGGCGCGCAGCACGCCGGCCACGACGGCCAGCTTGGCGGCGGCGGGGTCGTCGAGGCCGGGCGTGTGGCCGGCGTCGAGGCGGTCCAGCAGGTCGGCCCGGGCCGCGAAGTCCACGGGGCGGCGGTTGTCCGGGTCCACGAGGGTGGGGAAGGGCACCTCCGTGCCCTGGTAGACGTCGGGGACGCCGGGGGCGGCGAGCTGGACGAGCTTGTGGCCGAGCTGGACCACCAGGCCGGGCTCGGCGATGCGGTCCGCGACGGCCTGGAGCACGCCCCGGGCAGGCCCCTCGGGGGAGGTGACGGCGGCGGCGAGTGCGGCGAGCCGGGCCTCGAACTCGGGGTCCTGGTCCGTCCAGGTGGTGGCCAGGGCCGCCTCGCGGGAGGCCTTCTGCAGGAAGCCGAGGATCCGCTCCTCCTCCGGCGTGGTGCCGTCCGTGGGCCAGACCCCCACGATGGACTCCCAGAGCAGCCGCTCCGCGTCGGGGTGGCCGAGCGGGTGGAGGCGCCTCAGCTCCGCGAGCTCGGCGGCCCAGCGGTCGGGCTCCTCGGCGAGCACGGCGATGCGGGCGCGCACGTCCTCGCCGCGCTTGGTGTCGTGGGTGCTCAGGGTGGTCATGGCCGTCGGCCAGGCGGCCTGGCGCGCCTGCTGGGCGGCGTGGAAGTCGGCCAGGGACAGGGCGACGTGGGAGGGGTCTCCGCCGACCTCGTTCAGATTGGCCCACCGGGTGTACCGGTAGAAGGACCGGTCCTCGACGCCCTTGGCCATCACCATGCCGGAGGTCTGCTGGAACCGGCGGGCCACGGGCGAGTCCGGGTCGGTCAGCTCGGGCCGCAGGTCGCCGAGCACGTCGGCGAGGGCCGGCTCCGCCGCGGCCGCGTCCGCCAGCGCGCCCTCGAGCACGGCCAGGCCCACGGGCAGGTAGGTGCGGTACACGGGCAGGCGGGCGAGCACGGCGGCGAACGCGGCGGCCACGTCCTCGTCCGGGTGGGCACCGAGGGCGTGCACGGCGCGGACCTCCCGGACCAGCCGGGCGGTCTCGGCCGCGAGGGAGCCGGTGGCCACGTCGTGCTTGGCCCGCACCACGGCCTCGTCCCACTCCCGACGACGGCGCGCGTCCTCGGCCTCATCGCCCGCGGCGTCGGGGTGCATGAAGACGCGTTCGACCTCGCCGAGCGCGTCGTAGCCGGTGGTCCCGTCCACGGGCCAGTCCGCGGGCAGCGCCTCACCGGGCTCGAGGATCTTCTCCACCACGAGGTAGCCCTCCGGGAGCACGTGGGAGCGCAGGCGTCGCGCGTAGCCGGCCGGGTCCGCCAGGCCGTCCGGGTGGTCCACGCGCAGCCCGTCCACGAGCCCTTCGCGGACCCAGCGGGCGGGTTCGGCATGGACGGCGTCGAAGACCTCGGGCTCCTCCACCCGGACGCCCGCGAGCGTGGTGACGGTGAAGAACCGGCGGTAGTTCAGCTCGGCGTCGCCGCGGCGCCAGCCGACCAGCCGGTAGTGCTGGCGCTCGTGCACGGCGCGGGCCAGGCGGACCTGCTCCGCGGTCGGCTCCTTCGCCGGGTCCGCCGCCGCGAAGACCTCCGCGGCGCGCAGCCCGGTCTCCGCCTCGGCCGCCTCGAGCGATCCGGGGGCGAGGGGGTAGACGTTGTCCCAGTAGCGCAGACGGCCGCCCTCGGCGTCGACGACGAGACGGTCCAGTTCCGCGTCCGCGTCCCCGTCAGGGCCGTCTCCCAGCACGGGGATGAGCAGGGACCCGCCGCCGGCCGCCCAGTCCACGTCGAACCACGCCGCATGCGCCGCCTCGGGACCGTGGGTGAGCACGTCCCACCACGCCGGATTGGCCTGGGGCGTGGCCACGCCCACGTGGTTCGGCACGATGTCCACGAGCACGCCCATGCCCGCCTCGTGCGCGGCGCGCGCGACCATGTCCAGCCCCTCGGCCCCGCCGCGGGCGGCGTCCAGCCGGGTGGGGTCCACGACGTCGTACCCGTGGTCGGAGCCGGGCTCGGCCTCGAGCAGCGGCGAGAGGTAGAGCCAGTCCACGCCCAGGCGCCGCAGATAGGGCACGAGCCCGGCCACGGACTCCAGCGGCAGATCCGGGCTGACCTGGAGCCGGTAGGTGGACGCGGGGGCGGAACGGACGGTCGAGGTGCTCACGCGGCGACGCTAACAGAGGCCCCCGACGCGGCATCAGGCCCGACGGGCCGGGGCGGGAAGGTCAACGCGTCTCGACCGGACGGGCGAAGATGTCCTCCCCGACGACGGGCTCGCCCGAGGACTCCAGCAGGACCATCTCGTCGCGCAGCACGGTGCCGTCGGCCTGGGTCAGATCGGCCACGAAGCCGGGGCCGGACTGGCGGATGCGGTCCACCGCGGTGTAGCCGTACTTCGCCTCGAGGTTGCCGCGGAACGCGTCCAGACCCTGGACGTGCAGGACGGCGCCCGTCGCGCCGAGGGCGACGGCGGCCGCGAGCGCGACAGCCCCGACCCCGCGCTGGGTGCGGGTGTCCTCGAGGAGTCCGATCTCCGGGTTGCGGCCGTGGGTCGCGGCGAAGCGCCGGTGCCGCCGGGCACGCCACAGGCCGACGACCACGAGCGTGCCGCCGACCACGAGGGTCAGTGAGGCCAGCCAGTAGAGGATCCAGGGGGTCACGAGGTCGACGTTCGCAAAGTCCATGTCCCAGTGTGACACAGGCCTCACTCCGGCGGGAGGGCACGCGGCCGGTCGCGCCTCGTCAAGGCAGCGGCCGGCCCCGCGCCGCGGTCCACAGGCGGTGCCACTGCGCGGAGTCCATCGCCTCGGCCACGGAGGCCGCCTCGGCGCACGCGGCGACGCGCTCCGGGTCCTGGGTGCCGATCACGGGCCGCACGCCCCACGGCAGGCGCAGCAGCCAGGCGAGCACCACGGCCTCCCGGCTGACGCCCAGCTCCGCCGCGACCTCGCCGACGACGCCGGCCGCGCCGTCGTCGCCGGAGCTGAACCGGCCCTGCCCCAGCGGACCCCAGGCCTGCAGCTCGATCCCCTCGGCGGCGCACACCGGGCCGAGGCGCCCGGCGTCGGCGTCCGCGGGGGCGTCCGGGTGGTTGGCGAGCACGACCGCCTCCACGAGGGTGCGGTGGTGCAGGCCGAGCTCGACCTGGACGCACGCCAGCCCGGTCCCGTCCGCCGCCTGGCTCTCGAGCTCGCGCTGGAACTCGAGGACGCGGCCCACGCCGAGGTTGGAGACGCCCAGCTTGCCGACCAGGCCCGCCTCCCGCGCGTCGAGGAAGGCGCGCACGGTGTCGGCCACGGGCGTGAGGACGTCGGGCCGGTGGATGATCAGGGTGTCCACGCGCTGCTCGCCGAGGCGGGCGAGCGAGCCCTCCAGCGAGGCGCGCACGTGCTCGGGCGAGGAGTCGTAGCGGGTCAGGCGCCGCCCGGCCGGGTCCGTCTCGTGCAGGACGATCCCGCACTTGGTCTGCACCTTCAGGGCGGAGCGCTCCTCGTAGGGCAGCTCGTGCAGCAGCCGGCCGACGGTCTCCTCGGAGCGGCCGGCCCCGTAGATGTCCGCGGTGTCCAGCAGGTCGACGCCGGCCTCGATCCCGGCGCGCAGGGCGCGGCGGGCGCGCTCCACGGCCGCCTCGACCTGCGCGTCACCCGCAGGCCCCTCCGGCCCCGCCCCCGGATCGGCGTCCGGGGGCGGCGGAGGAACGGATCCCCAGGCCATGGTCCCGAGCACGATCGGGGTGGCCGGAGTCGGGTCGAGGTCGAGCGGCGGATGCGTGGGGGCTGTGCTCATGGCCTCACCGTCTCACGTCCGCCCGCCCCGGGTCCGGACCCGCCGCCCTGTGATGGGATGGGTCCATGAAGCTCGCCACGTTCCGCCAGCCCGACTCCGACGCCGCCTACCCCGGCGCCACGTTCGCCGCGGTCATCACCTCCGTGCACCCCGAGGACCCCGAGGTCGCCGTGCGCGCCGTCGCCCTGCCGGACTGTCGCGACGTCGGCGAGTACCTCACCGCCACGCCGGAGGAGCAGCGGGAGATGGTGGAGGGGGCCCTCCGCGCGGCGCAGGCCGACCGGTCCCTCCTGCTGGACACCTCCGGCCTCGTCTACGACACGCTCGTGCCCTTCCCCACCAAGGTGTTCTGCGTGGGCCTGAACTACACGAACCACATCGACGAGACGGGCCTGGAGCGCCCTGAGCATCCGACGCTGTTCGCGAAGTTCCCGCAGTCCCTCACGGGTGCGCTGGACCCGATCGAGGTGCCCGAGGAGGACCACCGGGTCGACTACGAGGGCGAGCTGTGCATCGTGGTCGGGGAGCCGGGCCGACGCATCGCCGTCGAGGACGCCCCGGAGCACATCGCGGGATACGCGGTGGCCAACGACATCTCCATGCGCGGCTTCCAGGGCCGCACCTCCGAGTGGCTGCAGGGCAAGGTGTGGGAGGCCTCGACGCCCGTGGGTCCGTGGCTGGTCACCCCGGACGAGTTCCCGGCGGATGCGCGCGTCCTCACGCACGTCAACGGCGAGCTGCGTCAGGAGGACCGGGTCGCCGACGTCGTCTTCTCCCCCGCCGAGCTGGTCTCCTACGCCTCGCAGCTGATCACCCTGAACCCGGGTGACCTGATCCTGACCGGCACGCCCGCGGGGGTTGCCCTGGCCCGCCGGGACGCCGAGGGCCGCCGCCCGTGGCTGCGTCCCGACGACGTCGTCGAGGTGGAGATCACCGGGCTGGGACGCCAGCGCAATGAGCTCGTCTGAGGCGGCGGCACCGGCGCATGCCCTGCCCCGCGTCGTCGGCATCCTCGGTGCGGGCCGGGCGGGCACCGCGCTGGCACGGGCGATCGCGCGCATCCCCCGCCTCTCCCCGGGCACGGCCGCCCCGCGGGTGATGGTCGCGGGCACGCGGCGCCCCGCGGCGGTCCAGCGCCACCTGACGATCTACGCGCCCGAGGCCGTCGCCGTGTCGGCCGAGGACCTGGCGGCGGAGGCGGAGCTCGTCGTCGTGGCCGTGCCGCGCGAGGCGCTCGACGACGTCGACCCGCTCGCCCTCGCCGGGCCGGCCACGCGCGCCGTGGTGGACCTGACGAACACCTGGGGGGACGAGCCGGTCCCGGCGTGGCTCGACGACGACGCCGCGCCGGGCACCACCCGGATCGCCGAGCGCTGGGCCGCCGCGGGGCTGCGCGTGCCCGTCGTGCGCGCGTTCTCGGAGATCTCGCATCACGACCTCGGAGATGCCGGGCGTGCCACGGCCCCGCGCCGCGCCCTCGCGGTGGGCACCGAGCCGGCCGATGCGACGGCCGACCCGGCCGCGGTCGCCGCCGCGCGCGACACGGTGATCGCCCTCGTCACCGCGATGGGCTTCGACGCGGTCCCCTACACGGGCCTCGACCGGGCCGGCGTCCTCGAGCCGGGGGCGGCGGGGTTCGGCACCGCGCACGACGCCGGCCGGCTCGCCGCGCTGCTCGCCGACGCGCCCACCGGCTGAGGCGACACCGGCCCTGCGGTGCCTACGCTGGGCGGGACCGCCGACCCGTCCAGGAGGCCCCCGTGACCCGTCCGACGCACCGCACCGCCCGCCGCACTCTCACCGCGGTCGCCCTGTCCGCCGCCGCCCTCACCGGGCCGGCGGCGGCCGCCACCGTCGTCGCCCTGCCGGTCACGGCGGGGGTGACGAGCGCCGTCGTGGCCGCCGCGCCGCAGGCCCACGCCGTGGCCTGGGACCGGGTGGAGCTCGTGGATGACGCGGGCGTGATCGACCCCGCCCAGCTGCGCCGTGACCTGGCGGGGATCGAGTTCCGGGAGCCGACCCGCGTCGCCGTGGTCACCGAGCGCGGCCCGGACCTGTCCGCGCTGGACGACGACCGCGCGTCTCAGGCGTTCAACGGGCGGGTGCTCGAGCGGGCTCGCGCCGAGCACCCGGACTGGCTCAGCGCGGACGGCCAGAAGTGGGCTGACGGCCTCGTGATCGTGGCCCTCGACCCGGACAACCGGTTGATCGGGGTGTACGTGGGCGAGGACCGGATGCTCAGCACGGACCAGCTGCGGGATGTGCGCGAGGCCGGCCACGAGGCAGCCCGTGCGGCCCGGTGGACGGACACGGTCGTGGAGGTGACGGACGCCGCCGCCGAGCTGATCGGGCGCCCCTGGTGGCAGGCTCCCGAGCTGTGGTTCGGCGCGGGGATCGTCGGTGTGGCGGGCGGCGGCGCCGCGGCCGCGGTGCTCGCGAGCCGACGGCGTCGCCGCCGCCGGACGGCCGACCTGCTGACCGAGGCCCGCACCCACCTGACCTCCGTGACCCTGGAGATGGACGCCACCGAGGTGAACGCGTCCACGGTGCCTGAGGACTCGCCCCACGCGGCCGCGCTGATGGAGCGCTTCCGCGGCTTCCGGCGCCAGGCGCTCGACGCGTCGGCGGAACTGGACCGCCTCGAGGCCCTGCCGGAGCGCAGCCTGCATCGCACGGAGCACGCCCGGGCCGCGGAGGACGTCCGGGACCGCGCCCGTGAGCTCGACCGCCTCGACGACGCCGTGGCCGCGGCGAACACCTTCCTCAACCGCCACCCGGGGTGGCCGTCGGCGTGGGACCAGCAGACCGCCCCGCTGCGGGCCGACCTGGACGCCGTCGGCACGCTGGCCTCCTCCGTCGGCTCCGCCGGACCCGTCCGGTCCGCCGTCGCCGCGCTGGAGTCCTTCCGCGCCGAGGCCCAGGGCCGGCTCGAGGCGCTGGGCGCGGACCTGCAGGACGAGCGCCTGACCCCGGCCGCAGCGCTGGACGAGCTGGATGCGCTGCGGCGTCGCCTGACCGGGCTGGTCTCCGCACTCGCCGACGCCGAGGTGGCGGCGTTCGGCAAGGACGAGGCCGAGCGTGAGCTGCTGCGCGACGAGCTGCGCACGCACCGTGGCCCGGCCCGGTCCGCGCGCGGCTCGATCCTGGACTCCGCGCTGCCCACGGATGCCTACTGGACGGTGGTGGCCTTCACCACGGGCCACCAGGCCGGCGAGCGGTCCGTCCAGGACCATCGCCAGGCGCAGTCCAGCTCCTCCGGGACCGGCTACGGATCCTCAGCCGGCTCGTTCTCCGGGGCGGGCTCGTCCGGCCGATTCTGAGCCGATCGGGGCCGGATCTGAGCCGGAAGCTCGCCCGGGACCGGCACCCGGCCCCTGGCCCATCGCCCCGTTCTGCGAGACATTGAAGGACCATGACCGCCGCTGACACCCCCGCACCCCGCCAGGACCCCCTCGCGTTCTTCCTCGACAAGGCCGTGCCCGAGGCATGGCACGCGGTCGGGCCGCTGGCCTCGGCCGCGCGCGGCGCCGCCGAGCAGGCCGGGCTGGACCGGCAGCTCGTGGAACTCGTGAACCTCCGGGTCTCCCAGCTCAACGGCTGCGTGTTCTGTCTGGACCGGCACACCCGCCAGGGCGCCGACGCCGGTCTGAGCGTGCAGCGCCTCGGGCTGCTGCCGGCGTGGCGTGAGGCCGGGGCTGTGTACTCAGAGCAGGAACGCGCCGCGCTCGAGCTCGCCGAGGCGGTCACGGACCTCCCCGAGCAGGAGCAGCTGAACTACGTGCAGGCCTCCACGGCCGCTGTGCTCACGGACGCCCAGTACGCGGCCGTGCAGTGGGTCGCGATCGTGATGAACCTGACGAACCGCATCTCGATCCTGTCCCATCACCCCGTGCGGCGCCGGGACGGCTGACCCCCTTCCCCGTCGCCGGCCCGGCGGCGGGGTCCACCCAGGAACGAGAGGACCGACCATGACCGAGCAGACCCCCAGCCTGGAGCACCCGCAGGTCCGCAAGAACGCGGAGAGGTACGAGATCGTCGTCGACGAGGCGGGCACGGTGGCCGGCTACACGGTGGCGATCGACGACGACACCGGCGACGGCCCGACCCAGCGGATCTTCCCGCACACCAAGGTCGACCACGGGTACGAGGGCCGGGGCCTGGCCTCCACCCTCGTGCGCGAAGCGCTGAAGGACACCGTGGCCGCGGGACGCCGGATCGTCCCCGTGTGCCCGTACGTGAAGGACTGGGTGAACGAACACGACGACGTGGCCGGCGACGTGGACCCGGCGGGCCCCGAGCATCTGCAGTTCCTGGAGTCCCGCCAGGACTGACGCACCGCACCCGGTGAGCACCCGGAGACGAGAAGAGCCCCCGCCGATCCGGCGGGGGCTCTTTCTGGTCGGGGTGACAGGATTTGAACCTGCGGCCTCGTCGTCCCGAACGACGCGCGCTACCAAGCTGCGCCACACCCCGTTGGAGGTCTCAGACCTGAATCCAACAGAGACCGACTATACCAGCCACACCGGGTGCTGCCAAACCGAGATGCGGGGCAGAATCTCACGCGTGAGACCTCTGCGCACCCCGCGAATCCGAGAGAGGCCGGCATGAGCTGGTGGCCGTTCCCGCGTCCCTCCGCGAGCCCCTCCCCCGACGACGACGGCGCCACGGCCGCCGAGCTCGAGGAGGCCGTGGCGGCCCTGCGACAGCTGTTGCGCGCCGAGCGGCACCGACTGCGCCCGGACAGCTGGGCCCTCGCGTGGGAGATGGTCGAGCACGCCGCCGAGTACGCGCCGGCCTGGACTCGCCTGCAGCGCATACGACCCCTGGAGACCCAGGAGCTCGTGCTCGCCCTCACCGGGCGCTTGGAGCCGCTGCTACGCGACTTCCTCGCACTCCCCGACTCGGACAAGCCGGCCCATGCCGATGCCGTGCACGCGCGCCTTCTGGAGCAGGGCACGGAGCACGGCCGGCTGCGCCGCCGACTCACCCGCGCGCTCACGGCACGACTGCGGGCCGGCGAGGAGCTCTGAGCGCCGCGGGCGCATGCACCCGGAAACGCAGAAAGCCCCGTGCTCATCGCACGGGGCCGCCCGGTGAATCCTCCCGGGAATGCGGGAAGGGCCTCGCACGAACAGTGCGAGGCCCTCCCTCAAAGAATGTCCGGCGGCGACCTACTCTCCCACAACCTC
>NZ_JALJRH010000039.1:0-1205 GCF_024519775.1 Micrococcus sp. Mcc28 | reverse complement strand
TGGGCTGACCCCGTTTCGTAGGTCCAGTCGTTATGAGAGTCGTCCTGTTGCCCGCGGTCGCGGGCAGGGAGACTGGTCAGATCATGACGAACAGCAGGAAGCGTCACACCCCCGAGCAGGTCGTCCGTAAGCTCGGGCAGGCCGACAGGATGCTCGCCGATGGTCAGGACGTCGCGGCGGTGTGCCGGGAGCTCGGGGTGTCCGAGCAGACGTACTACCGGTGGCGGAACCAGTACGGCGGCCTCAAGGCCGACGACGCAAAGCGCCTGAAGGAGCTGGAGAAGCAGAACGCGACCCTGAAGCGTCTGCTCGCGGAAGCGGAGCTGGAGAAGGCCGCGCTCAAGGAGCTGGCTGAGGGAAACTTCTAAGCCCGGACAGGCGCCGCGCCGCCGTCGATCACCTCAAGGGCAAGTTGCGGGTGAGCGAACGGATGGCGTGCCGTCTGGTCGGGCTGAGCCGCTCCGCGTACCGGCGACCGCTCAAGGGCGACACGGTCGCGGACCCGGATCGGGCGCTCAGGGAGTGGCTGCGCGCCTGGGCGAAGGACCATCCCCGCTACGGGTATCGGCGGGCGTATCACGACGCCCGCGCCGAGGGGTGGGTGGTGAACCACAAGAAGATCCAACGCCTGTGGCGTGACGAAGGGCTCCGGGTCCCGCAGCGGCGTCGACGCAAGCGCGTCGGGTCCTCGACCGTCGACGCGCCGACGGCGGACGCGCCGAACGTGGTGTGGGCGGTGGACTTCCAGTTCGACGTCGACGAGCACGGACGGCCGATCAAGATCTGCTCGATCGTCGACGAACACACCCGGGAGTGCATCGGCGGGCTCGTGGAGCGCTCGATTACCGCCGACCGACTCACCGCCCACCTCGAGGACCTCGTCGCCGCCCGGGGCGCCCCGGCGGTGCTCAGGTCGGACAACGGGCCGGAGTTCATCAGCGAGGCGATGGCCGACTGGGCCGGCACCCGCACCGGCCTGTCCTACATCCCTCCGGGCTCGCCGTGGCGCAACGGGTACGTCGAGTCGTTCAACAGCCGGATCCGCGACGAGTGCCTCAACATCAACAGCTTCTACTCGCTGCTGCACGCACAGGTCATCATCGGCGACTGGAAGGACGAGTACAACCACCACCGCCGGCACTCCTCGCTCGGCTACCTAACCCCAGCCGAGTACGCTCGGCAGTGCACCCATCAAATGGAAACCG
>NZ_JALJRH010000038.1:0-1434 GCF_024519775.1 Micrococcus sp. Mcc28 | reverse complement strand
GGGCGTGTCAACTTGTCTGTGTAAGCGGGGTGGTCACAGGTAGGGGTTGATCCGGTCGGGGTAGGCCGCGGCGAGCTGGGCGAGGGCCTGCTTCCAGTTCGTGACGGCCTGACCTTCGACGAGCCGGCCCTGGGCTTTGCGCTGGCCGGCGGGTTTGCCCCGGTCCCGAGCGCGTTCGGCGGCGCGTTTGTCTTCGATGTTGCAGATCGCCAGCCAGAGCAGCTTCACCGCCGCCTCGGTCGAGGGGAAGTGGCCGCGGTTCTTGGTCACCTTCCGTAGCTGGAAGTTCAGCGACTCGATGCTGTTGGTCGTGTAGATGACCTTGCGGAGCATGGGTGGGAACTGCAGGAACGGGATGAACCGCTCCCAGGAGTTCGCCCAGGTCGCGGCTGCAGACGGGTACTTCGTGCCGAGCTCGGAGGCCTCGAACTCGGCCAGCGCCTTCCTCGCGGTCTCTTCGTTGGGGGCGGTGTAGATCGGCTTCAGCGCGGCGGCGACCTTCTTGCGGTCCTGGTAGGCCACGAACCGCATCGCGGCCCGGATCAGGTGAACCACGCAGGTCTGGACCATCGAGTCCGGCCACGTCGCCTCGACCGCCTCCGGCAGGCCCTTGAGCCCGTCGCAGCACACGATCAGCACGTCCTGCACGCCCCGGTTGGCGAGATCGGCGCAGACGTGGGCCCAGAACGCCGAGCCCTCGGTGTCCTGGACCCAGATCCCCAGCACGTGCTTGATGCCCTCGAGGTCCACGCCGACGGCGATGTAGGCGGCACGGTTGAGGACCTGGCTGTTCTCTCGGATCTTGATCCGGATTGCGTCGAGATAGATCACCGGATAGAACTCCTCCAGCGGCCGCGACTGCCACGCCAGGACCTCTTCGCTCACGGCGTCGGTGATGTTGGAGATCGTCTCGTGCGACAGGTCCGTGCCGATCGTGGAGGCCAGGTGGTGCTGGATGTCCCGGATCGTCATTCCGCCGGCATAGAGGCTGATGATCATGTCATCCAGGCCCCCGAGGCGCCGCTGGCCCTTGGGCACCAGGCGCGGGGTGAACGACCCGCCCCGGTCTCGCGGGACGTCCAGCTCGATCGGCCCGACCTCGGACTCCACGGTCTTCGGGGTGGTCCCGTTGCGGGAGTTGGCGTGCTTCAGCGCCTCGCTCGAGCCCTTCTCGTAGCCCAGATGGCTGGTCAGCTCGGCCTGCAGGCCCCGCTCGAGCGCGGCCTTGACCAGCGCGGGCACGAACCCGCCGTCACCGGTGAGCTCGACGCCGCCCGCGTCGATCTGCGCGAACAGGGAATCAAGCTGCCCTGAGGCTTTCAGCTGCTCGACCAGGTCCTGGCCCGAGGGCTCGCCTGGGTTCTTCTCGTCGATCATGGTCATGATTCTTACCGTTCCTCTCGGTACGGCTTACACAGACCATCTGACACGCCC
>NZ_JALJRH010000037.1:0-1508 GCF_024519775.1 Micrococcus sp. Mcc28 | reverse complement strand
GGACTTCACCGCCAAGGTGGTCTCGCTCGGGGGCCGGCACCACCGGATCCGCCCCTACACCCCGCGCCATAACGGGAAGGTCGAACGGTACAACCGGCTGATGGTCGATGAGGTCCTCTACGCCCGCCCGTATACCTCAGAGACAGCTCGGCGTGAGGCGCTGGCCGTGTGGGTGAACCACTACAACTACCATCGGCCTCATACCTCCTGCGGGGACGCTCCTCCGGCCTCGTTGGCCCCGGCCCGAGTCAACAACGTCATGCCCTCCTACATCTAGGCGTGCGCGCCCTGCCCGGCCCGGACCGCCCGACGCTGCAGGCGGGAGGCGTTCAGCTGGTCGAGGGTGAAGACCGCCAGCGAGAGCCAGATGAGCCCGAAGCCCGCCCAGCGGGCCGCGGGCATCTGCTCGCCGAGGACCGTGACCGCCACGAGGAACTGCAGGATGGGCGCCGTGTACTGCAGCATCCCGAGCGTGGTCAGCGTCAGGGAGCGGGCCGCCGCCGAGAACAGGATGAGCGGAACGGCGGTGAGCACGCCGAGCCCGGCCATGAGCCAGAAGTGGCCGGGCCCCTCGGTGACGGTGGTGAGCAGCCCGGCCTGCGCCAGCAGCACGCTGCCCACCACGAACACGGGGATCAGCACCACGGTCTCGGCGGTCATCGCGGTCACCGCGTGCACGGGGGAGGGGAAGCGCTTCTTCACGAAGCCGTAGAGCCCGAACGAGGTGGCCAGCCCGAGCGCGATCCACGGCACCTGCCCCATCGCCGCGGACATCACGACGACGGCGGCCACCGCGATCCCGACGGCCACCCACTGGCCCCGCCGCAGCCGCTCCCCGAGGAAGAGCACGCCGAGCAGGACATTCACCAGCGGGTTCATGAAGTAGCCCAGCGACGCCTGGAGCACGTTGCCCGTGGTGACCGAGACCGCGTACAGCAGCCAGTTCACCGCGATGATCCCGGCGGCCAGACCCGTGGTGCCCCAGCGGCCGGGCGTGGCCAGCGCCGTCCCCAGCTCGCGCAGGCGGCGCATCACGGTCAGCAGCAGCAGGCAGAAGATCAGGGCGAAGCCGATGCGCACCACCACGATCTCCAGGGCCCCGGCGGGCGCGAGCACCGCCATGTAGAGCGGCAGCAGGCCCCACACGAAGTAGGCGGTGAAGCCGAGGGCCAGCCCACGCGGGTCATCGGCCGGGGCGGGGGAGACGGTGGGCAGGGCGCCGGTGTCGGGGGCGGCGCCGTCGGGGGTCACGCCGGGCCGGACAGCGGGGGAGGAGGGGCTCACGCGGACCACTGTACGGTCCGGGTGAGCACTCTCACCCAGGTTCCTCCCGGTCACGGCGGTAGACTGGGGGGTCGATCCCGCGCGCCGGTGCCGGGCCTTGCCCCGCGCTCCGCCGGCGTGCCCCGCCGTCGTCGAAAAGGACCCACCCACCGTGACCGTTCGCCCTGACCGCCCGTTGCGCATCGCCATCATCGGTGCCGGACCCGCCGGGGTGTACACGGCGG
>NZ_JALJRH010000036.1:0-2500 GCF_024519775.1 Micrococcus sp. Mcc28 | reverse complement strand
CCGGATCAACCCCTACCTGTGACCACCCCGCTTACACAGACAAGTTGACACGCCCCCGCGAACCAGCTCCACCGCCAGGCCGACTACCGGCAGGGGCAGGATGAACGGGTCAAGCCCTACACCCTCTTCCGCACCCGCATCGACGCCCGACCCGTCCTGCTGCGCTGACCACAGCGGGACGGAACTGGATGCAGCCATGCACAAGTGAAGCGCCCTGTCTTTGACACGTCGAGTTCTCCTCCTGCGGGGATGTTCTTTTACCGCCGGGCCAGTCAGGGACAGCAGCACATGTTCCACGCCTGCTGGCCCTGACTGGCATTACGGCATGGGCCTGGACTGCGCTCAGCCCAGGGAGGCGAGCAACTCGGCGCAGGCCCGCTCGCAGCGCCGGCAAGCCTCAGCGCAGATCTTGCAGTGCTCGTGCATTTCAGCGTGGGAGGCGCACTCGTCCCCGCACGTCTTGCAGGCGGTCCGGCAGGCCTCCAGCAGGGCACGAGTGGTCTCGACGTTGTTGCCGGTCTGCCTGGACAGCACCGCCCCGGTGGTGGCGCAGATGTCGGCGCAATCCAAATTGAACCGGATGCACTGCCTCAGTTCTGCGACCATGTCCTCGGCCAGGCACGCGTCCGCGCAGGCCGTACAGGTCTGAGCGCACTCGAAACAGGCCTCGATGCACTCGGCCAGCTTCTGCCGGTCGATGTCCCCCAAGTCTTTCGGGTAGGTCTCCAGCATCGAGCTCACGTGATGGGTCATGGCTTACTCCTTCATCGGTGCGGTTCGGAAAACGAACCGGCTGGAACCGGCCCGCCATGCAACCGACCATAGACCCCCCGCCCGGCCCGGAAAAGGGGCTCAACTTTGAAGATTCCGTAAAGATCCCAGCCGGCCACGGGCTCCGCCCGAGCCGTTCGAGCGGGCGGCTAGGCCCGAAATGACGGCCTTTCCGGGCCCGGCTCAACCCTGAATCGGCTCGGAACTTGGCACTCCGTCAAGTTGCGACCAGATCACGAATCCGCATTGTTGCATAACGTTCTGGTCACGGACCATTTCGACTAAGTTATAACTTGATCGACGCCGAATTAGGAGGCCGCGGAAAAAGTCCAGAAAATGTACGCCAATGTCTACCGAGGTAACCCATGTCCTACCCCACCCGCCGTGCCCGCATCGAGGCTGAAGCACAGGCCCGCCGTTCCCAGTACCGCCATTCCCTCACCATGGGTGCGATAGGCCTGACCACCGTGGTGGGAGCCACGGTGGCCGACATGGGCCCGGCCGCAGCCAACGAGGGCGCCTACTCCGCGCCCAGCGGCTCCACTGCTAATTCCTGGACGTGGGAGGGCGGTACCGCCGCCGAGACGTCCCGCTCGTCCAGGGTTCACACGCACTCGTCCGCGACCAGCAGTGAGCCGGCCCAGGATATCCAGCGGGCCTCTTACTCCACCGCTTCCTCCAGTAGTACTGGTTGGGGGCGGCCGTGCAGTGGGCTACGGCCAAGGCTGCCGATCCGGGCGTCGGTTACGTCTGGGGTGGAAATGGCCCGACCGGCTACGACTGCTCCGGCTTCATTCAGAACGCGTTCGCGCAGGCCGACATTGAGCTGCCTCTGAACTCCAAGGCCCAGTATGCGGCCGCTAGCCAATACGTCTCCCTGGACGACCTCCAGGTCGGTGACCTGGTCTTCTGGTCCAACAACGGCTCGGCCTCCGGGATCTACCACGTGGCCATGTACATCGGCGACGGCCAGATCGCCCACGCCCGCAACCCGCAAATGGGCGTGGCCGTGACCGCTGTCGACTACAGCCCCTGGAACATGATGGGCACCGCCGCCCGCTACTGAACGGCACGCCACCACCCCGGGACGGCCCCGCAAGACAAAAGCCTCGGGGCCGTTCGATCTCAGGAGACCTCAGCCACCGTGCCCACCCCGCTGTCCCGCTGACCGAACCCCACCGGACACGCCAGCAGCTCACATGGACGAACGTCGACATGCCTTGGGCCGCGTCCCGTCGGCCCCGTCCCGTGGTCCTCCCGGTGATGGGGCGTCATATGACACAAGTCTGGATGGCTCCCCCTCCCCTGTTGTCGCTTGCAGACGATGGGGCAGCGCCAAGCGCGCTGATTTGCAGCAGGTATGGCGCGGATGCGTCGGTAGAGGGTGGCTCGGGACATGCCCTAGCCAAGCAATGGCGCGGCTTGGCCACTCGTCACGACAAGCTAGCGATCACCTACCGCGCCGCCGTCACCCTCTGCGCCATCTTCACCTGGCTACGCGCATAAGGGAGACACGCCCTAGTTGTTGTGGGTCATGAGGTTCTTGACATGGGTACCGGGCTGAGATGAGACGAGTGGGCCTCTCCCGCAGGATGGAAGTTCCTACACCACCGACCTGCCCGAGAAGACCCACTCATGACTCACGCTAACGCACCCCTGACCCCGACCGGCCGTCTCAGGATGGTCCACCGCCACCTGCACGACGGGATCCCGCAGGCACACGTGGCCG
>NZ_JALJRH010000035.1:0-2646 GCF_024519775.1 Micrococcus sp. Mcc28 | reverse complement strand
TGTCAAGGGCCATTGAGTTCTGCCCATAGGCGGCCAGTGTTTCTTCCCGCTGGTGGCCATCAGAACTGCCCACTGGTGGCCAGCTGGTTTGCCCGTTTGGGTGGTGGTGCTGGCCACCGTGATGGGATCAGTTCAGTGGCATGACTCCCTTCCCGGCCATTGCCTGGGTCATCCGTACGGAGTCTCCGGTGGTCTGGCACACGTGGGCGTGGTGCAGGAGCCGGTCCACGGTGGCGGTGGCCAGGGTCTTGGGCATCAGCTCGTCGAAGCCGGCCGGGTGCAGGTTCGAGCTGATCGCTACGGAGCGTTTCTCGTAGGCGGCGTCCACGATGCGGTAGAGGCCCTCGGCGGCATCGTCGGCGACCGGCAGCAGGCCGATGTCGTCGATGACGATCAGGTCGGCGCGCAGGATTCGGGCGACGGCTTTGGTGATGGTGTCATCGGGCCGGTGGGCCCGGATCATCGCCCCGAGGTCCTCCAGGGTGAACCAGGCCACCCGCTTGCCCTCCTCCACGGCCTGCTGGCCCAGGGCCTCGAGGAAGAAGGTCTTGCCGGTGCCGGAGGGCCCGCAGACCACGAGGTTCTCTCTGCGCGAGAGCCATTCCAGGGTGCGCAGGGACTGCTGGGTCGGGGCCGGGATCGAGGAGGCGCCCGGATCCCAGGTCGTGAAGGTCTTGCCGGTGGGGAACCCGGCGGCCTTGCGCCGGGCGGCGAGCATGGATCGGGCCCGACCGGTGGTCTCCTCGACCAGCAGGGCCTTGAGGACCTCGGCCGGCTCCCAGCGTTGGGCCCGGGCGGTGGCCAGTACCTCGGCGGCGATACCGCGGGCGTGGGGCATCTTCAGCTGCCGCAACAGCGCCTCCAAATCGGCCGGCAGCGCCGGTGCGGCGGTGTTCGGGGTGTGGATGCTCACCGGGCTGCCCCCTCGGTGTTGGAGGTACCGAGGCCGGCCCAGCCGGCGGTGCCCTGGGTCAGGGACCGTTCCTCGGTGGCGGTGTGCATCCCGGTGCGGTGGCCGGCGGCGGTGAGCAGGGAGGCCAGGTCGCCGTGGGCGAAGCGCTGGTGCACCGCGGCCACCCCGAGGGCGCGGTCGACCTGGTCGGTGCCGGCGAGCTTGGCCAGGGTGACGGCCTCGGCCATCTTCTGACCGATCCGGCTGGTGCCGGCCGCGGCGGCCTCCACCAGCCAGGTCCTCGCTCCGGCCCCGATGGCCAGGAACTCGGCCTCCGCCGCCGAACGGGGCACCGGGGTGTAGTCCCCGGGCACCTTGTCCGTCTCGTGGCCGGGGAAGTGCGCGTCGTCGATGGCCGGGGACCCGGGCCGGGCCACCCGGTGCCGGGCGACCTCCACCGGCCCCTGCGCACCGGCGTGCATGATCACCACCATCGAGTCCGGTCCGGTGCCGTGATGGCGCACGAACACCTCGGCCCCGAGCAGGTGCGCGGGCACCGAGTACTGGGCGTTTTCGAAGGAGACCATCGGCGTGTTCTCCGGCACCTTCCGTCCCACCCCGTAGGCCACGGTGTGCGCCGTGGCGGGGATCCGATGCAACGCGCTGGTCTCCTCGGCGAGCATGTGGTCCGGGCGGCGCCGGGTCACCCGGTGCTCCCGGGAGTTCACCATGGCCATGAACCCCGCGCAGGCGGCCTCGAGCTCAGCGAACGAGGCGTACTGGTCCCGCAGGTTGGTGTCCTTCGGGACCAGGTCGGCCTTGGCCAGCTTCACCGCGTTCTCCACCCCGCCCTTGGCGGCCGGATCCGCTGGCTGGCAGGTCAGCACCTCCACGCCGTAATGCCGAGCGAACGCCACGGTGGCCTGGTTACGCACCGGCACCCCGGCCACATGAGAGACCGTCACTGTCTTCTCGTTATCCGTCAGCACATAGGTCGGCGCGCCCCCGATCAGCCGGAAGCACCGGTCCAGGGCGGCGAACACACTCGGAGCCGTCCTATCACGCAGGGCGATGACGATCCGGTAGCGGGACCAGGCCAGCCAGGCCACGAACAGCACCGTCTTGGCCCCGTCGATCGCCGGCCCATCGCCGAAGTCGTACTGCAGCCATGCGCCCGGCTCGGTGATCCAGGGCCGGTGCACCCGGCGCTTCCCGGCCCGCCAGGCGGCCTTCACCTCGGCCACCGCCCGCCGGGTGGAGCGCTCAGAGCCGGTGTAGCCCATTGCGGTGAGCTTGGCGTGCACGACATCGGCGCGGATCCTGCCCGTGGAGGCCTCGACCCATTCCTCGATCTTGGGCAGCCAGACATCGGTGACCTTCGGGCGGCTGGCTCCGGATCCAGGGGTCTGGCCGGCGTCGCGGGCCCGCACCAGCCGGGCCACGGTGTGATGGGAGCAACCGGCCAGCTCGGCGGCGCCCCGCAATGACTTGGTCAGGTCATAGGCACTGAGTATTTTCATGGTTTCTGCGGCATCCTTCATTCAGGGCCTCTTCCTCGC
The DNA here is from genome assembly GCF_024519775.1 of Micrococcus sp. Mcc28. Lineage (NCBI taxonomy): Bacteria > Bacillati > Actinomycetota > Actinomycetes > Micrococcales > Micrococcaceae > Micrococcus > Micrococcus sp. Mcc28. The sequence continues at coordinate 195 of NZ_JALJRH010000035.1, read as the reverse complement.
TGGATTCGATTCGACACCGATATCCAACCCGGGGAGGAGGCCCCCGCCGGCTCACGACGCGGCGGGCAACGAGCAACGCGGGCAAACCAGATGGCCAGCACCGGGCAGTTCCCGTGGCCATCACTGGGCAGTCCTCATGGCCGTCAGCGGGTCATTCCCTGGCCACCTATGGGCAGCTTTTCATGGCCGCTTACA
>NZ_JALJRH010000034.1:0-2715 GCF_024519775.1 Micrococcus sp. Mcc28 | reverse complement strand
CCACTCGTCTCATCTCAGCCGGCGCCTCGTGGCAAGAACCTCATGACCCACAACACCTAGAGTTCGAGGCATGAAGCTCACCGATGACCTGCTGCAGAAGTTCAACGACCAGATCACCCTCGAGTTCGAGGCGTCCATGGTCTACCGCCAGCTCGCGATCGCCGCCGACGACCTGGACCTGTCCGGGATGGCCGCGTGGCTGCGGCACCAGGCGGACGAGGAGATCGTCCACGCGAACAAGTTCATCGACCACGTCGCCGACCGGGACAGCTTCCCGACGATCGGCGCCATCCCGGCCCCGCCCGTGCAGGCCGGCCTGTCGGCCCTGGAGATCTTCCGGGCCGCGCTCGCGCACGAGCAGAAGGTCTCCGAGGCGATCCGCGAGCTGTACCGGGCCACCGAGTCCGCGGGCGACCTCAACTCGCGCCCGCTGCTGAACTGGTTCCTGGACGAGCAGATCGAGGAGGAGGCCACCGTCTCCGAGATCGTGGGCCAGCTCGAGCTCGTCGGCGACGACGGCTCGGGCCTGCTCCGCATCGACGGCCGCCTGGGCTCCCGTCCTGTGGAGACCACCGAGAACGACGCCTGAGCCCACCGGCGGCCTCGTCGGCCGCGCGCGCACCGGCCCGGTCCCCCACGGGGCCGGGCCGGTGCGTGTCCGTCCTCGCCGCTATGCTCAACCTGCGCCCTGCCCGCGCACCGGCTCGCCCGTCGGACCCACCCCAGGAGGAACCATGGTCGGACTCGTAGCCCTGCTCGACGACGTCGCCGCCCTCGCCCGCCTCGCCGCCGCGAGCGTGGACGACGTGGCCGCCGGAGCGGGACGCGCCGCGGCCAAGGCGGCGGGCGTGGTGGTCGACGACGCCGCGGTGACCCCGCAGTACATGGCCGGCGCGGCCGCGGCCCGCGAGCTGCCGATGATCTGGCGGATCACCAAGGGCTCCCTGCGCAACAAGCTCGTGTTCATCCTTCCCGCGCTGCTGCTGCTCGACTGGCTCGCCCCCTGGATCCTGCCGTGGCTGCTGCTGGCCGGCGGCACCTACCTGTCCTATGAGGGCGCGCACAAGGTGTGGGGCAAGCTCGCCGGCCACGGGCATGCCGACGACGAGGAGCCTGCCGTCGAGCGGGGTCCGGAGGCTGAGGACACCGTGGTGCGCGGGGCCATCACCACGGACTTCATCCTGTCCCTGGAGATCATGGTCATCTCCATGAACGAGGTGGCCGACCTGGGCTTCTGGATGCAGGCGGCGATCCTGGCGGTGGTGGCCGTCGTCATCACCGTGGGGGTGTACGGGGTGGTGGGGCTGATCGTGAAGATGGACGACGTCGGCCTGCACCTGCACCAGAACGCCTCGACCTCCGGCGGCCGCTCGTTCGGCGCCGGGCTGGTCAAGGCCATGCCGCACGTGCTGCGCGTGGTGACCGTCATCGGCACCGTGGCGATGCTCTGGGTGGGCGGCCACATCGCCCTCGTGGAGCTGGACGCGCTGGGCGTGCCGTGGCCCTACGCCGTGCAGCACGGGATCGTCGAGCCCGTCACGCACACCGCCGGCGCGTTCCTCGGCTGGCTCACGGAGACCGCGACGTCGGCCGTGTGGGGCCTGCTCTGGGGCTCGGTCGCGCTCGGGGTGGTCCTGCTCGTCGGACGCCTGCGCGGGAAGAAGGCCGTGCCCGCCCACTGATGCGGCGGCCGACGGGTCCGCCCCCACCCGCGCCCCACGCTGAGGCCCGCAGACGCGCCGCTACGCACGGAACGTGGCGGCGCGTCTGCGGGCCTCGGCGCTGTCTCCGTCTCCCGACGGGCCCCGTCAGTCGGCGGTGAGGAAGGTGCGCACCGCGGAGACGAAGGCCTCGGGCTGGTCGGCGTGCAGCCAGTGGCCGGCGTCACGGACGGTCACGCGCACGACGCGCGGGAACAGCTCCTTCATCCGCGGCACGTCCTCATCCTGGACGTAGTCCGACTCGGCGCCGGCCAGCCACAGGACCGGATGGTCGAACACGCGCTCCGGGTCCTCGGGGACCACCGGGTCCGGGAACGAGCCGATCTCCCGCAGGTGCTCGAAGAGCATGGCCACGTTGGGCTGCCACGCGAAGTGGTCGCCCGTGCGCCGCAGGTTCTGCAGCAGGAAGCCGCGCACCCGCGCGTCGTGGACGTGCTCGGCCATGGCCGCGTCGGCCTCGGCCCGCGAGTCGTACGCGTCCAGGTCCATGCGCAGCATGGTGCCCAGCAGGTGCACGAACTCGTCCGTGGCCTGCGGTGAGAGCCGCGGGGAGATGTCCTCCACGATCAGCCGGTCCACGAGCTCCGGGTGCCGCAGGGCGAGCACCATGGCGACCTTGCCGCCCATCGAGTGGCCCAGCAGGTGGACCGGCCCGTCGGCGGCGAGACCGCCCCGCAGGTGGGCAGCCACCCGGTCCGCGATCTCGCGGTAGTCCACCCGGTCGGTCCAGGGCGAGGCGCCGTGGTCCGGCAGATCGATCAGCTCCACCGTGAAGTCGTCGCCCAGCTCCTTGGCCGGGCCGGTGAAGTTCCGGCCCCGGCCCATGAGGCCGTGCAGGAACGCGACGCGGCGCGGGCCCTCCCCGATGCGGGTGGAGGCCAGGGGGGCGTCGGACGGGTCGGAGGCGGCGGCGGTCGTGTTCACCCGACTCAGGCTAGCTGTTGTGGGTCATGAGGTTCTTGCCACGAGGCGCCGGCTGAGATGAGACGAGTGG
>NZ_JALJRH010000033.1:0-3182 GCF_024519775.1 Micrococcus sp. Mcc28 | reverse complement strand
GGACATGTCCCCAGGGTCTCAGCTGACTCGTGCATCTATTCTCAGACACGCCCTAGTCGTCTCCGAGCTTGTCCAGTTGGGCGAGGATTGCCGCCTTGAGCTGGTCCTCCACCTCGGCCTTGCGGGGGCTGCGGATATCCACCTCGGGCTCGATGATGGGCACCAGCCCGGTAACGAGGATCTGACGGGCGAGCCCGAACTGCTGCTCCACGACGGAGCCCACCCCGTCCCCGGGCAGCTTGATGACCGAGCGCATCTTCGTCCCGAACATGTGCTTTTCGACGGCTCGAGACAGTAAGTCATCCAGGTGCGGGATGGGTTTCATGAGCTGGGCGCCTTGCTGTTCCGGGGCCAAGCCCTGGTCGATTTTGAGGAAGGGCACGATGCCTTTGCTGTTCCACAGGTAGTCGCCCGTGGGGGAACCCTCCACCTGGCGGTTCATTGTGTTCTCGAACAGGATGGCCCCCATGACGCGCTCACCGTCGAAGCTGGGGCTGGTGATGATACGTGTGCGCACCTGGTGTACCAGGTCGAACATCTCCTCTGGGCCGGAGTAGGCATCCTTGTCGATCCCGTAGAGGTGCAAGGCCGCCGGGGTGCTGCCCCCGCTCTGGTCCAGCGCCGCGACGAATCCGGCACCGTTCCTGACCCTCTGATACTTCTCCGAGTCCATGGGAGCCTTCCGCGGCGAGGGAGCACGGTGGTCCGGGTTCCCTGCGCACGTCATGGACGACTGGCCGCCCTCAAGGGGGAACGGTCATCAGCAGGCTCAACCCAGGGTGACGAGCAGGTCCGCGCAGGCCTGTTCACACCGGCGGCAGGCCTCGGCACACACCTTGCAGTGCTCGTGCATCTGGGCGTGGCTCTCGCATTCGTCCCCGCACGTCTTGCAGGCGGCCCGGCAGGCCTCGAGCAGGGCGCGGGTGGTCTCGACGTTGGTGCCGGTCTGCCGGGACAGCATCCGGCCTGTGGCGGCGCACACATCGGCGCAGTCCAGGTTCAACCGGATGCACTGCCTCAGGTCGGCGACCATGTCCTCGGCCAGGCAGGCGTCCGCGCAGGCGGTGCACGTCTGGGCGCACTCGAAGCAGGCCTGGATGCATTCGGCCAGTTTCTGCCGATCGATGTTCCCCACCTCCTTCGGGTAGGTCTCCAGCATGGCGCTCACGTGATGGGTCATGATGTGCTCCTTCGTCGATCTGATCCGACGCACCGGCCTTCGCCGGCCCGCCCTTTCATCGACTGTAGACCGCCCCGCCGACGCGGGTGAAGGGCTCAACCTTGAAGGTTCCGTGAAGATCGCCGGCCACGGAGGCCCGCGGACTCCTTTACGGGCAGGGATGACGCAGGTGTGACCAGCCGCCCCTCAGCCCGGCCGACGGCCCTGAGGACCACGCCGACGGGGAGGACCAGCAGGGCTCGCCTCAACGTGGATCCTGTCGGACCGGACGGTCGGTGTCGGGAAGAGCGCTTATGCGATCCGACCAGGGGCGTCGAGGCCGCCGGTGCAGGGTTGCCGGGTGCATTCGGACCGCGGCTCCCAGGGTGGATTCAATCGGTCGTCGCAACACCCTCTCGGAATCACTGGAGGTATGGGCGATGGCAAGCAAGGACTGGGCGAGGAAGATCAGTGACGTGCCCGAGGGGACACGGCGGCAGTGGAGAGCGGATCGGGCCTTGCGGGCCCCGATGCGCTCTCCTGGCAGGCCGCAGCCCTCACGGGAGGTCCAACGCCAGTTCTGGCGTGTGATCGCCACCGGTGTCACCACGGTCGAGGCATCCCTGACTGTGGGCGTGTCCTGGCCCGTCGGGGCGCGCTGGTTCCGTCACGCTGGCGGGATGACCCCGCTGTCCTTAGCCGAGCCCACCGGCCGGTATCTGTCCTTCGCTGAGCGTGAGGAGCTCGCGATCCTCCATGCCCAGGGCCAGGGGGTCCGTCAGATCGCACGCACGCTGGGACGTGATCCCGGCACGATCAGCCGTGAGCTGCGCCGTAACTGCGCCACTCGTTCCGGGAAGCAGGAGTACCGGGCCACGGTGGCGCAGTGGAAGGCCCAGGAAGCTGCCAGGCGGCCCAAGCCGGCGAAGCTGGCCACGAACCAGCGACTGCACGACTACGTCCAGGCACGCCTGAACGGGGTGGTCCTGGGCCCCGATGGCGTGGCCGTGCCGGGACCGGTCGGGCCCGGTTTCAAGGGGCGGAAGATGAAACCGCGCCGGGCGGACCGGCGGTGGTCCACGGCGTGGAGCCCTGAGCAGATCAGCCACCGGCTGCGCCTGGAGTTCCCGGATGATGTGTCCATGCGGATCTCTCATGAAGCGATCTATCAGTCCCTGTTCATCCAGGGGCGTGGGGCGCTCAAGCGTGAACTCGTCGCGTGCCTGCGTACCGGGCGGGCTCTGCGCGAGCCGCGGGCACGTACCCGGAACAAGCCCCAGGGCCACGTCACCGAGGACGTGGTGTTCAGCAAGCGCCCACCCGAGGCCGCTGATCGTGCTGTGCCCGGGCACTGGGAAGGGGACCTGATCATCGGGACCGAGCGTTCAGCGATCGGGACTCTGGCCGAGCGCAAGAGCCGGGCCACGATCCTGGTCCACTTGCCCCGCCTGGAGGGATGGGGTGAGCGGCCGCCGGTGAAGAACGGGCCGTCGCTGGGTGGGTACGGGGCTGAGGCGATGACCGCGGCCCTGATCAAGGCGATGGCGACGGTGCCGGAGCAGCTGCGTCAGAGCTTGACGTGGGATCGGGGCAAGGAGCTGGCCGGGCATGTCCAGTTCACGATGGCCACGGGCACGAAGGTGTTCTTCGCTGACCCCCACTCGCCGTGGCAGCGGCCGACGAACGAGAACACGAACGGGGTGCTGCGGCAGTACTTCCCCAAGGGCACGGACCTGTCGAGATGGTCGGCCGAGGACCTCGCAGCAGTCGCGTACACGCTGAACAACAGGCCCAGGAAGGTCCTGGACTGGAAGACTCCCGCGGAGGTCTTCGCCGAGCAGCTACGCTCGCTCTCAACGCACGGTGTTGCAACGACCAGTTGAACCCGCCCAGTTCCGCTCGGCCCTATTCCAGGACGCCCTCACCACCCACGGGCTGATCGGGTCCATGGGTCAGGTCGGTGCTGCCGGGGACAACGCGGCAATGGAATCCTTCTTCGCGCTGTTGCAGAAGAACGTGCTGA
>NZ_JALJRH010000032.1:0-4385 GCF_024519775.1 Micrococcus sp. Mcc28 | reverse complement strand
TCATGATTCTTACCGTTCCTCTCGGTACGGCTTACACAGACCATCTGACACGCCCTCCTGCGGGAGAGGCCCACTCGTCTCATCTCAGCCGGCGCCTCGTGGCAAGAACCTCATGACCCACAACACCTAGGATGGTCGCACCCCGCCCGCCGCCCGTCAGGAGGCCCTCCCCCGTGGACCCGTTCTGGACCGCGCTCGCTCTCACGACGTTCGCCGGGCTGGCCACGGTGCTGGGCGGCGTCCTGGCGATCGTCGGTCGCGAGCCCTCGGGCCGCGGGCTGGGGGCCGCCCTCGGCCTCGCCGCGGGCGTCATGCTCGCGGTCTCCTTCCTGGAGATGCTGCCGGCCGCCGTCGAGGGGCTGGGCGGGGCGGTCGGCCCCGCGGCGACCGCCGTCGCGGTGGCCGCCCTGATCCTCGGCGCAGGCTCCTACGTGCTGCTCGAGCGCGCCGTCCCCGACCCCGTCTCGGAGATGCCGGGCGACGTCGACGACCCGGCCGGCCTGGACCGGCGGCGGATGCTGCGCCTGGGCACGGTGACGGCCCTGGCGATCGGCCTGCACAATCTGCCGGAGGGCTTCGTCACCTTCGCCGGCACCCTGCAGGATCCGTCGGTGGGCCTCGCGCTGGCCGTCGCGATGGCCGTGCACAACGTTCCCGAGGGCGTGGCCGTGGCCGTGCCCGTGCGGCAGGCCACCGGATCGCGGCGCAAGGCCTTCGCGTGGGCCGCGTTCACGGGGATCGCGGAGCCGCTGGGCGCGCTGATCGGCTGGCTGCTGCTGGCCCCGTTCCTCACACCCGCGCTCCTGGCCGCCGTCTTCGCGGCCGTGGCGGGCGTGATGGTGACCGTGAGCCTCGACGCGCTGCTGCCCGCCGCCCGGGCGGCCGGGGGCCGCGCCGCGGCGCTGGGCGGCGTGCTGCTGGGCGTGGCCGCGATGGCCCTCTCACTGGACCTGCTCTCCTGAGCGCCGGGGGGCCGGTCAGTTCACGAGGGCCGGCTGCAGGACCGCCTCGGCCTCGCGCACCTCGCCGTCGGCGGTGCGCCACTGGACGGTGATCCGGTCCCCCACGTTGTGGTCGTTGACCAGGCGGGACATCCGGGAGGCGTCGTCGCCGACGGTCCGCCCCTCGATCTCGAGGATGACATCGCCCTCGACCAGGCCGATCTGCTCGGCGGCGGAGCCCGCGTCCACCTGCATGACCACGACGCCGACGTCGGGATCCGCGCCGACCATGATGCCCAGGGCGCCGTCCGCACCGATGCTCACGGTGTCCGTCTCCTCGCCCGAGAGGACCTGGTCCGCCACGTCGAAGGCCACCTCCAGCGGGATCGCGAAGCCGTCCACCTCGTCTGCGGTGGTCCCGTCGCTGGCCGCCACGGTCACGCCGACCACCTGGCCGGCGTCGTCCACCACCGGGCCGCCGGAGTAGCCGGGCACGACGTCCGCGTCCGTCTGGATCAGGCCGGACAGGCGCGCGTACTGATCGGTGCCCTCGGCCGCGGCCATGATCGAGCGGTCCGTGCCGAGCACGGTGCCGCGCACGGCCGTCAGATAACCCTGGCCTCCGCCGTTGCCGACGGCGGCCACCTGGTCCCCGCGCCGCACCGGGTCCAGCGAGACGCTGGCCACCGGCAGGTCTGAGACGCCCTCGACGTCGAGCACCGCGATGTCGTGCTCGGCATCGCGCCCGAGCACCGTGGCCGTGTGCCGCGCGCCGGTGTCCGCGACCACCACGTGCACCTCCGAGGAGTCCTCGACCACGTGGTAGTTGGTCACCGCCAGCCCGTCCGGGGAGAGCACCATGCCCGTCCCCGTGCCGGTGCGGGCGCCGAGGGCGGTCTCCACGAGGAGGATGCCCGGGGCGTCCGCGACCGGCTGGCCCGGGTCCAGGGACGATCCGTCGTGGGCCGATGCGGACCAGTCCACCGCCACACCGTCGTGGATGTGGGTCAGGCCCGCCGCGAGCTCGCCCGCCTCCCGGGCGGGGGCCTCGGCGGCGGGCACGGTCGGGGCGGAGTCCGCGGCGACGTCGACCATCCGGCCGGCGAGGAGGGCGGTGAGGCCCCCGGCCAGGACCAGCGCGCCGAGCACGCCGAACAGCGCGATGACGAACGCCAGGGGCGAGCGTCGTGCGCGCGGCGGCCAGCCCGGCGGCGTCACGCTCAGCCCCGGGCGGCCGCCAGGGCGGCCTCGTAGTCCGGCTCCTCGGAGATCTCGGGGACGAGCTGGGCATGACGGACCACGCCGTCGGCATCGACCACGACGACGGCGCGGGCCAGCAGGCCCTCGAGCGGACCGTCGGTCATGCGCACGCCGTAGTCGTCGCCGAACGACGAGCGGAACACAGAGCCGCTGCGGACGTGGTCGATGCCCTCGACCGAGCAGAAGCGCGCGGCGGCGAACGGCAGGTCCGCGGACACGGCCACGACGGTGGTGTCCCCGAGGTCCGCGACGCGGGAGTCGAACTCGCGGACGGAGGCGGCGCACACGCCGGTGTCCAGGGACGGGAAGATGTTCAGGATCACGCGACGGCCGCGCAGCTCCCGCAGGGTCACCGGGGACAGGTCCGCCCCGGTGAGGGTGAAGTCGGGGGCGGGGGCACCCACCTGGGGCAGCCCACCGACGGTGTGGACGGGGGTGCTCTTCATGTGGGTCGTCGCCATGGGGACAGCCTAGGATGGGCGCGGCCGGACGGGAGCGCCCCGCGCCCTGCTCGGCGGACGGCGAACACGGAGGGACCGACCATGACCGAGCCCATGACGTCCAACGTCACCGACACGGCGCTGCTGTTCGAGGGCGGGGGGATGCGCGCCGCGCTCACCTCGGCCGTGGTGGCGGAGCTGCTGCGCGAGCGGATCCACGTGGACTTCGTGGCCGGCATCTCGGCGGGCTCGTCCAACGCCGTGAACTACCTGTCCCGCGACCCGGCCCGTGCGCGGCGCTCGTTCGTGGACTTCGCCGACGATCCTCGGTTCGGCAACTGGCTGAGCTTCCTGCGCGGCAAGGGCCTGTTCAACGCCGAGTACATCTACGAGCACGCCGGCCTGCCCGAGGCGGACCTGCCCTACGACTTCGCCACGTTCCGCGCGAACCCCGCCCGGCTCGTGCTGGGCGGGTTCGACGCCGCGAGCGGCGAGACGCGCTGGTGGGACCGCTCCGACATGACCACCCTGACCGACCTGATGGTCCGCGTCCGCGCGTCGTCCACGATGCCGGTCCTCATGCCCCCCGTGCACGCCGAGGGCACCGTGTTCGTGGACGGCGCCCTCGGCGTGGACGGCGGGATCCCGCTGACCGCGGCGGAGGACGCGGGGTTCGAGAAGGTCCTCGTGGTCCTGACCCGGGAGCGCGGGTACGTGAAACGGCCCGAACGGTTCCCCTCGTTCTACCAGCGCACCTTCCGGCGCTACCCCGCCGTCGCGGACGCCCTGCTCACGCGCTGGCGCCGGTACAACGCGACCCGCGAGCGCCTGTTCGAGATGGAGCGGCAGGGACGGGCCTATCTGTTCGCGCCCGAGACCATGCCCATCGCCAACGGCGAGCGGTCCGTGGCCAAGCTGGCCGCCGCCCACGAGCTCGGCCTGGACCAGGTGCGCCGCGAGATGCCGGCGATCCGCGCGTTCCTGGGGCTGCCGGCGTCCCGCTGAGCCGCGCCTGATCCGATCGGCGGGTCAGGCCTCGGCGCGGGCGGCCGAGTCCGGCAGGCCGAACACCGAGTCGAACGCGTAGGCGTACACCGCGGCGTAGACGAGGAAGAACACGAGCAGGCCGGCCTCGATGAGGAACGCCTCCCCCAGCCCGATGCCGAGGATCAGGGCCACCGCGGGCACGAGGAACACGATCAGCCCGCCCTCGAAGCCGACGGCGTGGGCCACGCGCACCCACCAGGGCCGGCCCGTGATGCCGAGGCGGCGTTCGAGGGTCTCGAACACCGAGTTGAACACGATGTTCCACAGCAGGGCCACGGTCGAGGACACCACCGCCACGGCGAGCGAGGGCCCGCCGCCGTTGCCGAGCGCCGCCAGGATCACGGTGGTGAAGAGGATGGCGAGCAGCTCGAAGACCACCGCGTAGACCACGCGGCGCAGCAGGGGCGTCCGGAACACGCGGCGGCGCACGAGCGCGTCCCGGCCTCCCGGGCCACGCGGCACGTCGGAGGGCGGCGTCGACACGGGGTCGACGCCCGGGCGGGCGTGGTGGGTCTCGGACACGGCGCCCAGCCTAGGGCCGGGGCCGCGGGCCGCCGAATCCGGCGGGACCGGCCGCCCGCCGTCGTCGCTCCTCGATGAGGGGCGGGCGCGCCTTCACCGCGCCCCGGCCGCCTGCCTAGATGTAGGAGGGCATGACGTTGTTGACTCGGGTCGGTGCCAGTGAGGCCGGAGGAGC
>NZ_JALJRH010000031.1:0-5976 GCF_024519775.1 Micrococcus sp. Mcc28 | reverse complement strand
TTCGTGTGTAGAGTTCCATCTCGTGCTCAAGACGCCGACCGGGTGACCGGGAGGCGGGGTGAAGAACACAGAATCCGCGGATTCATGCCGAGAATGGCAGGTCCAGGGCGGGTGGTGCTCACCGGGTGCGCGGCTGGCAGTGATGCTGGTCGGGATTCCTGAAGAAGATGATCTGGTTTGACAGCCGGGAATCATGTGGTAAGCTTTTCGAGGCCTTCCACGTGGATGGTCCGGTGAGTGTCTGGCCCCGCGGAAGCGGAGTTGACATTGTCGGATCGCGTGGTAAGGTTTTCTAGCCCGGCCACGTGAACGGACGGTGAATGCTTCGGACACGGAGTTGACACGGTCGAAACGGATGGTCTAGGATGGAGAAGTTGCTCCAGAGCGAAACGGCCCGCGGAGCGGGTCGCTGAAGCTGGAAGCGCCTGTTGTTTGAGAACTCAATAGTGTGCCAAGTTTGTTGATGCCAATTGTTTTAACACATATTGGTTGATCATCGCCTGCCACCCCCGTGGTGTGGTGATGGTCTGCTAGGTATTGAATGGATGTCGTGGTGGTTATTTCCGGCTGCCACGGTGTTGTTCTGTAATTTTTTTACGGAGAGTTTGATCCTGGCTCAGGATGAACGCTGGCGGCGTGCTTAACACATGCAAGTCGAACGATGAAGCCCAGCTTGCTGGGTGGATTAGTGGCGAACGGGTGAGTAACACGTGAGTAACCTGCCCTTAACTCTGGGATAAGCCTGGGAAACTGGGTCTAATACCGGATAGGAGCGTCCACCGCATGGTGGGTGTTGGAAAGATTTATCGGTTTTGGATGGACTCGCGGCCTATCAGCTTGTTGGTGAGGTAATGGCTCACCAAGGCGACGACGGGTAGCCGGCCTGAGAGGGTGACCGGCCACACTGGGACTGAGACACGGCCCAGACTCCTACGGGAGGCAGCAGTGGGGAATATTGCACAATGGGCGCAAGCCTGATGCAGCGACGCCGCGTGAGGGATGACGGCCTTCGGGTTGTAAACCTCTTTCAGTAGGGAAGAAGCGAAAGTGACGGTACCTGCAGAAGAAGCACCGGCTAACTACGTGCCAGCAGCCGCGGTAATACGTAGGGTGCGAGCGTTATCCGGAATTATTGGGCGTAAAGAGCTCGTAGGCGGTTTGTCGCGTCTGTCGTGAAAGTCCGGGGCTTAACCCCGGATCTGCGGTGGGTACGGGCAGACTAGAGTGCAGTAGGGGAGACTGGAATTCCTGGTGTAGCGGTGGAATGCGCAGATATCAGGAGGAACACCGATGGCGAAGGCAGGTCTCTGGGCTGTAACTGACGCTGAGGAGCGAAAGCATGGGGAGCGAACAGGATTAGATACCCTGGTAGTCCATGCCGTAAACGTTGGGCACTAGGTGTGGGGACCATTCCACGGTTTCCGCGCCGCAGCTAACGCATTAAGTGCCCCGCCTGGGGAGTACGGCCGCAAGGCTAAAACTCAAAGGAATTGACGGGGGCCCGCACAAGCGGCGGAGCATGCGGATTAATTCGATGCAACGCGAAGAACCTTACCAAGGCTTGACATGTTCTCGATCGCCGTAGAGATACGGTTTCCCCTTTGGGGCGGGTTCACAGGTGGTGCATGGTTGTCGTCAGCTCGTGTCGTGAGATGTTGGGTTAAGTCCCGCAACGAGCGCAACCCTCGTTCCATGTTGCCAGCACGTCGTGGTGGGGACTCATGGGAGACTGCCGGGGTCAACTCGGAGGAAGGTGAGGACGACGTCAAATCATCATGCCCCTTATGTCTTGGGCTTCACGCATGCTACAATGGCCGGTACAATGGGTTGCGATACTGTGAGGTGGAGCTAATCCCAAAAAGCCGGTCTCAGTTCGGATTGGGGTCTGCAACTCGACCCCATGAAGTCGGAGTCGCTAGTAATCGCAGATCAGCAACGCTGCGGTGAATACGTTCCCGGGCCTTGTACACACCGCCCGTCAAGTCACGAAAGTTGGTAACACCCGAAGCCGGTGGCCTAACCCTTGTGGGGGGAGCCGTCGAAGGTGGGACCAGCGATTGGGACTAAGTCGTAACAAGGTAGCCGTACCGGAAGGTGCGGCTGGATCACCTCCTTTCTAAGGAGCATTAGTGCCCGTTGCATCACCGCGTGTGTGATGGCGGGTTGCTCATGGGTGGAACATCAATGAATGGTGCCAGTGGTGGTGCCGGCAGTGCTCGAGTACGTCATGCCTGTGAGGGTGTGGTTGGAATGGGTGGTGTTGGTGGCTGCGAGCTGGTGTTGGCACACTGTTGGGTCCTGGAACAGCAGGCACCCTGATCTGTGAGGGTTGGGGTTGTTGTTTCTGGTCTCCGTATCTTGTGAAGCTGGCCTTGTGGGTTGGTGGATGGGGTGTGGGTTGTTGTTTGAGAACTGCATAGTGGACGCGAGCATCTTATTTTTTGTTGCTGCATCGTTGATCGCACTGTCCCCCCTGGGGTGGTGTGTGAGGTGTGGTGATGCCGAGAATGACATCTTAGTTAGATATTGCTCATTTGAGGACTTTCATTGTGTGTGAAAGTTTCTAAGGGCGCATGGTGGATGCCTTGGCAACAGGAGCCGAAGAAGGACGTGGGAATCTGCGATAAGCCTGGTGGAGTCGATAACCGGACGTTGAGACCAGGATTTCCGAATGGGGAAACCCCGCACGACGTGTCGTGTGACCCCCGGTTGAACACATAGACCGGGTGGAGGGAACGTGGGGAAGTGAAACATCTCAGTACCCACAGGAAGAGAAAACAAAAGTGATTCCGTTAGTAGTGGCGAGCGAACGCGGATGGGGCTAAACCGTATGTGTGTGATACCCGGCAGGGGTTGCATGTGCGGTGTTGTGGGCCCCTCCTTGTCATGTCTGCCGGCATGGCGCAGTGAGGTGCGGGCATATAGACGAACCAGTGTGGATGCTGGACCGTAGAGGGTGAGAGTCCCGTAGTCGAAATGTGTTCCGCCGCTGTTGGAGGGTCGCCCGAGTAGCACGGGGCCCGAGGAATCCCGTGTGAATCTGCCAGGACCACCTGGTAAGCCTGAATACTACCTGTTGACCGATAGCGGATCAGTACCGTGAGGGAATGGTGAAAAGTACCCCGGGAGGGGAGTGAAATAGTACCTGAAACCATGTGCCTACAAACCGTTGGAGCCTCCTTGTGGGGTGACAGCGTGCCTTTTGAAGAATGAGCCTGCGAGTTAGTGATACGTGGCGAGGTTAACCCGTGTGGGGAAGCCGTAGCGAAAGCGAGTCTGAATAGGGCGATTGAGTCGCGTGTCCTAGACCCGAAGCGGAGTGATCTACCCATGGCCAGGTTGAAGCGCGTGTAAGAGCGCGTGGAGGACCGAACCCACTTCAGTTGAAAATGGAGGGGATGAGCTGTGGGTAGGGGTGAAAGGCCAATCAAACTCCGTGATAGCTGGTTCTCCCCGAAATGCATTTAGGTGCAGCGTCACGTGTTTCTTCCCGGAGGTAGAGCTACTGGATGGACGATGGGCCCTACAAGGTTACTGACTTCAGCCAAACTCCGAATGCCGGGAAGTGAGAGCGTGGCAGTGAGACTGTGGGGGATAAGCTTCATAGTCGAGAGGGAAACAGCCCAGACCACCGGTTAAGGCCCCTAAGCGTGTGCTAAGTGGGAAAGGATGTGGAGTTGCTGAGACAACCAGGAGGTTGGCTTAGAAGCAGCCACCCTTGAAAGAGTGCGTAATAGCTCACTGGTCAAGTGATTCCGCGCCGACAATGTAGCGGGGCTCAAGTACACCGCCGAAACCGTGGCATTCAGTTTTGCTGGATGGGTAGGGGAGCGTCGTTCACGAGGTGAAGCCAGCGGGTAACTTCTGGTGGATTGTGGACGAGTGAGAATGCAGGCATGAGTAGCGAAAGACGGGTGAGAAACCCGTCCGCCGGATGACTAAGGGTTCCAGGGTCAAGCTAATCTGCCCTGGGTAAGTCGGGACCTAAGGCGAGGCCGACAGGCGTAGTCGATGGACAACGGGTTGATATTCCCGTACCAGTGAAGAACCGCCCATGCTGAGCCGGTGATACTAACCGCCCGAACCATCCCGATCCTCGTCTTTGACGGGGACGGTGATGGGGAGCGCGGGACCTGAACCGGGGAGGCAAGCGCATTAACAGGTGTGACGCAGGAAGGTAGCCGGGCCGGGCAATGGAAATGACCTGGTCTAAGGGTGTAGGGCTGCCGGTAGGTAAATCCGCCGGCTGTATGCCTGAGGCCTGATGGGCGCCCACGTGGTGGGTGATCCGGTGATCCTATGCTGCCAAGAAAAGCATCGGCGCGAGGTTCAAACTGCCCGTACCCTAAACCGACACAGGTGGTCAGGTAGAGAATACTAAGGCGATCGAGAGAATCATGGTTAAGGAACTCGGCAAAATGCCCCCGTAACTTCGGGAGAAGGGGGGCCCCAACCTTGAGCACCACGTGCTGGTGTGAGGGGATCGGGGCCGCAGAGACCAGGGGGAAGCGACTGTTTATCAAAAACACAGGTCCATGCGAAGTCGTAAGACGATGTATATGGACTGACTCCTGCCCGGTGCTGGAAGGTTAAGGGGACCTGTTAGCTTCGGCGAAGCGGAGAACTTAAGCCCCAGTAAACGGCGGTGGTAACTATAACCATCCTAAGGTAGCGAAATTCCTTGTCGGGTAAGTTCCGACCTGCACGAATGGAGTAACGACTTCCCCGCTGTCTCAACCATGAACTCGGCGAAATTGCATTACGAGTAAAGATGCTCGTTACGCGCAGAAGGACGGAAAGACCCCGTGACCTTTACTATAGTTTGGTATTGGTGTTCGGTGTGGCTTGTGTAGGATAGGTGGGAGACTGTGAAGCGGGCACGCCAGTGTTCGTGGAGTCATCGTTGAAATACCACTCTGGTCACTCTGGATATCTAACTTCGGCCCGTGATCCGGGTCAGGGACAGTGCCTGATGGGTAGTTTAACTGGGGCGGTTGCCTCCCAAAATGTAACGGAGGCGCCCAAAGGTTCCCTCAGCCTGGTTGGCAATCAGGTGTCGAGTGCAAGTGCACAAGGGAGCTTGACTGTGAGAGTGGCAGCTCGAGCAGGGACGAAAGTCGGGACTAGTGATCCGGCGGCTCGTTGTGGAACGGCCGTCGCTCAACGGATAAAAGGTACCTCGGGGATAACAGGCTGATCTTGCCCAAGAGTCCATATCGACGGCATGGTTTGGCACCTCGATGTCGGCTCGTCGCATCCTGGGGCTGGAGTAGGTCCCAAGGGTTGGGCTGTTCGCCCATTAAAGCGGTACGCGAGCTGGGTTCAGAACGTCGTGAGACAGTTCGGTCCCTATCCTCTGCGCGCGTTGGAAATTTGAGAAGGTCTGTCCTTAGTACGAGAGGACCGGGACGGACGAACCTCTGGTATGTCAGTTGTACCGCCAGGTGCATGGCTGATTAGCTACGTTCGGGATGGATAACCGCTGAAAGCATCTAAGCGGGAAGCCGGCTTCGAGATGAGATTTCCTTGCCCCTTTGAGGGTGTGAGGCCCCCAGCTAGAACACTGGGTTGATAGGCTGGATGTGGAAGCGAGGACTGAAGACTCGTGAAGCTGACCAGTACTAATAGGCCGATGACTTACACACACTCTTATCCCATTGCTTGCTTCAAGGTGATGGGTTGGTGTTCGCGTCCACTGTGCGGTTGTCTGATTGCAACCGGCTGTCTGCTGTTGGTGGGTGGTTGAGGTGTTTTAGTTGAATAGTGTCACTGTTGTGTGACCCGTAGGTTTCCCTGCTGTTGCCCGTGTTGAGGGTGGTGGTGTGGGGTTAGGGTTACGGCGGTCATAGCGTGGGGGAAACGCCCGGTTCCATTCCGAACCCGGAAGCTAAGGCCCACAGCGCCGATGGTACTGCAGCCGGGAGGTTGTGGGAGAGTAGGTCGCCGCCGGACATTCTTTGAGGGAGGGCCTCGCAC
>NZ_JALJRH010000030.1:0-6758 GCF_024519775.1 Micrococcus sp. Mcc28 | reverse complement strand
GACATGTCCCCAGGGTCTCAGCTGACTCGTGCATCTATTCTCAGACACGCCCTAGCCCCGGTGGGGGACTGACCGCACCACCCCTGCCCTGGGTTGCCCATTTCCGGCCCCCGTGGACCCTTCACTGGCTCAACTGGCCGTCAGCCGCACCTAAAGCCCCCGGCCGCGCCCCACCGGTGAGCGCAGGGTCCGCCAATACCTCCGGGTGACAGCGGCACGCAGCCCCGGTACGCCACCGGCCTCACCCAGCAACTGATCAGCCATGCCCGGCCCCGTCGCGCCCGCCTGCGACACGGGGCCGGATGACGGAAAGAAGAACCGATGACCTCCTCACTGACCACCCGCCGCACCTTCCTGGGCGCCTCCGTCGGGGCCCTGGCGCTGGCCGGGCTGGCCGCCTGCGCCGATCCCGTCATCAGCCCCCAACCGTCAGGGCGCATCCTGCCCACCGACCCGCTGGTCGCCGAGTACGAGAAACGACGCGCCGCCTCGGGCACCACCGTCACCCACCGGCTCTCCGCCGCACCCCTCGAGACCTCCCTCCAGGGTCGGGGCCTGACCACCTGGGGATACAACGACGGCCTCAACGGGCCGCTGCTGCGCGCCCAGACCGGGGACCTGCTCAAGGTCAGCGTCGCCAACGACCTGCCCGAGGACACGAGCGTGCACTGGCACGGGCTGGCCCTGCGCAACGACGCCGACGGAGTCCAGGGGGTGACCCAGGACCCCATCGCCGCCGGAGGACGCTATACGTACGGCTTCCGGCTGTCCCATCCGGGCACGTACTGGTACCACTCCCACTTCGACACCCAGCGCGAACGCGCCCTGTACGGGGCCCTGATCGTCGAGGACCCCAACGAGCCCCTCAGCTACGACCAGGAATGGGTCGTGATCCTGGACGACTGGCTCGACGGGATCACCGGAACACCGCAGGACGTCGTCGAGGAACTCTCCGCCGGGATGGACATGTCCGGCGACATGGAGGGCATGGCCGGCATGGCGGGCATGGACCACGGGTCCATGAGCCAGGACAGCTCCTCGGGCATGCCCATGAAGCACATGCTCATGGGCGCTGAGAGCGACTATCTGGGCGGGGACGCCGGCGACGTGAAGATCCCCGTGCACCTGTTCAACGGCCGCCCCCCATCCGACCCGGACACCTTCTCCAGCACCCCGGGCAACCGGATCCGCCTGCGCTTGATCAACGCGGCCGGAGACACCGCCTACCGGGTCGGGATCCCCGGCCAGGAACTGACCATCACCCACACCGACGGGTTCCCGGTCCAGCCCCGCCAGGCCGATGCCGTCGTCCTGGGGATGGGCGAACGCCTGGACGTGCTGATCACCCTCGGCGACCAGGCGGTGCCCGTACTGGCCCTGCCCGAGGGCAAGACCGGCCACGCCTACGGCATCATCGCAGCCGGTCCAAAGACCACGCTCTCCGGTCGGCTCCCACAGACCCTGGGCGGAACCGTGCTCGATGGCAGCCGACTGAAGGCACACGAATCCGTCCTGCTCCCACCCAAGGACCCGACCACGACCCACGGGGTACGCCTCACCGGATCGATGATGGAGTACGACTGGGGCATCAACGGGCGACGCTTCGACCCGGCCAACCCCTTCGAGGGCGCCTTCGAACTCCGGTTGGACGAACGCGTGCGGGTCACGATGACCAACGACACCGACATGTGGCACCCCATGCACCTGCACGGCCACACCTTCCAGCTGGCCGACCATGGCGCCCGCAAGGTCACGGTCATCATCAAACCCCGGCAAACCATCGTCTTCGACTTCGAGGCGGACAACCCGGGCCAGTGGCTAACCCACTGCCACAACGCCTACCACGCCGAGGCCGGGATGATGGGCGTCTTCTCCTACATCCACTGACCCTCCCGCCCGGCCCACACCCCTCCATCCACGGGGGCATCGCACGGTGGCCGCCCAGGAAAGAACATGCCTTTATCGCTCACCCCCACCCACCGTGCCCAGCCCGCCCGAGACCTCTGGCCCGGCACCCCCGTCCTGACCCGTAGGAGGAAAGGGTCTGCCGTGAGTTTGGTTGACATCTGATCTGTGGTCCCGGGAGGGACTGCTGGAAGGATGACCCCATGCCCGCTGCATACCCCCGAGAGTTCCGCCAGGACGTGGTCGCGATCGCCCGTAAGGGTCAGATGCCGATCGCGCAGGTCGCGAAGGACTTCGGCATCGCCGAGTCCTGCCTACGGCGCTGGCTGGCCCAGGATGATGTCGAGGCCGGGATCCGGCCCGGCATCACCAAGGCTGAGAACGAGGAGCTGAAGGCTCTCAAGCGCCGCAACCGCGAGTTGGAGATGGAGAACGAGGTCCTACGGCGTGCGGCCGCGTATCTGTCCCAGGCGAACCTGAAATTGGGTCAGTCCCCAAAATGACCTATCCCGTCGTGAAGGACCTGGCCCGCGACGGGATTGCCGTGAAACTCTCCTGCCGGGTCCTCGGGTTCTCCCGTCAGGCCTACTACCAGTGGCTGGCCGAACCTGTCAGCGAGCGGGAATGGTCCGACGCGCATGCCGCCAACGCCGTCCTCGATGCCCATGCCGATGACCCGGAGTTCGGATACCGGTTCCTGGCTGATGAGCTCCGCGGCCGTGGCCTGGCCGTGTCGGACCATCAGGTGTTGAAGGCCTGTCGGCTCGTGAAGGTCCGCTGCTGCCACTCGATCCGTCGCGGCTCGGGCAAGCGTCCTGGCCCTGCCGTTCATGATGATCTGGTTCGTCGTGAGTTCGCCGCTGAGAAGCCGAACCAGCTGTGGCTCACGGACATCTCAGAGCATTGGGCCGGGGATTCCAAGCTCTATCTCTGCGCGGTCAAGGACGTGTTCTCGAACCGGATCGTGGGCTACTCGATCAATCGGCGGATGAGCTCGCAGCTGGCCGTGGACGCCCTGCAGATGGCTCTGGGCCGGCGTGGAGGCAAGGCCGAGGTGCAGGGTTGCCGGGTGCATTCGGATCGAGGATCGCAATTTCGAGCCAGGCGGTTCGTGGAGACGCTCCGGGTCAACGGCCTGGTCGGGTCGATGGGCAGGGTCGGTGCTGCTGGGGACAACGCGGCAATGGAATCCTTCTTCGCGCTGTTGCAGAAGAACGTGCTGAACCGGCGTCGCTGGCAGTCCTTCGACCAGCTCCGGCTCGCGATCGTGAGCTGGATCGAGCGGACCTATCACCGCCGTCGTAGGCAGGCCCGTCTCGGGAAGCTCACCCCTGTCGAGTTCGAGATGGTTCAATCAGTCCAGGCGGCTGCCGCCGCCTGATAACTCGTGTCAAGCAAACTCATGGCAGACCCTTCTCACGCGCCTGAATCTCGCCGTCATGGATCGACAGCACCTCGGTCTGTGCGCCAGCCCGCTCCAGAAGCGCCGCGCAGGCTCTGACTGACCGACATCAGGAAGCACTTCACGGCTGAGGAGAAGCTCTGTCTCTGCGCGAACAAGGCCGTCGCAGGCCGCGGCGGTGCAGCCGTGGTGGCTGGGTGCCTGGTGCACGAGGACCGGGGCTCGCAGTTCCGATCTGGCCTATTTCAGGACGCGCGCACCCGTCATGGGCTGATCGGCTTCGTACTCGACGTCCTGACGCGCGGTTCTGCCGGCCGGTCGGCCTGATCCCGCGCTCCGGGTGATCACGGCGTCGGATCGAGCCTGACAGGTCAGCGTCGGCGCCGTGGTGGATGGCATGCACCACCCCCACGAGCGCCGTGTCGCGTTCAGCACTCTGGTGGGCCTACCTGCCCCCTCACTCCGCCAGGAATTCCAGCAGGATCCGGTTGAACTCCTCGGAGTGGCTGATGCTGAAGCCGTGCGGGGCATCCTTGACGAGTTCGACGCGGCTGCCGTCGATCGCCTTGTGCGTCCGCTTGCCGGAGCCCTTGAACGGCACGATCTGGTCGGCGTCGCCGTGCAGGACCAGGGCCGGCACGGTCACTGCCGGCAGGTCGCGGCGGAAGTCGGTGGCCCCGAACGCGTCCATGCAGGCCAGCGCCGCCGTCTGGTCGGACTGCAGCGCCATCCGGATGGCCTCCTGGCGCTGCTCCTCGGTGACCTTGAGGCTGCTGGTCAGGCCGGCCAGCTTGGGGGTGGAGAAGAACGTCGTCGTGAAGTCGTCGAAGAACGACTCGCGGTCCTTCTCGAGACCCGCGCGCATCTCGGCGGCCTGCTTCTCGGTCAGCGGGCCGTCGGGGTTGTCGTCGGTCTTCAGCAGGTACGGGGGCACCGCGCCGGCGAACACCACCGAGTGGATCCGGTCCGCGCCGAACCGGGACATGTAGCGCGCCACCTCGCCACCGCCCATCGAGAAGCCCACGAGCGTCACGTCACGCAGGTCGAGCTCGGTGAGCAGACCGTGCAGGTCGGCGGTCATCGTGTCGTAGTCGTACCCGCCGGCGGGCTTCTCCGAGGCACCGAAGCCCCGCCGGTCATAGGTGATCACGCGGTAGTGCGGGGACAGGGCTGCGACCTGGTCCTTCCACGAGTCGAGGGTCAGCGGCCAGCCGTGGATGAGGACCACGGGACGCCCGTGGCCGGCCTCCTCCACGTTCAGTCCGATCGTGCCGTGGTCCGTGGGGATCTGCATGAGGGTCATGTGCGTCTGCCTTCCTGTGCTCTCGGGGGACGACGGCGGCGCTCGGCCGCCGCTTCCTCCTCACGCTAGGCACGCGCTCGGCACGTGTCAGGCTTCGGTCTCCGCCATCCTGCGCAGCGTCAGCGCGTTGAACGCGGCGTGGCCGTGGTTGTCGTTGTTGAAGTAGACGTAGGCGGGGCGCGCGCCCGCCGCGTCCGCGCCGGTCAGCTCCCGCAGCCGCTTCACCCAGGGGGAGAGCTCGGCGTCGGAGAACGAGCCGCCGTAGCGCCAGTCCGGGTCCGCGTTGTGGAAGCGCACGTAGGCGAGGCGCCCGGTCGCGCGCAGCACCGGCTCCCGCCCGGCGATCACCGAGACCACGAACCCCGCCCCGTGCCGGTCGAGGAGGTCGAACACGTCCTCGTCCAGCCAGGACTCGTGCTGGACCTCCACCGCCACGCGCACCCGCTCGGGCAGCAGGCCGAGGAACCCGGCGAGTCGGTCGTCGTCGCGGTGCAGGTTGGCCGGCAGCTGCAGCAGCAGCGGCCCGGCGTGGTCACCGAGCAGGTCCAGCGTGTGCACGATGCGCTCCACCCAGTCCTGCGGCTCGTTGAGCTTGCGGTAGTGGGTCAGGTAGCGGGAGGCCTTGACGGCCATCTCGAAGCCGGCGGGCAGGCGCTCGCGCCAGGCCTCGACGGTGCTGTCCGCCGGCCAGCGGTAGTGGGAGCCGTTGAGCTCGACCGTCCGGAATCGCTCCGTGTAGTGGTCGAGCTGATCGGCGATCCGCAGCCCCTGCGGGTAGAAGGTCCCGCGCCAGTGCCTGTAGGTCCAGCCGGAGGTCCCGATCCGCACGTCCATCCCCCGACGATAGCCCCGGCACGGGTTCCCGGGTCTTGCCTTGACCCGCCGCGGCAGGCGTAGCGTCCCGCTGATCATCGCGGTGGCTCAGAGGTACGACCGGAAGATGGGCATCGGCTCCCTGATCGCCACGATGCTCCCGTCCTCGATCGCCTTCCTGCCCGCGTGCACCGGCATGGTCATCGGCTGGATGCGGCTGGACCTGCCGATGGGCCCGAATGCCCCGGTCCAGTGAACGCCGTGACCGGCCCGGCGCCCGCCCGCCTGCCCGTCCACTACTGTGACCAGGAATGGACACGACGCGATTCGACGACGACCTGCGCGCGATGCTCGACGAGGTGGAGTCCGACCGCCGCGGCGAGCCCTCCGACTACCTCGAGGACGTCGCTGGCCAGCATGTGGACGGCCTCGCCGTGGCGGTGTGCACGGTGGACGGCCACCAGGCCGCCGCCGGGGAGACCGAGCACGCCTTCGCGCTGCAGTCGGTCTCCAAGGCCCTCACCTACGCGGTGGTGCTGCAGGAGATCGGCCTGGACCACGTGCTGGAGCACGTGGGCGTCGAGCCCTCCGGTGAGTCGTTCAACCACCTGTCCCTGCACGACGACGGCCGGCCGTGCAACCCGCTGATCAACGCCGGCGCCATCCTGGTCCACTCCCTCCTGCCCGCCGGGGACGAGGACGAGCGGACGGCCCTGCTGCTGCGCCGCTACAGCGCGCTGGCCGGCGTCGAGCTGGAGGTCAGCGAGGACGTCCTCGACGCCGAGCGCACCCGCGCCGACCGCAACCTGGGCCTGGCCCACCTGCTCGCCGACGCCGGCCGGCTGCCCATCTCGGCCCGCGAGGCCGTGGCCGGGTACCTCGCGCAGTGCTCGGTCCTGGTCACCGCACCCCAGCTGGCCGTCATGGGCGCCACCCTCGCCGCTGGCGGCACGAACCCCGTGACAGGGGAGCGGGTGCTGGACGAGTGGGTAGCGCAGCAGGCGATGTCCGTGATGCTCACCTGCGGCATGTACGACGCCAGCGGCCAGTGGGTGGCCGAGGTCGGCGTGCCCGCGAAGTCCGGCGTCTCGGGCGCGCTGCTCGGCGCCGTGCCCGGGGCCCTGGGCATCGCCACGTGGTCGCCGCGCCTGGACGAGCAAGGTAACTCCCGGCGTGGCATCGGGTTGTTCGAGGGGCTCAGCGCACGCTGGGACCTGCACGTGCTCCAGCACCGTGGCGCCCTGCGCGGCCTCAGCGGGCCCCGCTGACCCCGCGTTGACGCCTAGGGCGTGTCTGAGAATAGATGCACGAGTCAGCTGAGACCCTGGGGACATG
>NZ_JALJRH010000002.1:0-199196 GCF_024519775.1 Micrococcus sp. Mcc28 | reverse complement strand
GGCTACCTAACCCCAGCCGAGTACGCTCGGCAGTGCACCCATCAAATGGAAACCGACGACTCACAGAACGTCCGGACCGAATGAAGGGGGCGGCTCACTCTCACTGGCACCCATTTCAGCCGCAAGAGCGCTTGGTTCGAGGCTCGCACATCAGTCACGGAGAGTTTTCTTATGCGCGCTCAGCGACTCCTCCTCTTCCTGCCCCTCCTGCTCGTGGCCACCGGCTGTTCCGGTCAGGAGGGACCGGGGCCGTCTAGCTCCCAATCCTCATTGTCCTCGTCTTCTTCGGCGGTGTCGCCGACGCCCGCCGCCTCGGAGAGCCCCATGCAGCTGACGGCCACCGAGACGTGCGAACAGCTGGCAGGCAACCGCGGTGGTCTTGCGTTAGACGTCCTGGACTTCAGCGTGGACTTCTACATGGAAGACCTCGTCATGAGCGATAGGGATCGTCGCGTGGCGGGGTTGGTGGAGCAGGGCGATCAGCTGCGCGCGGTCGCCCATCCCAAGTATCACGACACCTTGGACCGTCTGATGGCCGAGCCTGAGGAGATCCAGCGCATTGTGAAGTCGGGCGGTGGCAGGTACACGATGCCAATGCAGGACATCGTTCAGTCTGTGACCGGTGCAGCCACCGACTGCTACCAGCCCGGTGAGGAACTCAACAGGTTCGTTGAGAACATGACGCCCATCATTAACCGCATCCCGGAGTATGCGGCGCTGGAGGTGGACGGCGCGTCCGGGGGCGCATCCTCCACGCCGGCTGCATCGTCGACCTCGACCCCTACTGCGGGGTCTGCTCCTGCATCGGAGCCCACGCCGACCCCTGAGCCCACGCCGACGCTCTCGGAGGAGACGGAAGCGGCAGCCGAGCATGAGGCCGGGGATGTGCCGATGGAGTACCAGTCGGCGCTTCGCAAGGCGTACAGCTACGAAGAGAACATGGACATGTCCAAGATGGGCATCTATGGCCAGCTGGTTTCCGAGTACGGTGAGCAGTTCTCACCAGAAGCGGCGCAGTACGCGATCGACAACATGACGGACGTGGACTGGAATGCCAATGCGCTGGCCAAAGCGAAGAGCTATCAGGAAATGATGGACATGTCGCCGTCTGCGATCTACGACCAACTGGTCTCGGAGTACGGCGAGGAGTTCACGCCCGACCAGGCGCAGTACGCGATCGACAACCTGTCCCAGTGACGCCCGGCCATGCCCGGCGCGTTGAATGAACGCGTCGGCAACGGTGTCGCCAGGTGGTCCACCCGCCGCCCGCATATTCTGGTCCTCTGCAGCCCGCGGAGGACCAGAATATGCGGGGCTGTGTGCCGCCTGACGCAGGGCCGGGGTGATCTCTAGCAGCGGCGCCAGGTCTTAGCGTCCCGAGCGCCAGATCTTCGCCATCTTCTCCGCCGCCGCGGGGTCCACCGAGGCCCCCAGAAGCTGTCCATGCGGGGTCGGGGCAAGTCGCCGTTCGCGGTGGAACAGCTCAGAGTGGTTGATGTCCTGCACGCCGCGGTTCCACAGGTGCAGTTTGGATTCGTAGGTGAAGCTGCCCCTCATGGATGCCAGCCGCTGGGGGTCGGTGACCCAGGCGTACTTGGACGAGTCGTTGAGCTGGTGATCGACAGCGCGTGTGACGGCGGCGGCGACCCAGTCGGCGAACTGCACGTTGGAGCTCAGCGAACTGTCCACGTGCATGGGCGGTTCCACGATGCACCGCATCTCCGGAAAGTCGCCGGCTCGGCTGAAGATGTGGGCATACATCGATGCAACGCGTTCGACTCGCGTCTTCTCATTGATTTGATCGATGATCACCATGAGGTTATGTCCGTGATGGTGGGCATGGCGGGCCAGACGGTTCAGAGTCTCTCGCATGGCGTCGGCTTCGCGTTTCTCGACGTCGAGGCCGATCTGCTTGGGCGTCCCACGCTGCTTCTCGTCGGCGTAGTAGAACAGCTTGCCGCCGTGGTCGACGACGACGGACCGCACGAGCGCATCGAACACGCGGAGCTGCTGCGGAAAGCGCGCGGGGGTATCCGGCCGGAACAGATTGGCCCCCTTGAACTCCCACCGTCCGGGGTGTTTCGCTCGGTCGATCTCCGAGGCGAACAGCTGACGCTTCAGTGCGGTGAACTTCGCTCCAAAGCCTCGTGCGGCAGACTCCGGCATGACGAATCCGGCATAACCGAAGGCTGGGCTTGTCCGGAAGCGAGGATGGTCCGGGCCGACGTAGGCGCCCGGCTCGCCGATCTCGTCGATGTACGCCAGCAGCATCTGACCATTGTGCAGGGCACAGCGGACACTGCAGACAAGCGCAGAGGCCCACGCAAGCGCGGGCCTCTCGAATTGGTGCTCGGGGCACTGTCTCAGCCCTAGCTACCACACGCGAGCGTACTCGCGCGCGCAGAGTATAGGCAAGTGTGGTTGTGTATGATCCGTCGCCCTGTCGGGTCGCTGCGGGGTCGGAATGGGTCCCGTCCAGCGGCCCGCCCCCACCATTCGAAGGACCCCATGACCACCCCCGCCACGCGCGGCGCTGCCTCGGCGCCCCACCGCTCTCCCCGGAACCTCTCGAACTTCGTGTGGGGGATCGCGGATCAGCTCCGGGGCGTGTTCAAGCCGAATCAGTACGGCACGCTCGTCCTTCCACTCACCATCCTGCGCCGCATGGAGGCGGTCATGGCCCCGCACCGGGAGTTCTTCGCGGAGCTGGCGGCCAAGGGGCATCCGGACTTCGTCCTCGCCAACCTGGTTGAGTCCCGCACGGGCCTGACGTTCTACAACCTCAGCCCCTTCACCCTGGACCGCATCCTGCAGGAGCCAGACCTGCTCCGCACGAACCTGCTGGCCTACGTGGACGGGTTCTCCCAGAACGTGGCGGACCTGTTCACCTATTACGAGTTCGACAAGACGGTCGCCAAGCTGGACGAGCATGACCGCCTCTTCCTGGTCCTGCAGCAGTTCGCCTCCATCGACCTCTCCCCGGACACCGTCTCCAACGCGGAGATGGGCACCCTCTTCGAGGACCTGATCCGCCGCTTCGCCGCCGCCTCCAACGAGACCGCCGGTGAGCACTTCACCCCGCGCGACGCGGTGAAGCTCCTCGTGGACCTGCTCACCGCCAACGACGACGACGTCCTCACCGGCTACCCGGTCCGCACCGTCTATGACCCCACGGCCGGCACCGGCGGCATGCTGTCCCTGCTGGACGAGCGCCTGCGCCGTATGAACCCGAACGCGGAGGTCCGCCTGTTCGGGCAGGAGCTCAACGATCAGTCCTATGCGATCTGCAAGTCCGAGCTGCTGGGCAAGGGCCAGGACGCGGACGGCATCGCCCGCGGGGACACCCTCAAGAACGACGCCCACCTGACCGAGCGCTTCGACTACGTCCTCTCCAACCCGCCCTACGGCGGCGACTGGAAGGCCTCCCGCACCGCGGTGGAGAAGGAGATCGCCGTCGGCGGCGCCACGAACCGCTTCCCGGGCGGCACCCCCGCCATCAGCGACGGGCAGATGCTGTTCCTCCAGCTCGTCGCCTCGAAGCTCCGCCCGGTCTCGGAGGGCGGGGGACGGGCCGGCATCGTCCTCAACGGCTCCCCGCTGTTCACGGGTGGGGCGGGCTCGGGCCCGTCCGAGATCCGCCGCTGGCTGTTGGAGTCGGACCTGGTGGACGCGATCGTCGCGCTGCCCACGGACATGTTCTACAACACCGGCATCGCCACCTATGTGTGGGTGCTGGACAACAACAAGTCGGCAGAGCGCCGCGGCAGGGTCCAGTTGATCGATGCCCGCACGTTCTTCACCAAGCTGCGCCGCAACGTGGGCTCGAAGAACAAGGAGCTGTCCAAGGCGGACCGCCAGCGCGTGCTGGACATCTACCGGGACTTCGACGCCCAGTCCGAGGGCAACGCCGAGTTCTCCAAGGTCCTCACCGCGCAGGACTTCGGCTACCGGGAGATCACCGTGGAGCGCCCGCTGCAGCTGCGCTTCGAGGTGGAGGACGCCACCATCGCGGCGGCGCTCGCCACCAAGCCGGTGGACAAGCTTCCCGACGACGGCCGGTCGGCTCTCGAGACCGCCCTCGCCTCCCTGCGTGGCCGGGTCTGGGACCACCAGCCCACCTTCGTGCTGGACCTGAAGAAGGCGTTGAAGGAGCACGGCGTGACTGCCGGTGCCCCGCTGGTGAAGGCCCTGACCGGGGCGATCGGCGTGCACGACTCGGCAGCGGAGGTGGTGACGAACAAGAAGGGCGAGCCGGAGCCGGACACCTCGCTGCGTGACACCGAACTCGTGCCCTTCGGCCGGGGCATTCACGAGTACTTCGAAGCCGAGGTGGCCCCGCACGTGCCCGGCGCCTGGATCGATGAGTCCAAGACGAAGATCGGCTACGAGATCCCCTTCACCCGACTGTTCTATAAGTACGTGCCGCCGCGCCCCCTCGAGGAGATCGACGCCGAGCTCAAGCAGCTCACGGCCGAGATCATCGAACTCCTGCAGGAGGTGGAGCGGTGAGCGTGCAGCTGCGGCGCCTAGCACAGGTGAACCCGGTGACGCCTGAGTTCGCCACGATCAACGGCGACGTGACCTTCCTTCCGCTGGAAGCTGTGTGGCCGAACGGACATCGCCGCTACGCGGAGACCAAACCTGCAGAAACGACCGGATACACGCAGTTTCGCCGTGGGGACATCCTCATGCCGAAGATCACCCCGACATTCGAGGCTGGACGCGTATTCGTCTCCGATGACTTGCCGACTGAGGTGGGGTTGGCCTCAACAGAGGTTCACGCCGTGCGCGCTCTGACTGCGGAGCCTCGATACCTGGCGTACTTTCTGCGTTCGATTCCAGTGCTCACCGAGGGACACGAGTCGCTGCGGGGTGTTGGCAACCTGCGCCGGGTCACTACTGAATGGGTTGAATCTCTGGTTGTGCCGGTCGTCGATCGAGGTGAGCAGCGGCGTATCGCGGACTACCTCGACCGCGAGACCGCCACGATCGACGCCCTCATCGCGAAGCAGGTCGAGCTAATGAACCGGTTGCGCGAACGGCGTCAGGCAGTCATCGACCGAGCATTCGTCTCCACCTCGGAGATAGTCATTCTTCGACGGCACCTGGTTCTCAATGACTCGGGCGCGTGGGGTGAAGATCCGACAGGTGCGGACGACGTGGCAGTACTCCGTTCGACGGAGCAGACGGTGGATGGGTACTGGGCCATTAGCGATCCTGCATTGCGAACCTTGTCCCAGACCGAGCGGCAGAATACCCGGCTTCGGGCGGGGGACCTTATCGTGACGAAGACGAGCGGGTCGTTCAAGCATGTTGGGAAGACGACCCTGGTGGACAATGAAGTTGCCGAGGGCGGCTACGGGTTCGGGAATTTCATGCAGAGGCTGCGTCTGAAGTCCACGATGACTCCGAAGTTCCTGTGGTGGTTCATGCGGACAGATCAAGCCCGTAGCTGGATTAATCTGGTCGCGACCACATCTACGGGTCTCATGAACCTCAATGGCTCGACCCTTGGCCGGATGGAGGTTCCGCTGCCTAGTTTGGTTGAGCAGCGCGAGATCGCCGGCCACCTCGACCGCGAGACAGCGAAGATCGACGCCCTCATCGCGAGGGCGGAGCGGTTCATCGAGCTCGCCCAGGAGCGCCGCGCCGCGCTGATCACCGCCGCCGTCACCGGCCAGATCGAGATCCCCACGGAGGACTGACCGCACATGGCCATCCACAACGAGAGCGAGCTCGAGACCTACATCTGCGAGTACCTCGAGCAGCACGGCTGGCTCTACTCGGCCAACGATGACGGCTACGACCGCAAGAACGCGATCTTCCCCGAGGACGTCCACGCCTGGCTGGCCGAGAACCAGCCGGAGGACTACGGGCGCATCGTGAAGGACGATGCCCCGGCCTCTGCGCAGCAGGCACAGCGGGACCAGATCACCACCCGCCTGATCGACGTGCTGAACAAGCCGCAGGACACCGGCGTCGGCGGCACCCTCAACGTGCTCCGCAAGGGCTTCAAGGTCGGCACCTCCGCCACCCTGCGCATGGCCGAGCCGCGGCCGGCCACGAACCTGAACCCGGCCGCCGTCGCCTCCTACGAACGCATGCGGCTGCGCGTGATGCGCCAGGTGCACTTCAACCCGGCCACCAACCAGTCCGTGGACCTGGTGCTGTTCGTCAACGGCCTGCCCGTGGCCACGATCGAGCTGAAGACCGACTCCACCCAGTCCATCGGTCACGCGAAGAAGCAGTACCGCGATCGCAACCCGAAGGCCACGCCGCTGTTCGGGTTCGGCACCCGCGCCGTGGTCCACTTCGCCGTCTCCAACCGCGAGGTCTGGATGACCACCAAGCTGGCCGGGAAGGACACCTTCTTCCTGCCGTTCAACCAAGGCGACGACGGCCACGCCGGCAACCCGCTCAACCCGAACGGCGGGTCCTCCACCGCCTACCTGTGGGAACGGATCCTCCAGCGGGACACCTGGCTCGAGATCCTCCAGAAGTTCGCCTTCCTCAAGAAGGAGACCGTGGAGGACGAGTACGGCCGCTCGCGCCGGAAGTCCACGCTGATCTTCCCACGCTTCCACCAGTGGGAGGCCGTCACCACGATGCTCACCGCCGTCCGTGAGGAGGGCGCCGGCAAGTCCTACCTGATCGAGCACTCCGCGGGCTCCGGCAAGACCAACACCATCGCCTGGACCGCCCACCGCCTGCTCTCCACCTACGGGGCGGACGAGCAGCGGGTGTTCGACTCGGTCATCGTGGTCACCGACCGCACCGTGCTCGATGACCAGCTTCAGGAGGCCGTCCGGCAGATCGGGCAGACCTCCGGCACCGTGGTGGCCGTAGACCGCAAGAACCTCGGCGGCGAGGCCACCAGCAAGTCCGCCCTGGTGAAGCAGACCCTGCTGCAAGGCAATCGGATCATCGTGGTGACGCTGCAGACCTTCCCCGCCGTGCTTGAGCTCCTCAAAGGTGACTCGACGCTCGCCGGCCGCACCTACGCAGTGATCGCGGACGAGGCGCACTCCTCCCAGACCGGCTCCGCCGCAGCCAAGCTCAAGCGCGTGCTCACCCCAGACGAGCAGGCCGACCTCGAAGACGGGGGAGAGGCGGACACCGAGTCCATCCTCGCCGCCGAGGTCGCCGCCACCGGACGCCCGGAGAACATCAGCTTCTTCGCCTTCACCGCCACTCCGAAGGACAAGACCCTGCAGATGTTCGGCCGCCCCTCCGGCGAGTACGACGAGAAGGGCCGGGAGATCCCGGCCTCCTTCCACCGGTACACCATGCAGCAGGCCATCGAGGAGGAGTTCATCCTCGACGTGCTGAAGAACTTCACCAATTACGACACCGCCTTCAAGCTGGCCCTGGCCGGACAGAAGGGCGAGTTCCGTCCCGAAGGCGACCGGGCCGCCGTCGGGAATCCGACCACCGAAGTGGACCAGACCGAGGCGAGCAAGAAGCTCATGCGGTGGGTCAAGCTGCACCCGACGAACATCGCGCAGAAGGTCAAGATCATCGTGGAGCACTTCCGCGCCAACGTGGCCGGACTGCTCGACGGGCAGGCCAAGGCCATGGTGGTCACCGACTCCCGCGCCGCCGCCGTCCGGTACAAGCGCCAGATGGACCAGTACATCCAAGACATGGGGTACACGGACGTGGGCACCCTGGTGGCCTTCTCCGGCGAGATCACCGACGACGACTTCGGGCTCGAGAAGGTCACCGAACGGTCCATGAACCCGTCCGTGACCGGCGACCTGGCGAAGGCGTTCGACGGGGACGGCTACCAGGTGATGATCGTGGCCAACAAGTACCAGACCGGCTTCGACCAGCCGAAGCTCTGTGCCCTGTACGTGGACAAGAAGCTCTCCGGCGTGCTGGCCGTGCAGACGCTGTCGCGGCTGAACCGCGCGGCGCCGGGCAAGGACACCACCTACGTGCTGGACTTCGTGAACTCCGAAGACGACATCCAGGCTGCCTTCGAGCCGTACTACGCGGGCGCGAAGCTGGAGACGGTGACGGACCCGAACCTGATCCATGACCTGGGGACGAAGCTCGACGCCGCGGGCGTGTACGACTGGGACGAGGTCGACGCGTTCGCCGACGTGTGGGTGGCGTGGAAGCCGGGGAGCGGGCAGGAGGGCCTGCAGGCCGCGCTGGAGCCCGTGGCATACCGGTTCCGCAAGGAGCTGGCGCATGCGCGGATGAACCAGGACGAGACGCGCGTGAACGAGCTCGTGCTGGTGCGCAAGGACATGCGGTCCTTCGTCAGCCTCTACGACTTCCTCTCCCAGATCTACGAGTTCGGGGACACCGAGCACTACAAGCGGGCGCTGTTCCTGCGGCACCTGGTGCAGCTCGTGGGCGATCAGCCCGGCGGTGAGGAGCTGATCGACCTGAGCGATGTGCAGCTGGTGAGCATCCGGCAGAAGAAGACGTCCTCGGGGGACATCGGGCTGACCGGTGGGGCCGCGCTGAAGGGGACCACCGCTGTGGGAGGCGGGCAGGTGCGTGAGAAGCAGCGCGGGCCGTTGGAGGAAGTGATCGAGAAGATCAACGAGATCTTCGCCGGTGAAGGCGTGGATGCCTCCCCGTCCCAGCAGGAGGCGTGGGTGAGCGCCCTCGTCGCGCCGCTCATGGAGGACGAGAAGCTGCTGGGCCAGGCCGGAGCGAACTCGTTGGAGCAGTTCCTCGCAAGTCCGAACCTGGAACGGTCGGCGATGGGCGCCGTGTACGCGAACGAGGACGCCTTCGCGAAGATGACGGACATCGTGGGCAGGGGCGGGGACCCGTCCAAGATGATCGTCGCTGCCATCGGGGAGTACTTGTACTGGAAGGTGCGGAGCGAGGGGGCCGGGCCGGTGGACGTTGCCCATGGACGGTCCGCCGTTTTCGTTGACGAAACGGCCCCTTCGCAGGGCACTTCCGTCGATGAGAGGGCGAGTGCGACGCCGTCGCGCGTCCGGAAGGGGAACTGAGATGGCACATCCCAAGACACTGCAGGTCTTCCTGATGGACGGTGCACCCACCGGTCGGCTGAAGTGCACCCTCGACAACTGGACGGGCCTCGTCTACGTGGTGCCACGCACCAGTCTCAACGCGGACGGGCACCCCGAGGCGTTCGAAGGCACCGGTGTGTACCTGCTGCTGGGGCAGGACGCCGATTCCGGCGACGACGTCGTCTACGTCGGGCAGGCTGTCGGGCGGGCCAACGGCAACGGCATGGTAGGCAGGATCCGGGAGCACGTCCGGAGGGAGGCGCACGACTTCTGGAACCGAGCCATTCTCCTCTCCACCCTCGGGGACACCTTCGGCCCCACGGAGGTGACCTACCTGGAGCACTACTTCCACCAGGCTGCATCCACGGCCGGTCGCTTCACCGTGGACAACGCGGTGGCGCCCTCCCAGGGAAACGTCACTGAGGAGAAGAAGGCGGAGCTGGAGGAGTACGCCGACAAGGCCAAGATCCTGATCAGCGCCCTGGGGCATCGCGTCTTCGAGAGCGCTGACGGCTCACATGCCGCGGCCGCGGCTGGCCGGGCCACCCAGGCGCCCGAAGCGGAGCCGAAGCGCACCCTGTTCACCATGACGGTCAACGGCGTCAGAGCCCAGGGACACCCGACGCCGGACGGGTTCGTCGTCCTGCGGGGCAGTGGCCTCATGGAGGGGCTGCGGCCCAGCGCACCCCCCGGTGTCCGGGCGGGCCGGGAGCGCTTTGCCGGCCACATCGGCGCTGATGGGGTGCTGACCGAGGACGTCTCCTTCACCAGCTCCTCGGCCGCGGCCGGATTCGTGGCCGGCGGGAGCGTGAGCGGGCCGTCCTCATGGCGGGCGCCGGATGGGCGCACCCTCGGCGAGGTCGAGGCCGCCTCGGCCGCGCCGGAGCCCATGGAAGACGACGCCTGATGAGGACGCGGCCGACCGCCTTGGATGCCGCCGTCGACCATCCGCGGGGTGCCCAGAGCGACGCCCAAGGACCGGGGACGGAGCGCTCCGGGTCGTTGACCGCGAACGTCATGACCGTCGCGGACGCCCTGCGCGACCCCAGTCTCCGTATCCCCGAGTACCAGCGGCCCTATACGTGGTCCACGAAGAACGCTGTGCAGCTGATCGACGACATCCGTCGATTCCGCAGCGCGGCGTCCTACCGGATTGGGACGATGATCGTCCATGCAGAGGGCGGGCGGCTGGACATCGTCGACGGCCAGCAGCGGTACATGACCTTCGCACTGATCGCGCTCGCACTGCAGGAGGTCCTGGGCGACACCGCCGAGCGCGCCGAGCACCAGCGTGCGGCCCTGGACCGTGCGGCGGCCATCGAGCTGCCGCCGGGCCGCCGGGACGTGTCGGAGCGCCACATCGTCGAGAACCATCGCCTCCTCCTGCAGACATTCCGGTCCTGGGACAGCACCGAGGTCGAGGACTTCGCGGACTACTTCCTGGATCGTTGCACGCTGGTGCGCCTGATCGTCAGCGACCTCGACGCGGCCTTCCAGATGTTCGACTCGCAGAACACCCGCGGCCGGGCGCTCCTGCCCACCGACCTGCTGAAGGCATACCACCTCCGCGCCTATGGTGAGGCCACATCGGACCGGGCGGCGATCCTCGCGGCCGTGCGGGAGTGGGAAGCTACCCCGCCGGTCGAGATCCACCATCTGTTCTCGCGTCTGCTCTATCCGATCCTCCGCTGGAGCGCCGGTGAGTCCCTGCCGCGCGACGGCTTCACCGCGTCCCGGATCGGAGCGTTCAAGGGGATCTCCGCGGGGCCGACGGGCCTCGGCCGACTGCCCTGGGCGCACGGGCTTCTCATGGCCAAGGCCCACGTGGACGACTACAACGGGCGAAACGCCGCGCTGATCGCGCACGGTGCCCTTCCTCCGCTGGAATTCCCGTTCCAGCTGACCCAGCCCGTCATCGACGGCGAGATGTTCTTCCGCCTGGTGCGCCACTACACCCGGCTCGCGAGGGCCCTCGGCGTCTCCGCGACGGACGCGGAGCAGACCGCCGGGGACGACGCCCGTCGTGGGAGGGAGAACAGGCGATTCCAGACGATCACCCGGCTCGTCCGGGCCACCGGTACCGGCGCTGGCTACCGCTACACACAGGAGCTCTACGGAGCGCTGCTGCTGGCCTACGCGGACCGGTTCGGCGACCACGACATCGAGCGCGCCGCTCTCGTGCTCGCACGGCATGCCTTCGCATTGAGAACGCGGTTGACGCGGGTCTACCCGCGTTCCGTGGAACTTCACGCGCTGGGCCAGCACGGGGCGCCGGACCTGGAGGACCGGGTGAACCTGTTCCGTCTGATGAGGAGCAGCCTGGACCCCGCCGCCGTCACCGGGCGCGTGGCGGCCCTCCCCGGGCCGTACGTGGACGAGGCCTCCCCGGTGGAGCGTCTCTACTCGGACACGCCCTGGGACACGGAGGAAGCCCACGATGCAGACTGAGAAGCACGTGCCGGAGGCGCTGACGATCGAGGAGGTCTTCACCGCCGCCCGGCACTACCGGGTGCCGGTCTACCAGCGGGCCTACGCCTGGACGCAGGTCGAGATCTCGACACTGCTCGCGGACGTGCGCCGCGCTCGCCTCCGCTCGGAAAAGCCGGATACGCAGGGAGCCTTGTCCGACTACTACCTCGGCTCGCTGGTGGTGAACCGAGCCACGACTCCTGAGGGCGTGCCGATCGACGAGGTGGTCGACGGGCAGCAGCGCCTGACCACGCTGACGGTGCTGGCGGCCGTCGCGGAGCGTGTCATCCGTGCCGGTGTCCTCGACCCCCGGGCGTTGGCCGTCCTGGATTACGAAGGGCGCCCCGAGGCCGGGGAGGACCTCGCGACCCTCCGCCGTCGGGGCGCCCCCGCCGGGACGTCGTTCCAGGTGGACGCCATCGGGGTGGCCGTCGAGACGATCGCTGCGGCCTGCCGGCGGGCCATGGACCGGCAAACCCCGGCAGACGATCAGGAGGTGATGTTCGACGGCGACGACCTCGCGTACCTCTGGAAGCATGTCCGGTTGCTGCGCACCGAGCTTCCGAAGGGCACGGACCTCAACCACTATTTCGAGGTGATGAACACCCGCGGTGAGCAGCTCGCCAAGCACGAGATCCTCAAGGCCACATTGATGCGGCCTCTCCAGGACGCCACGGACCGGAAGGTGTTCGCGCACGTCTGGGACGCTTGCGCCGTTCTGGACCGCCACGTCCAGCTCCAGTTCTCACCCGAGCGGCCGAAGGATGGGGGTGAGGCGGCAAGAGACGCCGTCTTCGGAGCGTCCTGGTCGTCCCTCCTCACACGGGATTTCGCGTCGCTGCGGGCAGCTCTCGCGCCGAGCCTGACCGCGACGGTGTCGGGCGCCCGCACCATCATTGGGGCTCTGCGGGCCGCCGGGCAGACCGCCGTGGAGTCCGGGCCCTCGTCCGACCAGCGTCAGGACGACGCCGATACCGGCGCCTACGGGACTATCGTCGACTTCCCGAACTTGCTGCTGCATGTGCTGCGCGTGATGCAGGAGAAGGGTGAGGGGGCCGAGCCCGGCCTGCCGCGGTGGGGCCAGGACTCGACGGGGGCCGTGCGGCTCGAGGACGGCTCCCTGCTGGAGCAGTTCGCCCAGCACGGCCATGTCGACGCGGCTTGGTCTCAGCGCTTCCTCGTGACGCTGCTCCGCATGCGCCTTCTGCTGGACACCTATGTGATCAGGACTCTGGCGACGACGGGAACCCAGGCGGACGAGGAGAACTGGGTGCTCAGCCGAGCTCAGAAGCTCGAGACGGAGGCCGGCGAGCGCTCTCCGCGCCGACGGCTGGGTGTGAAGAACACCTTCCAGGATCCGCAGGTCCAGGACGCCGTCCGGAACCTTCAGGCCATGTTCCAGGTCACCGACACGCGCCGCACGTCCAAGTACTTCCTGTACCGCATCCTGCGATGGCTGGATGCGCAGCCGGTGGACTGCGTGGACGGCGAGGCCTTCCAGCGCATGCTGGAGGACCTGGCCCGCGAGCGGCTTCGCGCCTACGACGCGGACGAGGGGTTGGACCTTGGGGTCAAGGTCCCGAATTTCGTGTTCAACGTGCTGGATTACATCCTCTGGGATCTCGGACGTAATCCGGCCGCCGAAGCGGGGCCGCTCTGGGCTGCACTCGGCGACGTTGAACGGAGTGTCCTGTCCCAACGTGCAGGCTCATTCCGCTTCCGGTACCGGACTTCGGTGGAGCACTTCTATCCCGTGGTTCCTGGCGAAGGACAGAAGGTCCTGACATCAACGGAGGTGAACCGTTTCGGGAACCTGTGCATCATGGGCCGACGCGAGAACTCCCAGCGGAACAACCTGATGCCAGTCTCCAAGGTGAAGCAGTACTCTTCGGACGAGCAGAGCCTCAAGTTCCAGCTCATGGCCGGCATCCTTGACGTCGAGGGCGACTGGGACGTCCCTCAGATCAAGGAACACGGGAACAGCATGCGGCGGGTGATCCAGGAGTGGCAGGGCAAGCGGCCCTGACACCTCGGGACGATCTGGCCTCAGGGCCCCCGTTAGGCTCGTTCCATGGTCACCGCGCGTGAAGTCACCCTTCAGGAACTCCTCGGGGGCTCTTACCAGTACACGGTCCCGCTCTATCAGCGGACGTACTCCTGGGGCCGCCCGCAGTGGCAGCGACTGTGGGAGGACGTCGTGGACGTCGCCGACCATCGGCGGGACAACCCTTCGGCGACCCACTTCCTCGGTTCGCTCGTTCTCGCCGGCTTCCGGGACAACGGGCCCGGTGGCGTCCAGCGGTGGCTCGTGGTGGACGGGCAGCAGCGGTTGACGACGCTGACGCTCCTCCTCGCCGCTGTCCGCGACCACCGGGCTGAGCACGAAGGCCCCATGCACGCCGATCGGGTCAACGAGAAGTACCTGGTCAACAAGTGGGAGGACGGCGATCTCCGCTACAAGGTTCTGCCCACCCAGGCCGACCGTGGCGCCTACCGCGGACGGATCGAGCACGCCCCGGACGCTGCCGAAGGATCCAGGATCAGCGAAGCCCACCAGTTCTTCCTGACGAAGCTGCTCGGGTTGAGTCAACCGTCTGCTGGCGGTGAAGAGGAGCCGCTGACCTTGGCGGAGGTCGAGTCCGCCGTCGTCGCCGGCCTGTCGATCGTGTCCGTGACCACCGGGGAGAACGACAACGCCCACCGCATCTTCGAGTCGCTGAACAACACCGGCCTCAAGCTCACCCAGGGCGACCTGCTCAGGAACTACCTGTTCATGCAGCTGCCCACACGGGCGGATGAGGTCTACACCACCCTGTGGCTCCCGTTGCAGAACCTGCTCTCCAATGAGGAACTGGAGACCCTGTTCTGGCTTGACCTGGTGCAACAGGATCCCAAGGTCCGCCAGACGGAGATCTACGCGGGGCAGCAGCGTCGCATGCGTGACCTGCAGGACGAGTCGCAGGTCAGGGCGGAAGTCGAGCGGTTCCTGGCGTTGGGGCGTCTCTACGACGTGATGCTCCGTCCGGAGAAGGAGCGGGACGACGCAGTGCGCTTCCGCTTGGCACGCCTGCGCGCCTGGCGCACGACGACGACGTTCCCGATCACACTGCACCTGATGGAGCGCCGGTCGTTGGGGGACATCGACTCGGACGAACTGGCCCGTGCGCTCCTCTACCTCGAGTCGTACCTGGTCCGACGCCTCGTCTTTGGCCGCTATTCCGACGGTCTCAACAGCACTCTGCTCGCGGCGACGGCGGACATCCAGGGTCAGGACGACCCGGCGGATGCCCTGCACCGCTTCCTCTCCAGCGGGCGGAAGCACTTCGCCTCCGACGACCAGGTCCGCCAGGCCGTGATGACGGCACCCTTCTACACGACGGGCCGAGCGGCCCACCGAAAGCTGATCCTCCGGTGGATCGAGGAGTCCTACGGCAGCAAGGAGCCGGTGGACCTCGACAGCGCGACCATCGAGCACGTCATGCCGCAGACGCTCACGGAGGAGTGGGAGCGCACTCTGGCCGCCCAGCTCGAGGCGCACCAGGACCTTCGAGAGGTGCACACCGAACTCCTCCACACCTTGGGCAACCTCACCCTCACCGGGTACAACAGCGAGCTGAGCAACGGGCCCTTCGCGGTCAAGCGTGCGGAGCTGGCCAAGAGCGGCATCCGCATGAACCAGGAGATCTCCGCTGAGCCGGTATGGGGTCCCGCGCAGATCCGTGCTCGCGCCGAGCGGCTGGCGGACCGGATCGTCGGTATCTGGCCGGGACCCTCAGCAGAGGCCGCCTCCGGGGTCGCTCACACGGCCTGGCAGACGCTGACGGATGCCGTCGCGGCCATTCCCGCCGGGTCCTGGACCTCCTACGGCGAACTGGCACGGCTGATCGGAAGCCATCCGGTCCCCGTGGGGACCTACCTCGCACGGACTGCCCTGCCTCACGCTCATCGTGTGCTGCAAGCAGGAGGCACCGTCTCTCCGTCCTTCCGGTGGACCGACGTCCACCGCACGGACGATCCGCACGACGTCCTCGCGGCCGAAGGCGTGCGCTTCTCCGAGGACGGACGTGCCGACGGCGGCCAGCGGCTGCTGGCGGAGCAGCTCGCCGAGCTCATCGACGTCGACGTCGACCTGACCGATCCCCGGTCGCTCGCCGCCCCGGGCAACGACCCTGCGCTGCGGGACCGCTGGGTCGACCGACTTCACGACCACAACGATCCCGAATCGGCCCGCGCACTGATCGAGGTCCAACGAGGCTGGGTCGAGCGCGGTGGCCGGGCGGAATTCGCGGACAATGCCGCCGGCGGTTGTTTCTTGGTCGTCCCGCGCACGTCAGCACGCGCCATCTGGCCGGTGATCCTGTACCCGACGTACGGCGTCGAGGTCGTCTTCTATCATCTGGCGAATTGGCCTCCCTTCACGGACGAGGCGCTTCTCGACGAATTCCGGGGACGTCTGAATCTCATCCCCGGGGTGGAATTCGGCCCCGAGTCTCTCCGCCGGCGCCCGAGCATCAAGCCGCAGACCCTTCAGCCGGCCGCGGCACAGGAGGCGTTCCTCGACGCGCTGGAATGGTTCCTGCGCACCGTCCAGGAGGACGACAGGACTTCCTGACAGCCCTGCCAGGGGCAGGCCCTGGCGAGGCGCTGACCCCCTCACCCCGTCCACCCCACCCAGTACGCTCGCCCCATGAAGATCGGTCTCCGCAAGCCCAGCCTGAAGAAGTCCATCAAGGCCCGCACCACGGGCCGCGCCAAGCGCGCGATCAAGCGCAAGGTCATCCCCGGCTACGGCCGCAAGGGGATGGGCTGGCTGCGCGATCCGAAGCGCGCCGCCTACAACGCCGTCTACCGGCGCACCACGGTCGGCCTGGGTGACGTCCTGAAGATGTTCAAGTGACCTCCGCGCCCTCGCGGACCTGACCGGGGTCGGCCCGGTGGAGGAGCGCCGCCGGCCTGGGCTGCAGCCCGCCCCTCATCGGCCCGCGAACGCCTCCACCCACCGCACGGCCTCCAGGTGCTCGGACGCCGCCGCGATCGACGCCGCCTCCTGCCGCACGTGTGCACGCAGCGCCTCGACGTCGGCCCCGCGCGCCAGCGCCTTCGTCGGCCCATAGGTGTGCGCCGGACCGGCCACCAGCTCGTCCTCGAGCTCCGCCAGACGCGCCGCGAACGCGTCCCCGGCCACCGCCTCGGTCGCCAGGCCCCACTCCACGGCCTCGGTCCCGTTCAGGCGCCGCCCGCCGAGCAACAGCTGCGTCGCGCGCACCGGCCCCAGCACCCGCGGCAGCCAGTAGGACACGCCCGTGTCCGGTGTCATCCCGAGCGCGGAGAACGCCGTCACCAGCTGCGCGTCCTCGCGCACCAGCACGACGTCGCCGCCCAGCAGGAGCCCGAGCCCCGCCCCGGCGGCCGTCCCATTGACGCCGGCCAGCACCAGCAGGCGAGAGCCTGTGAGCGCCACCGCGACCTCGCCCGCCGCCTCGCCGAGCTCCTGGATCATCGCGCGCCGCTCCGGCCCGGCAGGCGCGGCGGCCATGGCCTGGACGTCCCCGCCGCTGCAGAAGATCCGCCCGGCGCCGGTCAGCGTGAGCACGTGCACGGACTCGTCCGCCTCGGCCGCGGCGATCGCCGCGAGCACCTCGCGCGCCATCGTCAGTCCGAGCGCGTTGCCCTTCGCGGGCCGGTTCAGCGTCAGCCGCACGACGCCGGGCCGCGTCTCGACGAGGACGGCGGGGGCGTCGTCGGAGGAAGAAGGGGTGGGTGCGGTGCTCATGTCAGCTCCTGGGGTCGGAAGGTGGGGGGCGGGTGCCGGGCACGAGAGCGGCCGGCCGGGGCTCACGCGAACGCGCTCATCCCGGTCAGGTCCCGGCCGAGGATCAACGCCTGCACGGACTCGGTGCCCTCGTAGGTGTGCAGCGCCTCGACGTCGGCGAAGTGCCGCATCACCCGGTGTTCCAGGAGGATGCCGTTGCCGCCGAGCATGTCCCGGGCGATCTGCGCCACCCGCCGCGCACCCCGGGTGCAGGCGTACTTCAGCAGGGAGGCCTGCTCGTCACGCAGCCGCCCCGCCGCCTGCAGGCGGGCCACGGCCACGCAGCGGGTCTGCATCGCGGTCACCTCGTCCAGCATCTGCGCGAGCCGTTCCTGCACCATCTGGTGCGCTCCCAGCGGCTTGCCGAACTGCTCGCGCTGCCGGGCGTAGGCGAGCGCGGCCTCGAACATCGCCGTGGCGTGGCCCAGCGCGGACCAGCCCACGTTCACGCGGGTGGCCACCAGCACGCGCGCGGCGTCCTTGAACGTCGCCACGTCCGGCAGCCGGGCGTCGTCGCCGACCCGCACGTCGGTCAGCGTGATCTCCGCCTGGTGGATGGCCCGCAGCGCGCCCTTGCCCGTGATCACCTCGGCCTCGTAGCCGGGCGTGGACTGCTCCACCACGAACCCCTTGACCTGGCCGTCCTCGGTGTCGCGCGCCCACACGATCGTGATGCCCCCGGCGGCCCCGTTGCCGATCCACTTCTTGGCGCCGTTCAGCACCCAGCCGCCGGCGCCGTCGGG
Source organism: Micrococcus sp. Mcc28 (assembly GCF_024519775.1). Classification (NCBI taxonomy): domain Bacteria; kingdom Bacillati; phylum Actinomycetota; class Actinomycetes; order Micrococcales; family Micrococcaceae; genus Micrococcus; species Micrococcus sp. Mcc28. Next base: position 181,173 of record NZ_JALJRH010000002.1, on the reverse strand, counting down.
CCGCGCGGACGTCTCGAGGGACACCGAGTCCGAACCGTGCAGCGGCTCCGTGAGCGCGAACCCGCCCGGCAGCGTGCCGCGCGCCACCGGCTCGAGGTACCGCTCCTTCTGCTCCGGGCCGGCGCAGTGCACCAGGGCGCGCAGCACGAGCCCGCCCTGCACGGCCGCAGCCGCGGCCATCGACCCGTCCGCCCGGGAGATCTCCATCGCCACCAGGCCCGCGGCCAACGGCGACATCACCGGGTGCCCCGGCACCTCCAGCCCGTCGGTGAGCAGGTCCAGCTCGCCCGCCCGCGCCACCAGGTCCAACGGGTACTCCGCCCGGTCCCAGTGCCCGTCGATCCGCTCGAGCACCTCCCGGCCGTAGGCACGGGCGCGGTCCCAGTGCGCGCGGTCCTCGTCCGTGGCCTCCCCGAACGCGTCCAGGTAGTCGACGTCCAGGGGCGTGACGACGTCGTAGGTCGGCTTCTGCGTGCGCGTCACCGGGCCTCCTGCGTCCGCTCGGCGCGCAGCGCGCGCTTGAGGAGCTTGCCCGACTGGTTCCGCGGCAGCTCCGCCACGAAGTCCACGCGCTTGGGCACCTTGAAGCCCGCCAGCCGCTCCTTCACGTGGGCGCGCACGGTCTCCGCGGTCAGCTCGGCGCCCTCCTTGAGCACGACGACGGCGGTCACCGCCTCGATCCAGCGCTCGTCCGGCAGGCCGATGACGGCGACCTCGGCCACCTCGTCGAGCTCGTAGATCGCGTCCTCGACCTCCCGCGGGGCGACCAGCACGCCGCCCGTGTTGATGACGTCCTTGATGCGGTCCACCACCTGGATGTAGCCGGCCGCGTCCTGGGTGACCTGGTCGCCGGAGCGGAACCAGCCGTCGTCGGTGAAGGCGTCCGCGGTGGCGTCCGGGCGGTTCCAGTAGCCGGAGAGCAGCTGCGGCGAGCGGTACTGGATCTCGCCGGGCTCGCCGGGCGCGGCGGGGGCGCCGTCGGCCGTCATCACCCGCGCCTCCACGTGGAACACGGGGCGGCCGCATGAGGCCGGCCGCGCGTCGTGCTCCTCGGGGCGCAGCACGGTGCACAGCGGGCCCAGCTCGGACTGGCCGAAGCAGTTGTAGAAGCCGATGCCCGGCTGACTCTGACGGAGGCGCTGCAGCACGGTCACCGGCATGATCGAGGCCCCGTACTGGGCCTTGTGCAGCGAGGAGAGGTCACGCGTGGCCAGGTCCGGATGGTTCGCCAGCGGCACCCAGACGGTGGGCGCCAGGAACAGGGAGCCGATGTGCTCGGTCTCCACGAGCTCGAGCATCCGGGGGATGTCCGGGGCGGCCAGCAGGCGCACCGTGGCGCCGAGGCTCAGGTAGGGGAGCAGGAACACGTGCATCGCGGCCGAGTGGTACAGCGGCATGGCCACCAGGGGGCGGTCCTCGGCCGTGAAGTCCAGCGCGATGATCGAGGAGAGGTACTCCGCCACGAGCGCCCGGTGGGACATCATGGCGCCCTTGGGGGTGGAGGTGGTGCCGGAGGTGTAGAGCAGCTGGGCCAGGTCGGTGGCCGACACCTCCGCCTCCGGGGCGGCGGCGTCCAACGTCTCGTCCTGGGCGGTCTGAAGCACGGAGGGCTCGGCGTGGCCGGCGGGGAGCATGGTCCACACGTGCCGCAGAGCCGACGCGCGGCCCTCGGCCCGGACCTGGTCGACCCGCTCGAGCATGCCGGCGTCGGCCACGAGCAGCTCCGCGCCGGAGTCCTCGAGGGCGTGGGCGAGCTCGCCGCCCTTGAGCGCGAAGTTCACGGGCACGTGCACGTAGCCGGCCGTGACGCAGGCGAGGAAGAGCAGCGCGTAGGCGTCCGAGTTGGTGGCGTAGGCGGCCACCCGGGTGCCGGCCGGCAGGCCGGTGTCCTGGAGGCGGCGGGCCACGCGGTGCGCTCCGTCCCGGAGCTGGGCGTAGGTCCAGTCGCGGTCCTCGAAGCGCAGGGCGACGGCCTGCGGGGAGCGGGCGACCGCGCGTGCGAACACGCGGCCGATCGTGTCCTCCGGGGCGGGGGAGAGGTGGCCGGCGTCGGTGGGGTGGGTGATCTGGTCGGGCATGGAAACCTCCGGGGGATGGGTCAGAGACGTTCGATCACGGTGACGTTGGCCTGGCCGCCGCCCTCGCACATGGTCTGCAGGCCGTAGCGGCCGCCCGTGCGCTCGAGCTCGTGCAGCAGGGAGGTCATCAGGCGGGCGCCGGTGGCGCCGATGGGGTGGCCCAGGGCGATCGCCCCGCCGTTGACGTTGACCTTCGCCGGATCGGCGCCGGTCTCGGTCAACCAGGCCAGCACGACGGCGGCGAACGCCTCGTTGATCTCCACGAGGTCCATGTCGTCGATGGTCAGGCCCATGCGGTCGAGCGCGTACGCCGTCGCCGGGATCGGGGCGGAGAGCATCATGACGGGGTCGGCGCCGCGGGCGGAGAGGTGGTGGATGCGGGCTCGCGGGGTGAGGCCGTGGCGGCGCACCGCCTCCTCGGAGGCGAGCAGGAGGGCGGCCGCGCCGTCGGACATCTGGGAGGCGGTGGCGGCGGTGTGCAGCCCGCCGGGGACGATCGGGTCGAGCGAGGCGATCTTCGTGGCGTCCGGGGTGCGGGGGCCCTCGTCCGCGGTGAGGCCGGCGAGGGGTAGGATCTCGCGGTCGAAGCGACCGTCGGCCTGGGCGGCGAGCGCACGCTCGTGGGAGCGCACCGCGAACTCCTCCAGGGCGTCACGGTCCAGGTTCCAGTGCCGGGCCATCATCTCGGCCCCGCGGAACTGGGAGATCTCCTCGCTCCCGTAGCGGGCGGCCCAGGACTCGGAGCCGGTGAACGGGTCGGGGAAGCCGAGATCGCGGGCGGCCGTGTTGGACCGGGAGAGCGGGATCGCGCTCATGGACTGGACGCCACCGGCGACGACGAGGTCCGCCGTCCCGCTCATGACGGCCTGCGCGGCGTAGTGGACCGCCTGCTGGCCGGAGCCGCACTGGCGTTCGACCGTGGTGCCGGGGACGTCCTCGGAGAGCCCGGCCGCGAGCCAGGCGTTGCGCGCCACGTCCATGGCCTGCGGGCCGAGCTGGTCGATGCAGCCGAGGATGACCTCGTCGTATTCGGCTGAGTCGATGTCCTGGCGGCCGACGAGCTCGCGCAACGGCGCGGCCGCCAGGTCGAGGGGATGCACACCGGCGAGCCCCTTCCCTCGGCGACCCACGGGGGTGCGGACGGCGTCGATGATGTAGGCCTCGGGCATGGGGGCTCCTCCGGACGGCGGGGACGTGACGCCGATCACGCTATTGCTTGGACATCCAACGATCAAGAGTGTGACGGGATCCGTCGCGGCGGCGTGGAGGAGCGCCGTTTCGTCAACGAAAGCGGCTCGGGGCGCGCCGTTTCGGCTACGAAAGCGCTGGGGCGGGCGTCGCCATACCCTGGTCAGGACCCCCTGCCCCGGGCCTAGCGTAAGGACCAGCGGCATGCACCCGTGCCGCCGAGACGAGAGGAACCGGCCATGGCCACCCCGCACACCCCCGACCCCCAGGACGCCCGGCGCGCACGCGAGGCGACGGACGAGACCTCCGGTGCCGCGTTCGACGGCGACACGCCCCCAGCCGAGGGCGCAGGCGTCGGCCCGAGCAACCCGGGCATGGACGTGGAGCAGACCGGCGAGCGCTCGGCGGGCAAGATCGTGCTCGGGCTGATCATCGCCCTCGTGGTCATCGGCGTCCTGCTGTTCATCCTGGGCCGCGTCGCCGGCCTCGGCTGAGCCGCGGCGCAGACCCCTCGGGCACGCCACCGGCACACCACGACCACGGGGCGGGCACCGATCCGTCGGTGCCCGCCCCGTGGTCGTGTCCGCTCCGCGGTGATGCCGTTCAGCGGCGACTCCGCACCGTCGCAGCGGTCAGAAGCCGCCGCCCATGGTCCGGCGGCCACCCGCCGTGCGTCGGCCGGCGGCACCGGACCGGCCGCGGGAGGCGAGGGCCCCGCCGAGCAGCCCGCCCAGCAGGCCGGTGCCGAGGCCGCCCGTGGACCGGGCCGAGGGCCCGAAGCCGCCGCGGTACGCACCGGAGCTGCGCCCGCGCGTCGTGCTTCCGGCGCCGCGGCGCGAGAGCTCACGCAGCGCCAGACCGCCGAGCGTGCCCAGGAGGGCACCGCCCAGGCCGCTGGACCGGCGTCCCTGAGAGCGGGCCTGCCGGCCGAAGCCGGGGGACCGGCCGATGTGCGCACCGATGGTGGGTCGGCTGGAGCGGCGGCCACCGCCGCCGAGAGTGCGGGTGAGGCTGGAGAGGATGCCCATGGTGTCCTCCTCGGACGTCGTGCCGGCCACTCGTGCGTGGCCGGTCGGGTGCGCCTCAACCTAGGCGCCGACCCCCGCACGGTGTCCAGACCGGGCCTCCTCATGCATCGAGGCGGGATATCCACCCCACGGCCGCCCGCGGCAGCCGGATGGGGTCGATATCCCGCCTCGAAACGCGCGGGCGGGGGCGTCAGTCCTGGAGCGGGGAGGTCTTCGGCTCGTCCCTCCAGAGGGCCACGTTCCGCGCCTCGGGCAGGTCGGAGATGTGGAAGCCCGGATTCATGCCCGCCTTGAGCTTGCGCTCGTAGTCCCGGAGCAGCTTCACGGCCAGCCCGCCCAGCGGGATGATCGCCACGAGGTTGATGGTCGCCATGAGGGCCGCGAACGTGTCCGCGAGGTTCCACACCAGCGCCACGGAGCCGAGCGCGCCGCCGACCACGCACACCAGCACGAGCACGCGGAACACGGTGATGGCCGGGCCCGCGTGGCGGCCGGCCAGGTACCGGATGTTGGCCTCGCCGTAGTAGGTGTTGCCCAGCACGGAGGACCAGGCCAGGAAGAAGATGATGACGGTCAGCGCCGGGCCGGCCCACGCGCCCACGGCCTGCTGGAGCGCACCCTGGGTCACCTGCATGCCGATCGCCTCCCCGCGTCCGTAGGCCGGGTTGGAGAGCAGGATGACGAACGCGGTGGCCGAGCACACGATCAGGGTGTCGAAGTAGACGCCCAGGGACTGCACGAAGCCCTGCTTGGCCGGGTGGGAGACGGCCGCGGTGGCGGCGGCGTTCGGGGCGGAGCCCATGCCGGCCTCGTTGGAGAACATGCCGCGGCGCACGCCCTGCATCACCATCGTCATGCCGACGGCGGCGCCCGCGACCTCGCGCAGGCCGAACGCGTGGCCCACGATCAGCGCGATCATGCCCGGGACCTCGGTGATGTTGACGACCATCACGATCAGGGCCAGGAAGATGTAGAACGTGGCCATCACGGGGACCAGCACGTTGGTCACGGCCGAGAGCCGGCGCACGCCGCCGAAGATCACGAGGCCGGTGAGGGCGGCCAGGCCCAGGCCCACGATCCACGCGGTGGTGGAGGACGCGCCCCAGTTGGCCTGCACGGACTCGGAGATCGAGTTGGACTGCACGGCGTTGAACACGAAGCCGTAGGTCACGGTGATGGCGACGGCGAACACGGCCGCCAGCCACTTCGCGCCCAGGCCGTCGCGGATGTAGTACGCGGGGCCGCCGAAGTAGCCGTCCGAGCCCTTCTGCTTGTACAGCTGGGCCAGCGTGGACTCGACGAACGCGGTGGCGCCGCCGATGATCGCCAGCAGCCACATCCAGAACACGGCGCCCGGGCCGCCGATCACGATCGCGATCGCCACGCCGGCCACGTTGCCGGTGCCCACGCGCGAGGCCGCCGAGATGGTGAAGGCGCGGAACGGGCTCACGCCGTCGTTCTCGAACCCGGTCTGGGACTTGGCCGTCACCGACCGCAGCATCTCCGGGAGCATGCGCACCTGCACGCCCACGGTCCGGATGGTGAACCACACCCCGGCCACGAAGAGCAGCGCCATCACGACGTACCAGTACTTGTCGTTGAGGGCCGTGATGGCCGCTGTGATCTGTTCCACTGTCGCTTCCACAGCCCCACCCTAGAGGCTGGGGCGGAGGACGGGGAATCGGGGGCCGGGGTCAGCCGGCGGCGTCGTCCTCGACGCGGAGCTGGATCAGCTGCCCCATCCGCTCGGGCAGGTCCCCCTCGGGGGTGCCGACGCTGGCGTGGCGGGCGGCGGCCCGGGCGAGGTCGTCGGCCAGTTCGTTGCCGTGCACGCCCACGTGGCCCTTGACCCACGTGGTGTCCACCTGGACGTCCGCGGCCTGCGCCAGGTCGACGGCGGCCAGCAGGCGCCGCAGGGTGCGGCGGATGCGCTCGCCCCGGGCGCCGCCGAGGGTGAGCCGCTCGCGGCGGGCGGCGTTGAGCAGGGCCAGCGCGGTGCGCGAGTCCGAGTGGATGGTGACCCGGCCGCCGGGGGTGCCCGCCCACGCGCAGATCACGTGCCCCAGCACGAGCGCCTCGAGTTCCACCTCGAGCGGCATCGTGGCCCCGGCCACGGCCTGCACGGCCCACATGCTCGGCCCGGCGACGGCGGCCGCCCCGCCGATGCGGGAGCCGCGCAGCACGGAGCCGTCCACGTACACGTCCGTCACGTCCGCCTCGTCCGCGAACGTGAGGCTGTGGGTCACCCCGGGCAGGTTGCGGCGCAGGAAGCGGTCCGTGCGGCGGCGGGAGAGGAAGACGCCGGAGGAGCGGCGCAGCGCGTCCTCCTCCTCCTGGGCGGCCTCGATGGCCTCGAGCGGGATCCGGGCCGCGCCCGTCTGGGCGACCGTCTCCGGGTCCACGTCCGGCAGCAGGTAGCTGGAGCGCTGCGTGCCCACGGGGGACTCGTCGAGCCGGTAGGAGACCACGCGCGTGTCCACGGGGGCGAGGACCTCGAGCAGGGAGAGCAGCTCGGCGTCCCGGTCCGAGCGCAGCCGCACGATCACCGGGCGCTCCGGTGGCAGGTCGACGGTGACGGTGGACCAGAAGACGCTCAGATGCGCCGTGCCGACCATCCCGGTGTAGACGTGGCCGCGGACGTCGTCGCCGAGCTCGCGCAGCTCAAGCTCGCGGGCCACGTAGACGATGCCCCCCGTCGTCGGATGCAGGTCCAGGCGGAGGGCGGGGCCGTGGTCCACGCCGGGCAGCATGGCCAGCGGGCTGGCCACCACGCGGACGCCGTCCCGGCGGATCCGGGTGCGCGGCGGGGAGGGGCGGGGGACGACGGGGCCGGTGCGCGTGAGGTCGACGCCGTTCCGGTCCCGCGGGGTGCCCCGAGGCCGGCGGGCACGGACCACGCGCAGCGGGCGGTGCTGCTCCTCCGCCTTGGCGCCCGGGCCACGGAAGTCCCAGCCCACGTCGACGAGCGCCGCGGGGTGTGCGGGCTCGACGTCGTGATGCAGCGTCCGGTCCACGACCGTCCGCGGGTGGTTGATCCGTGCTCCCATGGCTTCGCCGGCTGTGTCGAAGGGGACCGCGCCGGAACTGTGAGCCGGGTCCGGCGGGCCATGCTGGTACTGCGGCGGTCGGGCGGGATCGCCGTGGACGAAGGGGACGACCCGTCCCGACCTGTTCTGCTCTGGGCGACCTTACCGAGCGCACCTGTGAGGAGGCAGGTCTCCTCTCCTCGGCCTCCCGCGCGGCGGCGTCGGACGAGGGGTCAGAGCGGGTCCGTGCGGTGCCGCTGCACGTCCGGGCCGGTCGCCACGCCGAGCGCTTGCGCCTGTGCGCGCTGCTGCCGCAGGGACACGGTGCCCAGCAGCAGCGCCAGGGCCCGCTCCCCGTCCTCCGGGGTGTCCGCCGCCTCGGTGAGCAGACGGTGCAGGCCGAGGCCGCCCAGCCCGAGCGCGAGGGCGGAGAGCACCACGTCCGCCCCGTCCCGGTGCCGCAGCAGGGCGGCCTCCGCGGCCTCGGCGCGGCCCGCCAGGTCCGTGACGCGGCGGGCGCGCACGGTCTCCTCCGCCTCGGCGACGATCCGGTCCGCCACCCGCGCCAGCAGTGACTGCTTGTCCGGCACGTGCCAGTACAGCGCGGAGGCCTGCACGCCCAGCACCCCGGCCACGCGCCGCATGGACAGGTCGCCCATGCCGAAGTCCTGCAGGATCCCGACGGCGGCGTCCACCACGTCCTGGGCGGTCAGCCGGGGGCGGGGTGCGGGCGGGGTCATGCCTGAGAGGCTACCGCCGGGCCGTCCTCCTCCGCCGCGATGCGTCCCCCCGCGCCGAGGCGCACGGTGCGGTCGGCCATCACGGCGGCCTCCGCGAGGTCGTGGGTGACGACGACGCCGGTCGTCCCCGCCGCCCGCAGCACCGCCCGGATGTCCTCGGCCAGGCGCCGGCGCAGGTCCGCGTCGAGCGCGGACAGCGGCTCGTCCAGCAGGAGCACCCGCGGGGCCGGGGCCAGCGACCGGGCCAGCGCCACGCGCTGGGCCTGCCCGCCGGAGAGCCGCTGCACAGGCCGGTCCGTGAGCTCGGTCAGGCCCACCAGGTCCAGCAGCTCGGCCACGCGTGCCCGCCGCCGGGCCCGGTCCCAGCCGGCGGACTCGAGGCCGTACGCCACGTTCCGGCCCACGGTCCGGTGCGGGAACAGCTGCCCGTCCTGGAACACCATCCCCACGCCCCGGCGGTGCGTCGGCACCGCCGCCACGTCCCGCCCGTCGAGCTCCACCGTGCCCGCCACGACGTCCTCGAGCCCGGCGATCCCGCGCAGGATCGTGGACTTGCCCGAGCCGGAGGCGCCCACGAGCGCCACGATCTCCCCGGCGGCCACGTCCAGGTCCGTCCCCCGCACGGGGGTGGAGCCGTCCGGATAGCGGATCGCCACATCCCGCAGCCGGAGGGAGGCCCCCGTCGTCGTCGGCGTCATCACAGACCTCCCGCCCCGGCCGGGCCCCGGGGGCGCAGCCGCTCGCACACCAGCATGATCCCGGCGCTCAGCACGGCCAGCACCGTGGCCGCCGCGAGCGCCATCCCGTAGTTGTCCGCGCCCGGCCGGCCCAGCAGCCGGGCGATCAGCACCGGCAGGGTGGGCGCGGACGGGCTCGCCAGGAAGCTCGTGGCCCCGAACTCGCCCAGGGACACCGCGAAGGCGAAGCCCGCGGCCACGCCCACGCCGCGGGCGAGGAACGGGCCGTCCACGGTGGCCAGCACCCGCCACGGGCCCGCCCCGAGGGTGCGTGCGGCCTCCCGCAGCCGCGGGTCCACCGCCGCGAGCACGGGCACGAGCGCCCGCACCGCGAGCGGCAGCGCCACCACCGCCTGGGCCAGTGGCACGAGCACGCCCGAGGCCGCCAGCTCCGGGAACGCGGCCCGCAGGGACACGACGAAGCCGAAGCCCACGGTCACCGCGGACACGCCGAGCGGCAGGAGCAGGGCGCCGTCGAGGGCCCGCTGGGCCACCAGCGCCGCGCGTGAACGGAAGGGCCGGGTCAGCAGCAGGGCCAGCGGCACGGCCACCACGAGCGTCACGAGCGTGGCGTCCACGGCCACCCGCAGGGACTGTTCGAGCGCCTGGGCCGGCGTCGACCCGCCCACGAACCCGCTGCCCGCGCTCGTGGACAGCAGCCGATAGTTGCCCAGCCCCCAGCCGTGGCGGGTGTGGAAGGAGCGCACCACGAGCGTCAGGATCGGCGCCACCACGAGCGCCACCACCGCGAGCATCACGGCCACCGGGACCGCGTCCGCGCGCGTGAGCCGGGCCGGCGGCGTCTCCCGCAGGCGCAGCGCCCGCTGGGTGCGCGCCGCCGTCACGCCGGAGACCACGACGGCGGCCAGCACCACCGCGAACTGCAGCACGGAGAACACCGCCGCGGTCCGCAGGTCCAGGTAGACGGAGGTCTGCACCCAGATCTCCGACTCGAGCGTGCCGTAGCCGGGCCGGCCGAGCGTCTGGACGATGCCGAACGCGGACGCGCAGAACAGGAACACCAGCGCCGCGCTCGCGGCGATCGCCGGGGCGAGCTGGGGCAGCGTCACGGTGCGGAACGCCCGCCACGGCGAGGCGCCCAGGGTGCGGGCGGCCTCGGTCTGGCGCGGGTCGAGCGCGTTCCACAGCGCGCCCACCTGGCGCACCACCACGGACACGTTGAAGAAGACCATGGCCAGCACGACGGCGGTGGTCGTCTGGTCCAGCCCGGTGAAGCCCAGCGGTCCGCCGGGGGCGAGCAGGGCGCGGAACGCGACGCCGACCACCACCGTGGGCAGCACGAACGGCACGAGCACGAGGGCGCGGAGCACGGCCCGCCCCGGGACGCGACGCCGGTGCAGCACGAACGCGGTCGGCAGGCCGAGCGCCACCGAGACCACCGTGCCGGCGGCGGCCATCCCGAGCGTCTGGCCGAGGATGCGCCACGTGCGCTCGCGGGCGAGGGTCTCCCTGAAGGCGGTGAGGTCCACGGCGCCGGTGAACGCGTCGGCGTCGCCGCCGATCCCGCGCCAGAGCATGGCCGCCACGGGCCACGCGAAGAAGACGAGCAGGAAGGCGACCGGCAGGACGGCGGCCACCAGCCACCACGGGCCGAGCCCGTCCCCCCGGCCGCGGGCCCGCCGGCGCGGCAGGTCCGTGCCGGGGGCCGCGACCTCGGTGAGCGCGGACATCAGCGCCGGGAGGCCTCGGCCAGGGCGGTCCACTCCTTCAGCAGGTCCTCGCGGCGCTCGTCGATGCGGGCGGGGTCCGGGGTGATGGCGTCCTCGACGAGCGGCGCGTTCTGCGCCCACTCCTCGGGCAGCTGCACCGACTCGTCGATCGGGTACATGTACATCGACTCGGGCAGGGCGGACTGGACCTCCTCGGTGAGCAGGAAGTCCACGAACGCCTGTGCGCCCTCGGGGTTCTTCGCGCCCTCGAGCACGCCGGCGTACTCGACCTGCGGGGTGCAGGAGTCCTCGATCACCTCGGTCTCGGGGGCGAACGCGGGGGAGGAGGAGTAGGAGAGCACCACCGGGAACTGGCCCTTGCCCTCGCCGCCGGAGAAGTCCGAGTTGTAGGCGTCGGACCAGCTGTCGGCGATCTTGCCGCCGTTCTCCATCAGGCCCTGCCACCAGTCCTGCCAGCCGTCGTCGCCGTACTTCTCCGTGGTGGCCGCGAGCAGCGCCAGGCCGGGGGAGGAGGCCACGGGGGAGGTGGCGACCGTCAGCTTCGCGTACTCGGGGTCGTCGAGCTGGTCGATCGAGGTGGGGGCCTCGACGTCGTGGGCCTCGAACCATGCCGGATCCGTGTTGAAGCACACCTGGCCCTGGTCCACCGGGGTCATGCGGTCCTCCACCATCCGGTCCTGTGCGGAGGCGGGCAGGTCCTGCGGGGTGTATTCGGCGACGACGCCCTCGCGGACGAGGCGGTGCGCCGAGTGGTCCTCCACGCCGTAGACGCCGTCCACGGTGGGCTCGTCCTTGGCCAGCAGGAGCTGGTTCACCACGCTGCCGGCGTCGCCGGGGGCCGTCGTCTTCAGGGTGTAGCCGGACTCCTGCTCGAACTTCTGGACGAGCTCCTGGGGCAGGTTGAACGAGTCGTGCGTCATGATCGTCACCGTCGTCGGCTCGCCGCCGGCGCCGGCGGCGGACGACGACGCCCCGTCGCCGGACGAGCCGGACACCGAACAGCCGGTGAGGGCGAGGGCGGCCACTGAGAGGGCGGCGAGGGCGCGGTGCGGGGTGCGGGACATGGCGGTTCTCCTCTGGGACGGCAGAGGGGCCGGGACGAGGCCGCCACCGGAATCCCGGGACGACGTCGACCGGGAGACTCGACTTCCTTCGCCGGTGCGGACCGGCGCAGGTTCGAGGGTCTGCGGCGGACCGCACTCTCAGCGCCGCGCGGGCGCTCCCCTGTCGATGTGGACTGGTCCCGACCCTACCCCGTCCGGCCCGCGCATAGACTGCCCGCGTGAGCGCCGCACAGCCCGCGGGGGTGACCCCGCCGCCCGCCTCGTCCAGCCCCGCCTCCGACTGGGACATCCGCCGCCCCCACCGCATGTGGCCGCGCATGCTGGTGATCGTCCTGACGCTCGCGGGCCTGGTGCTGGTGGTGCAGTTCTTCCAGGGGATCGCCTCCATAGCGGCGCCCGTCTTCCTGGGGCTGAACCTCGTGATCGTGGCCTACCCCCTGCAGGCCTGGCTCATCCGCCGGGGCCTGCACCCCGTGCTCGGGGCCGCCACCACCGTCCTGCTGGTCGTCGCGGTGATGGCCGTGTTCGGGGGCATGATGGTGTGGTCCGGCCTCGAGCTGGTGGCGGAGCTGCCGAAGTACGCGGACCGCTTCCAGCAGATCGTCCTGGACGTCTCGCACTGGCTCAACGAGCGCGGCGTGACCCCGGACATGGTGTCCCAGCAGCTGGCCTCGATCGACATGAGCACCGTGACCGGGACGGCCGTCAGCGCCATCACGAAGATCGCCACGAACGTCTACGCGGTCTTCGGTCTGCTCGTCACCGTGATCATGGGCATGTTCTTCCTGGCGATGGACTCGATGGACGTCGAACGCCGCGTCCGCCTGCTCAGCACCGCCCGCCACGAGTTCGGCCACGCCCTGGTCGAGTTCGCCCAGGGCGTGCGCCGCTACTGGGTGGTCACCACGGTGTTCGGCCTGATCGTGGCGGTGCTGGACGTGATCGCCCTCATGCTGATCGGCGTGCCGCTCGCGCTCGTGTGGGGCGTGCTCAGCTTCCTCACCAACTACATCCCGAACATCGGCTTCATCATCGGCCTGCTGCCGCCGGCCGTCCTGGGCCTGGCGGCGGGCGGCTGGTCCGACTTCCTGTGGGTGGTGGTCAGCTACTCGGTGCTGAACTTCGTGCTGCAGTCCGTGATCCAGCCCAAGGTGGCCGGCGACGCGATCGGCGTGATCCCCACCGTCAGCTTCCTCTCCCTGCTCTTCTGGGCCTGGGTCCTCGGCCCGCTCGGCGCGATCCTCGCGCTGCCCTGCACGCTGCTGGCCAAGGCCGTGCTGATCGACGCCGACCCGAACGCCCGCTGGATCAACGCGCTCATCGCCTCGGACCTGAAGGGGATGGAGCGCCGTCAGTCCTCGCTCCTGGAACGGCTGCGCCCGGCGGCCTGGCGATCCGACGCGCACGGGGGAGATGAGGACCGCGCCTCGGCGGACGGCGGGGACGACGACGGTCCCGCGACGGACGAGGTCACGGGCGGGGCTGGAGCAGCACCAGGTCGTTGAGCGCGCCGGCCAGCCGCAGCAGCGGCGGGGCGGGGAACGACAGCTGGGGCAGCCCCGGGTGCAGTGCCGCGCACGCGGCGGCCGCGGCCTCCTCGCCCGCGGCGTCCTCGAACGCCGGCCGCAGCACCGCAGCGCCCAGCGGCAGCGTGTCCAGGAGGGAGCGGGGGCCCCGCTCGGCCGGGTCGTACGCGGCGGGCTGCGCCGCCCCGGTCACCGTGCGCACGCGCAGGGGCCGGCCGGCGGCGTCGTCGGCGCCCTGCAGGAAGCGCAGCGCCGCCGCCGCGTAGGGGTGCTCGGGGTGGAACCGGTCGCCGCGCCAGTGCACGGCGGCCTCGCCGTCGCCCCCCAGCCGCACCCACGAGGCCAGGTGGCCGGGCCCGCCCCACGGCCCGGTGTCCGGCCGCGGTGCCGGCGGCACCCACAGCACCCGGGTGATCCCCAGCAGGGCGGCGAACTCGGCGGCCACCTGGCCGGGGGTCCACGCGCCGTTGATCCGCCCGTCCAGCACGGGGTCCGCGGCCACCACGGCCGTCCCCTCGCCGTCGCTCACCCAGGCCCCGCGCGGGGCGCACAGCAGGGGGGTGAGCAGCGGCAGTCCCGCCGCCTCCGCCACGGCCGTCGCGGCCGCGCCGTCGAGCGGCCCGGTCCCGGTCAGTCCCGCGGCGCTGCGCCAGGCGACGGCGGCCAGGCCCTCGGGGCGGCGGATGAAGCTCGGCCCGGTGCGGCCCAGCAGCGGTGAGCCCACGGGCGCGCGCAGCAGGTCCACCTCCGGGGGCACCAGCCGCGCCGCCCCGGCGTCGCGCGGGTGGGCGAGCACGGTGACCGGCAGCACGGCGGCGAGCGTCTCGGCCAGGCCCACGACGGCGTCCCGCGTCTCGTCTAACAGCGTCGGCACCGGGTGGCGGTGGGGCAGGACGAGCCAGGCCCGCTCGGGCGGATCCTCGGGTCCGGGCACGGGCACGACGACGTCCCGGCGCTCCCGCGCGTCGGTGGGGACGGGGTCGGCGGCGGCCATGGCGGACGGGCTCCTGGGAAGACGGCGGCGACGCGCGGGCGCGCGGCGAGGGGATGTCCATCGAGCATAGGCGTCTGACAGGAAGCCGCGGCGGTTTGACCTGTGACCCGGCACACGTGCAGAGTGCGGCCATGACCGCGATGTTCTCCGCCCAGGACCACGACGATCTCGACCGGGTCCTCGGCGCGACCGGCGGGATCCCCGACCCCGCCGACCTGCACGCCCTCGCCGACGACGCCGTCGCGCAGGTGCGGCGTTGGCTCGCCGAGTCCCGCGACCATGAGGCCGACTTCGCGGCCCGCCAGCTGGCGGGCGCCCTGAAGGAGCCGGGCGGCCTCGACTTCATCGTGCGCTTCGTGGACCACGTGGTCCGTCCCGAGGACCCCGCGATCGCCGCCCGGGCGCTGCGGGAGCTCGCCGGTCGCGCCCCCGGCTTCCTGCCCCCGGCCCTGCGCGCCGTCCTCGGCGTCGGCGGCCGCGCCGCCCCGCTCGTGCCGCGCATCGCCGTCCCCACGGCCCGCCGCGTGCTGCGGCACATGGTCTCCCACCTGATCGTCGACGCGCGGGACCGACAGCTCGGCAAGGCCATCGCGGCCCTGCGCGACGAGCACACCCGGCTGAACATCAACCTGCTGGGCGAGGCGATCCTCGGCCAGGGCGAGGCGGACCGCCGGCTCGAGGGCATCGCCGCGCTGATCCGCCGCGACGACGTCGACTACGTGTCCGTGAAGGTCTCCGCCGCCACCGCCCCGCACGCGCCCTACGCGTTCGACGAGGCCGTCGCGGACATCACCGAGCGGCTCACCCCGCTGTTCGAGCTCGCCCGGGACCGGGACACCTTCATCAACCTGGACATGGAGGAGTACCGCGACCTCGACCTCACGCTCAACGTGTTCACCGCCCTGCTCGAGCAGCCGGGCCTGCGCGACTACGAGGCCGGCATCGTGCTGCAGGCCTACCTGCCGGACGCGCTCGCGGCCATGGTGCGCCTGCAGGAGTGGGCCGCGCGCCGCGTCGCCGCCGGCGGCGCCCCGGTCAAGGTGCGCGTGGTCAAGGGCGCCAACCTGCCCATGGAGCGGATGCAGGCCTCCCTCACGGGCTGGCCGCTGGCCACGGTGGGCTCGAAGCAGGAGGCGGACACCAACTACAAGCGCGTGCTCAACTACGCGCTCACCCCGGAGCATCTGGCCCACGTGCGCATCGGCGTGGCCGGGCACAACCTCTTCGACGTCGCCCTGGCCCACCGGCTGATCGAGCGCCGCGGCCTCGACCCGGCCGCCGTGGAGTTCGAGATGCTGCTCGGCATGGCCACCGGCCAGGCCGCCGCCGTCCGGGCCGACGTCGGCGCCCTGCTGCTCTACACGCCCGTGGTGCGGCCCGAGGAGTTCGACGTGGCGATCTCCTACCTCGTGCGCCGCCTCGAGGAGGGCGCCTCCCCGGAGAACTTCATGTCCGCCGTGTTCGACCTGGACGCGGATGCGGACCTGTTCGCGCGCGAGGAGGAGCGCTTCCGCGCCTCGCTGCGCCACCTGGACGCGGCCGTGCCCCGTCCGAACCGCGTCCAGGACCGGTCCCGTGGGGAGGACGGGCCGACCCCCGCCCCCGTGGACGGCTTCGCCAACACCCCGGACACGGACCCCGCGCTGCCCGGCAACCGGGAGTGGGCCCGCCGGATCCTCGCGGCCGTCCCGGGCTCGGCCCTCGGGGCGGACACCGTCCGCGCCCACCGCGCCACCACGGCCGACGACGCCCGTGCCGCCATCGCCGCCACCGCCGACCCCGGCGCCCGCTGGGGCGCGCTCACCGGCCACGAGCGCGCCGACGCGCTGGACGCCGTCGGACGGGCCCTGCACGCCGGCCGGGCCCGCCTGCTGGAGGTGGCCGCCGCCGAGACCGGCAAGACCCTGGACCAGGGCGACCCCGAGGTCTCCGAGGCCGTGGACTTCGCGCACTACTACGCGCGCCTGGCACGCGGCCTGGACGCGGTGGAGGGCGCCCGCGCCGTGCCCGTCCGCCTGACCCTGGTGATCCCGCCGTGGAACTTCCCCGTGGCCATCCCGGTCGGGGGCGTCCTCGCCGCGCTCGGGGCCGGCTCGCCCGTGGTGTTCAAGCCGGCCCCGCAGTCCGAGCGGACGGGCGCGGTCGCGTGGGAGCTGATCGTGGCCGGGCTGCGGGACTCGGGGCTGTTCGACGACCGCGGCCCGCTCGCCGGGCACGACCCCGCGGACCTCGTGCGCCTGGTGACGCTGGCGGACGAGGACGAGGCGGAGGTCGGCGCGGCGCTCGTGACCGACCCGGCCGTCGAGCGGCTCATCCTCACCGGCAGCTGGGACACCGCACGGCTGTTCAAGGGGATGCGCCCCGACCTGCACCTGCTCGCCGAGACCTCCGGCAAGAACGCCGTGATCGTGACCCCGTCCGCGGATCTGGACCTGGCCACGAAGGACGTGGTCCAGTCCGCGTTCGGTCACGCCGGCCAGAAGTGCTCGGCGTCCTCCCTCGTGGTGCTCGTCGGCTCCGTGGGCACCTCCGAGCGCTTCCACCGGCAGCTGCTGGACGCCGCCTCGTCCCTGCACGTGGCGCACCCCGCGGACCCGCGCGCCGAGATGGGCCCCGTGATCGAGGCCCCCGGCGAGAAGCTGCGCCGCGGGCTCACCGAGCTCGGCCCGGGGGAGCGGTGGGCCCTGCGCCCGCGGCAGCTGGACGAGACGGGTCGCCTGTGGAGCCCGGGCATCCGCTCCGGCGTACGACCCGGCGCCGACGCCCACCTCACCGAGTACTTCGGCCCCGTGCTGGCCGTGATGACGGCCGAGACGCTCGAGGAGGCGATCGGGATCGTGAACGCCGTGGACTACGGCCTCACCTCCGGGCTGCACTCGCTGGACCGGGAGGAGATCGACGTGTGGCTGCGCGGCGTGCGCGCCGGCAACCTCTACGTGAACCGCGGCATCACCGGGGCCATCGTGCGCCGCCAGCCCTTCGGCGGCTGGAAGCGTTCCGTCGTCGGCCCCACCACGAAGGCCGGCGGGCCGCACTACCTGCACGGCCTCGTGGACTGGGAGGACGCGCCCACGTGGGCCGGGGGAGAGGGGCGGCCCGGGGCCGAGGCCGACGGTGCGGGCGCGTCCTGGCTCGAGACCGCCCGCGCCCTCGACACCCACGCGTGGACCACCGTGTTCGGGGTGGCCACGGACGTCTCCGCGCTCGAGGCCGAGCGGAACGTGCTGCGTCACGTCCCCACCCCGGTCCTCGTGCGCCGGCACTCGGGGCCCGCCGACCACCTGCTGCGCATCGTCTCCGCCGGCCTGCGCGCCGGGGCGCCCATGACCGTGAGCCTGCGCCCGACCCCCACCGCGGAGGGGCCCGATACGGACGGACTCTCGGCCGAGGCCGTGCGCGGCCGGGTGGAGGAGCTGGTCCGGTCCGCCCGCACGGAGGGTGCCGGCACGGCCGCGCCGGTGGACGTCGTCGTCGAGGATGACGCCGCGTTCCACGACCGCGCCCGGCGGCTGGCCCTCATCCCGCCCGCAGCGGAGGGCGGCGGCGACGCACGGATCCGGCTCGTCGCCGACTGGGCCGGCGACCGGGAGGCGGCCGAGGCGGCGCGGAGCGCGCTCCACGCGGCGCTCGGCGACACCCCCGACGTGGCGGTCTACGCTGGCCCCGTGGTGAGCGCCGGCGAGGTGGAGCTGCTGCCGTTCCTGCACGAACAGGCCGTGTCCGTGACCGCCCACCGGTTCGGCACGCCGGACCATCTGACCGAGGGGGTCCTGTGACCCCGAGGAGGAACATCCGATGCATCTGATCCCCCGCACGATCTGGGTCGTCGCCCGCGCGCGTCGCCGCCCGCGCGCCGGACTCTGGGAGCCGACGACGCTGCCGATGCGCGCCCTGCCCACGGACGTGGACATGGCCCTGCACGTCAACAACGGCCAGTACTTCGGGCTGTTCGACCTCGGCCGCTTCGACGCGATGGTCCGCACCGGCCTGTGGGACGAGATCCGCCGTCGCGGCTGGACGCCTGTGGTGCAGGCCGAGCAGATCGCGTTCCGCCGCTCGGTGACCCTGGGGCAGCGGTTCGACGTGGAGACGCGGATGATCGGCCTGGATGAGCGCGCAGTGTGGTTCGAGCAGCGCGTCGTGGTCGACGGCGACGTCGCGGTGCGCGCGTACATCTGCACGCGCCTGCGCACGAAGGACGGCCGCCCCGTGGAGAACGACGAGGTCCGGGCGATCGCGGCGGCGGCCGGCCACGACCTCGCGGGGGAGCCGACGCTGCCGGAGTGGCTGCACGAGTGGCGGCGCAGCGTGGCCCTGCCGTCGGCCCGGACGCCCCTGCCCCACACGTGGGACCTCGATACAGTGCGGCGAGGATGAACGTTCGAGTGATATGGGGCACGATGGTCGGGTGAACAACAGACTCCTGATCGTCGCGACCCTCTCGCTGGCCGCGCTCGTCGTCGTGCTGGTGGCCGCCATCGGCGGCGGCGCGTGGTGGGTGCTGGCGGTGCTCCTGGTGGCGCTGCTCGTGCTCGCCGTGTGGGACATGACCCAGAAGCGGCACGCGATCCTCCGCAACTACCCCGTGCTCGGCCACATGCGGTACCTGCTGGAGTCGATCCGCCCCGAGATCCAGCAGTACTTCATCGAGCGCAACTTCGACGGCAAGCCGTTCGACCGGGACACCCGCTCGATCGTCTACGCCCGTGCGAAGGGACTGGACAGCCACAAGGCGTTCGGCACCGAGCGGGACACCTCGGAGATCGGCTACGAGTTCCTGTTGCACTCCACCGCCCCGGTCAACCCGCCGGAGGAGCCCCCCACGGTGCGGATCGGCGGCCCGGACTGCCGCCGACCCGTGGACATCTCGCTGATGAACATCTCGTCCATGTCCTTCGGCTCCCTCTCCGCCAACGCCGTGATCGCCATGAACAAGGGCGCCGGCCTGGGCGGGTTCATCCACGAGACCGGCGAGGGCGGCCTCACCAAGTACCACCGCGGCAACGGCGCGGACCTGTTCTGGGAGATCGGCTCCGGCTATTTCGGCTGCCGCAACGAGGACGGCACCTTCAGCCCGGAGAAGTTCGCCGAGAAGGCGCTGCTGCCCGAGGTCAAGGGCATCACCATCAAGATCTCCCAGGGCGCGAAGCCCGGCCTGGGCGGCATGCTGCCCAAGGAGAAGATCTCCCCCGAGATCGCCGAGGCCCGTGAGATCCCGATGGACAAGGACTGCCTGTCCCCGGCGTCCCACTCCGCGTTCCGCACCCCGCGCGAGATGGTCAGGTTCATCGAGCAGCTCCGTGAGCTCTCGGACGGCAAGCCGATCGGCATCAAGTTCTGCGTGGGCTCCCGCGTGGACGTGCTGGCCATGACCAAGGCCATCTGGGAGGAGCGGATCGCCCCCGACTTCATCATCGTGGACGGCTCCGAGGGCGGCACCGGCGCCGCCCCGCTCGAGTACTCGGACCGCGTGGGCACCCCGCTGACCGAGGGCCTCATGCTCGTGCACAACGCGCTCGTGGGCACCGGCCTGCGCCACATGATCAAGCTC
The DNA here is from genome assembly GCF_024519775.1 of Micrococcus sp. Mcc28. NCBI lineage: Bacteria > Bacillati > Actinomycetota > Actinomycetes > Micrococcales > Micrococcaceae > Micrococcus > Micrococcus sp. Mcc28. Next base: position 161,550 of record NZ_JALJRH010000002.1, on the reverse strand, counting down.
GGCGCGGCCGGCAAGGTCGCCACCGGTTCGGACATCGTCAAGCGTCTGATCCAGGGCGCGGACTTCACCATGTCCGCCCGCGCGATGATGATGGCCACCGGGTGCATCCAGGCGCAGAAGTGCCACACGAACGAGTGCCCCGTGGGGGTGGCCACGCAGGACCCGCGTCTGATGCGCGCCCTCGACGTGGAGGACAAGGGCAACCGCGTCTTCAACTACCACCGCCTGACCGTGCGCGAGGCCGTGCAGATCATGGCGTCCATGGGCCTGACGCATCCGTCCCAGCTGAACACCCGCATGCTGCGCCGCCGCGTGGACCACCTGAGCACCCGCTCGTACGCGTCCATCTACCACTGGCTGCGCACGGACGAGCTGCTCAACGACCCGCCCGCCGGCTGGGCCATGGACTGGGAGGAGGCGGACGCGGACCACTTCGGCGAGCACGCCCGCGTGGACTACCTCACCGAGCGCGACCCCCAGTGGCGCTCCGAGCTGCTGATCCCGGGCCGCGAGGCGGCCGGCGCCCCCGTGCAGGGCTCCCCAATCTCCGGGACGGGCTCCACGCTCGTCGACGCCCGGCAGACCGAGTCCGTGCCGCTGACGACGTCGCCGATGCCGCGCGTCAGCTCGTTGGGTGAGGGTGAGTCGCTGTCCCCGCACGGCGGCCGTCGTCGGGCCCCGCAGGATCCGGCACCCGCCGCCACCGCCGGCGAGACGCCCACCGACGAGAACGAGGGCCTGCCGGCGGAGGCCGGCGAGCGGCCCGAGCGCCAGGACGGCGAGGAGGTCACCCAGCGGGGGACCACCGGCCGCGTGGAGGGCGAGCACCGCGGCGAGGGCCGCGTCGGCTGACCCGCCCCCGCAGTCACCCCCGCCCCTTTCGAGGCGGGAAATCCACCTCACACGACGCCCCCGGGCGCCCATGAGATGGATTTCCCGCCTCGTCGCGTGAGGGGTCGTAGCCTGGGGCCGTGACCCCGCCCGCCCCCGCCGCTCGCCGCCCCTCCACGGCCCTGCTGTGGGTGCTGCTGGCGGCCATGGGCGCCGGGCCCCTGTTCAACTACGGCGTCTCCGCCTCCTCCACGGTCGTGATGGAGCGGCTCGACGTCACCTCGGGCCAGCTCGGCACCGTGATGACGGTCGTGTTCGCGGCGGCCGCCGTCACCTCGCTCGGCCTCGGCCGGGCCGCCGACCGCCTGTCCGCCCGCGCACAGCTGAGCATCATCTTCGGCGGCACCGCCGCGGCGCTCGTGCTCGGCGCCGTCGCCCCGTCCCTGCCCGTGCTGTACGCGGCGGCCGCCGTCGCGGGCGTCACGCAGGCCATCTCCAACCCCACCACGAACCGGATCATCCGGACCGTGGTGCCGCCGGAGAGGCGCATCGGGTGGGTCGGGGTGAAGCAGTCCGGCGTGCAGGCGGCCCAGCTGGTCGGCGGCCTGTTCTTCCCGGACGCGTCCCTCGCCCTCGGCTGGACGGGCGCCGCGCTGGGGGCCGCGGTGCTCATCGGGGCGCTCTGGGTGCTCGCGCTGGTCGCCGCCCCGCCGCTGCCCGGGGCGCCGCCGCCGGCCACCGGCCCCGTCGGCGGACGACGACGGCGGGACACCTCGCCCCTGCCGGCCACGGTCTGGTTCTTCGCGGCGATCGCGTTCCTCACCGGCCTGGGCATGCAGGCCACGAACACGTACCTGCCGCTGTTCGCGGTCGAGACGCTGGGGATGACGCTCGTGGCCGGCGGTGCCGCGGCGGCCGTGTCCGGGGTGGTGGGGGTTCTCTCCCGGATCGGGTGGAGCCGGCGGATGAGCTCCGGAGACCGGCCCACCACCCTGCTGACCGTGATCTGCCTGGGTGCCGTGGCCGGCGTCGTGGTGTTCCTCGCAGCGGACCTGCTGGATCTGCCGGTCCTGCTGTGGGTGGGCGCCGCGGTGCACGGACTGACGGTGCTGGGCGCCAACGTGGTGATCAACGCGGGTCTGCTGAGTGAGGTGCCGGCCGAGCGGCTGGGCCGAGCGACCGGGGCGAACTCGATGGGCATGTACGCCGGTTTCGCCCTGGGCCCGCTGCTGATGGGCGTGCTGCGCGACGTCACGGGCGACTACCGGGCCGGCTTCGCGGTCGTCGCGGCCGGGTATCTGCTGGCCCTGGGCGTGGTGCTGCTGTTGCGTCGCCACGTGGGTCGGCGGGGCGCGGCCTGACGCGCAGGGCCAGGACGAGGCCCACCCCGGAGGACCGCGCCTCAGCGACATCACCGCAGTGCAGCCCTGCGGTGGTGTCGCAGCGCCGCGGTCGAACGGGCGTACGGCGGAGTGCGGCGCAGTGCGCGGCGGGGCGTGCGGAAGCGCACACGACGACGCCCCCGGTCCGTGTGGACCGGGGGCGTCGGAAGCCGTGCGTCAGGCGAAGATCAGAGCTTCGTCACGTTGGCGGCCTGGAGGCCCTTGGGGCCGTCCTGGGTCTCGAACTCGACGCGGTCGTTCTCCTGGAGCTCCTTGAAGCCCCCGCCCTGGATGGCGGAGAAGTGCACGAACACGTCCGCGGAGTTGTCCTCGGGGGCGATGAAGCCGTAGCCCTTCTCAGCGTTGAACCACTTGACAGTACCGACAGCCATGATGGTGTCCTTTCGATGTGCCCCCGCGGTGCGGTGGCGGTGTTGGACCGCGGCCCGGATGTGGGACGCGGGTGAAGCGGCGAGACTGAACCGCTTGCCCAACACTCATCGACGCCGGCGATGCCGGGCTGACGAGCAGTGAAGATGGCGGGATACAGCTTGATCAACTTCAGGCTCCATCATTGCACGGATCTCGCCGACCGGGAACCAGGGGCCCGATTGTTCACCTGGAGTTCGCTCAGAGCGCGCGCAGGCCGTGGAAGAGATTGCGGTGCAGGGCGGCCGGGGGAGCGGCGTCCGTGTGATCCGCCAAGGCCGTCACCTCCAGCAGCACCACCGTGTGGTCGCCCGCCGGGACCTCGGCGTGCACCCGCGTCTCGAGCCAGAGCGAGGAGCCCCCGATCAGCAGGGCGTCGTGCGGGCTGCGGTGCACGTCGAGACCGGCGAAGCGGTCGCCCTCGCGGGAGGCCAGCTGACGGCACAGCGGCGTCTGGTCCGCCGCGAGCAGGGAGACGCCGATCGCCCCGGCCCGGCGCAGGCGCGGCCAGGTGCGGGAGCTGTTCTGCGCGGAGAAGGACACGAGGGCCGGCTCCCAGGAGATGCCCACGCCGAAGGAGGAGGACACCATCACCTCGGGGACGTCGTCGGCGAGGCCCGCCAGCGCGACGACCCCGGTGGGGAAGGCCGAGAGGCCGGAGCGGAGGTTGCCGAGGGACAGGTCGGTGTCCCACGCGGCGGTGTGGGGTTCGTGGGTCAGGGTCATGGCGCGCGTCCTCTTCCGATGACTGACGCGGCTCCGCAGACGGCGGGAACGCGGATCGCCCGGATCCGCGGAGACGCGGTACTTGCCCGTCGGGGTGTCCGAGGGGCCGAATCATCACCTGGAGCACCCCACTACTGCGTGAGAGGGTTGCCGTCCCGCCGGCCAGGGCCGTGAATGACGGGAACTCGTGATTCTGGGCACCAGCCTACGGAGGGGTCCGTGGGGCGGTCAAAGCGCGGCGGTCGCGCGGCGTCATCCGAGCTGCCGATGTGATGCTTGACACACCGCGCATCCCCAGCCAGGATCATCTCACTCGAGAGGGGGGAGCTCGAGACCGCAGCCCGCGGCCCCCGCAGTCGGTTCTCCGAGAGGGACCGGATCATGCGGATGGACATCGAGAAGAAGCCTGCGGCATTGCCGGCCGCCGTGGTCGTCGCGGCTCTCCTCGGTACCGCCATCTCGGGATGCTCCGCGTCCCCGGGCAGCGTCTCCTCCACCGCCAAGGCATCCACCGTTGTGGCGTCCTCCGTCACCGCGACGTCAGCGGCCCCCTCTGCAACCCGGTCGGCCTCCGCCACCGGTTCGTCCGCGTCGTCACCCGCCGGCGAAGAAGCACTCCCCGCCGCGCTGTTCGAGGAGGACGGGATGACGTTGGTCGAGTACACGCGCCGGCATCCGGATGCGGACCATCTCGACCCGGAGAAGGAGTCCGTCCTGGAGGAGGCGGTCGGGACGGGCACACAGCAGATCACCGTGGACGCCCAACAGGGTGCGGTCCTTCGGGTCATCGTGCTGTGTCCTTCGGATGCCACCGGTGAGACGGAGATCCTGACCTCACGGAGTGGCGGGGGAACGAAGACCTGGATGGCCGGGTCGGAGGCGCTGTGCGGCGGCTGGTCGGCGGCGACTCCCCCCCCGTGGATGAGGCGGGGCCGATGACGTTCACCGCCACGGTGGACAACGACAAGCCGTTCCGGATGGTGCTGACCGCACCCTCCGCATGAGGCCGCCATCACGACGGCGGATGACGGCGCGGGGAGGACTGAGTCGCTCAGCGTCGGTCGCGGCCGCGCAGCGCGTCCAGCTGCCGGCGGTCACGCTTGGTGGGCCGGCCCGCGCCGCGCTCGCGGTACGGCACCGCGAGCAGCTCACGCGGCACGGGCGGCGGGGAGTGGTCCACATACTGCTGCCGGGCCACGGGGGCACCCACCCGCTTGGCGATCAGCCCCGTGACCTCGAGGATCCGCTCACGTCCGTCCTGGCGCACCCGCACCCGGTTCCCGACGACGACGGGCGTCGCCGCCTTCACGGGCTCGCCGTCGATGCGCACGTGGCCCGCGCGCACGGCCGCCGTGGCCGCCGACCGGGTCTTGTACAGCCGCACGGCCCACAGCCACGCGTCGATGCGGACGCCGCTCACGCCCGCCCCCTCACGCGAAGCGGGCGCGGATCGCGGCGCCGTGCGCGGGCAGGCGCTCGTCCTCGGCCAGCACGCCGATCCCGTCCGCGACCTCCTCGAGCCCGGTCTCCGTGTAGCGGATGCGCTGCTGCAGGCGCAGGAACGTCACGGTGTTCAGACCGGAGGAGTGCCGGGCCGTCCCCGAGGTGGGGAGCACATGGTTGGACCCGGCCGAGTAGTCGCCCAGCGGCACGGGGGCGTACGGGCCCACGAACACGGCGCCAGCGTTGCGGATGCGCCCCACGAGGGCCTCGGGGTCGCGCGTCTGGATCTCGAGGTGTTCGGTGGCGTAGCGGTCGGAGACCTCCACGGCCTGGTCCATGTCCCGCACCAGCAGCACGCCGGACTGGGGGCCGGTGAGGGCCTCGCGGATCTGATCCTCGTGGAACGCCCCGGGCACCTGCGCCTCGATCGCCGCCTGCACGTCCCGGAGCAGGTCCTCGGAATCGGTGATGAGCACGGAGGCGGCCAGCGGGTCGTGCTCGGACTGGCTGATCAGGTCCGCGGCCACCCAGTCGGCGCGGGCGGTGCCGTCCGCGATCACGGCGATCTCGCTCGGCCCGGCCTCGGCGTCCACGCCGATCACGCCCTGCAGGGCGCGCTTCGCGGCGGCCACGTACACGTTGCCGGGCCCCGTCACCAGGTCGACGGGCGCGCAGAGCCACCCGCCGTCGTCGTCCTGGACGCCGTGCGCCAGCATGGCCACGGCCTGGGCGCCGCCGGCCGCGTAGACCTCGTCCACGCCGAGCAGCGCGCACGCGGCGAGCACGGTGGGGTGGGGCAGGCCGCCGTGGTCCCGCTGCGGGGGTGAGGTCACCGCGAGGCTCCCCACGCCGGCGGCCTGCGCGGGCACCACGTTCATCACCACCGAGGAGGGGTACACGGCGCGGCCGCCGGGCACGTACAGGCCCACGCGGCCCACGGGGATCCAGTGGTTCTCCACGACGGCGCCCTCGCCGAGCTCGACCGTGGAGTCCTGGGGGTGCTGGGCGGCGTGCACGAGCCGGGCCCGGCGGATCGACTCCTCCAGGGCGGCACGCACCCGCGGGTCGAGCCCGGCCAGGGCGGCCTCGAGCGCCTCCCCGGGCACGCGCAGGGCGGGCGGACGGACGCCGTCGAACCGCTCGGCCAGGTCCAGCAGGGTCTGCTCACCGCCGTGGCGGACCTGCTCGATGATCGGGGCGATCACCGGCACCACGGAGGACACGTCCACGTTCGCCCGCGGGATGATGCGGGACAGGTCCGCGGTGGCGGTGTCGAGCGGGCGCAGGTCGGTGACGGAGAGCACGGATTCCTCCAGAGGGGCGGTGGCGGGCCGGCGGGACGGGGCACGACGACGGCCGGGCCCGGACCGCGCGGACGGTCAGGCTCCATTGTGCTCTTCTCCGGGGTGCGTCCGGGGGCGGGTGTCAGACTGTCGTCATGGTCCTCCCCGTCCTGCCCGCCCTCGCGACCCCGCCCCTGCTGACCGCCCTGGACCGCCTCCTGGCGGGCGAGACCGTGCCGTCCGGGGTGGAGGGGGACATCCAGGACGGGGCGGCCGCCACCACCCGGGCCTTCGGCGTGGAATGGGGGACGCTGCTGACCGTGCTGATGGCGTTCGCGATCGGCGCGGCGGTCGTGTACCTGGCCCTGCAGGTGGCACGCGTCGTGCTCGTGCGCCGCCCCGCGTTCCAGCACGGCGCCGCACGGCTGAGCCTGCCGGCCGCCGTCGCCGCCGGCCTGCTGGCCTCCCGGATCTGGCTCGGGGTCATGGCCGAGGAGCAGGCCTGGTACCGGCCGGCGTCGTTCCTCTTGCTCATCGCCGTGGCCGCCGCGGGCGCGTGGGCCGCGTGGCGCCTGGTCGGCGTGATCGAGGCGGGGATCCTCGGCCGCTACCAGGAGACCGGCGTCGAGCACCGCCGCGAGCGACGCATCCGCACGCAGACCATCCTGATCCGGCGCATCCTCAACGCGGTGATCGTGGTGGTGGTCGTCGCCGTGGTCCTGCTGGGGGTGCCCGAGGTGCGCTCGCTCGGGGCCGGCCTGCTCGCCTCCGCCGGTGTGATCTCGGTGATCGCCGGCCTGGCCGTGCAGTCCACGCTGACCAACGTGTTCGCCGGCTTCCAGCTCGCCTTCACGGACGCGATCCGGGTGGGCGACGTGGTGGACATGGAGGGCGTGTTCGGCACCGTCGAGGAGATCACCCTGTCCAACGTGGTGCTCAAGCTCTGGGACGGCCGCCGCATGGTCTACCCGTCCTCGCACTTCACCACCCGGCCGTTCGAGAACTGGACGCGGGTGGGCGCCGAGGTCTCCGGCGTCGTGGAGCTGGACGTGGACTGGCGCGTGCCCATGGACGCGCTGCGCGCACGACTCACCCAGCTGCTCGAGTCCACGGACCTGTGGGACGGACGCGAGCACGCGCTGCAGGTGACCGACGCGACCGGCGGCATCGTGCGCATCCGCGCCGTGGTCTCCGCCCGCAACTCCGGCGACCTCTGGGACCTGCGCTGCCTCGTGCGCGAGGACCTCGTGTCCTTCCTGCGCCACGAGCACCCCGAGGGCATCGTGGTGCAGCGCATGGTGGTCCGGCACCCCGCCCACGGCGACGCGTCACCCGCCTCCGAAGGCTCCGACGCGGAGGCCCGCGGTGGCGACCGGACGGGTGAGCCGGGCCCGGACGGCTCCGGGGTGGCGGCCCGCGAGCCGCGCCCGCGCACCGCGCCGCTGCCGCGCGTCGACGGCGCCGATCCGCGCCCGGACACCCTCACCACACCGCTGACCCGCGTGGGCGACCACTCCGGCCTGTACACCGGCTCGATGACGGCGGTGCAGCGCAACCGCGAACTCGCCGGCCCGGGCGAGGAGGCGTTCGCCGAGCGGCGCGCGCAGCAGGCCAAGCAGGCGGCGGAGGCCGCGGCGGCGGACGAGGCCGGACGGCGCAGCGGCGCCGGCTCCCACACGGACGGCCTCCTCGACGACGCCGTCACGCGCCGCCGTCAGGACGACGAGGACTGAGGCCCGGCGGGAGCGCTCAGCGCTCGAGCGTCGGGTCCCCGGGATCGACGGGCGTGAGCCGACGCCGCTCGGCCATCGGCTCGGACGCGGGCAGGCCGTGGGTGGCCGGGTCCGTCTCGGCGACGTGGCTCACGGCCTCGGGCGTGTGGTCCCCGTACTGCCGGTACTCCTTCACGCACAGCACGGGCTGATCGATCTCCTGCAGCAGCTCGTCCGAGACCGATCCCATGACGAACCGGCCGAAGCCGCCGCGGCGGCGCACGCCGATGACCACGATGGACGGGTCCAGCTCCGCGGCCACGTCCTTCATCTCCTCCACCGTGGACCGGCCGCGCGCGTACTGGCGGAACTCGGCCGTCACGCCGGAGGCGTCCAACCGGGCCTGCACGCCGCGCTGCTGCTCCTCCGTGACGAGGGACTTGGTGCGGTGCTCGCCGCCGGGGCCCGCATTGACCACCACCACGTGCTCGCCGGTGGAGCGGGCGATGTCCAGGGCGGTGTCCAGAGCGGCGTCCGCGGACTTCGAGGGGGCGTAGCCGACGAGGATGGTCATGGGGTGCCTCCGCGGGGTCGAGGGGACGGGTCTGAGGTCAGCGTAGTGCGGGCCGGGCCCGCGGCGGAGGGGCTCAGCCCTCGCGCAGGTGGCGCAGGTGCGCGGCCACCGTCTGGACGGCCACGCGGGCCACGGTGCCGGTGAGGCCGGGGTAGATGCGCGGGGCCAGGTCCTCGGGCGTGATCGTCGCCGCCTCGGTCTCGGGCAGCGCGGCCAGGGCGGCGCGGATCTGCTCCAGGCGGCCCTCGCGGTGGTGCCGGTAGTCGCGGGCGACGACGTCCAGCGGCTCCGGCACGGGCCCGTGCGCGGGCAGCACCGTGAGCGGGCCCGCCGCCTCGAGGCGGCGCAGGCTGGCCAGGTAGTCGGTGAGGGTGCCGTCCGGGTGGTCGAGCATGGTGGTGCCCGAGCCGAGGATGGTGTCGCCCGTGATGACCGCGCCGTGCGCGCCCGCGTCCGGGACGGCGAACGAGTAGGAGTCCGAGGTGTGGCCCGGGGTGTGCCACGCCAGCACCGGGGTGCCGGCGGCGTCGATCCGCTCGTCCGGCGTCAGGACGGCGGCCCCGCCACGGCACCAGTCCGGGTCCGCGGCGCGCACGGGGGCGCCCGTGGCCGCGTGGAACGCGTCCACCCCGCCGGTGTGGTCGGCGTGCCGGTGCGTCACCAGGATGAGCGCGATCCGGCGCCCCTCGGCCGCCGCGCGGACGCGCTCGAGGTGGGCGGCGACGTCGTCCTCCGGGCCCGGGTCCACCACGACGGCCGCGTCCGAGTCCGGTGCGGCGACCACGTACGTGTTGGTGCCCGCGAGGGTCATCGGGGAGGGGTTCTGGGCGGTCACGCAGCGCACCAGTGGGGCGGGCGTGAGGCCGGGCGTGGCGGTGGTCGTCGTCATAGGCTCGAGTGTATGGAGAACCAGCAGACCGGCCAGGCCGCGGACCGCGGCACCATCGACTCGCGCGAGGGGCTCAAGGGCAACTACGTGCAGTCCGGGGCGGAGTTCACGCGGGACACGAACTACATCGCGGACCGGATCGTGGCGGACCCGGAGGCCGTGCGGGCCCTGCCCGTGGCCGAGCCGTCCACGGTCGGTCGCGTGGGCGGCGGGCTCACCGAGGGGGCCGAGGCGTGGCCCGTCGAGGCGGGCCGCTACCGGCTCGTGGCGGCGCGGGCGTGCCCGTGGGCGAACCGGACGATCATCGTGCGGCGCCTGCTCGGCCTGGAGGACGCGATCTCGCTGGGCACCCCGGGGCCGACCCACGACGAGCGGTCCTGGACCTTCGACCTCGACGAGGGCGGGAAGGACCCTGTGCTCGGCACCGAGCGGATCCAGGAGAACTACTTCACGCGGTTCCCCGACTATCCGCGGGGCATCACGGTGCCGGCGATCGTGGACGTGCCGACGGGCGGCGTCGTGACCAACGACTACCCGCAGATCACCCTCGACCTCTCGACGGAGTGGACCGCGTTCCACCGCGACGGCGCCCCGCAGCTGATCCCCGACGCCGGGCCGGAGCGGGACGAGATGTTCGAGGTGATCGAGCGCGTGTTCACCGAGGTGAACAACGGCGTGTACCGGTGCGGCTTCGCGGGGTCCCAGGAGGCGTACGACGCCGCGTACGAGCGGCTGTGGACCGCGATGGACTGGCTCGAGGAGCGCCTGACGACGCGCCGCTTCCTGATGGGGGAGCGGATCACCGAGGCCGACGTACGGCTGTTCACCACGCTGGTGCGGTTCGACCCCGTGTACCACGGGCACTTCAAGTGCAACCGGAACAAGCTGACCGAGATGCCGGCGCTGTGGGGCTACGCGCGCGACCTGTTCCAGACCCCGGGCTTCGGCGACACGATCGACTTCGTGCAGATCAAGGAGCACTACTACGTGGTGCACGAGGACATCAACCCGACGGGCATCGTGCCCGCCGGCCCGGAGCTGGCGAGCTGGCTGAGCGAGCACGGGCGTGAGGCGTTCGGCGGGGACCCGTGGGGCGGCGGCACCGCACCCGGGCCCGTGCGCGAGGGCGAGCGCGTGGACCCGGAGCACACGCCGCTGCGGTGAGGCCGCTCGGCCCGGCCCGCAACGCGGGTTGAGTTATCGCGGGTCCGGGGCTCGGACACCCGCGATAACTCAACCCGCGTTGGGGTGTGCGGCGCGGGTGGGCGCCAGGAGGACGCGCCGAGGATTGTTGAACAATCCCCCCTCATGCCTCAAGATTGTGTGACCGGCACCTCAGCCGGGCCCGATCCGAGAGGACTGCACCGTGTCTCACGCGCCGCAGATCGACCTGAACTCCGACGTCGGCGAGTCCTTCGGCTCGTGGACGATGGGGGACGACGCCGCCATCATGCCCTCCGTCTCCTCTGCCAACGTCGCGTGCGGCTTCCACGCGGGCGATCCCTCGGGGATCGCCCAGACCTGCCGTGACGCGGTCGCCGCAGGCGTCACGATCGGCGCGCACGTGGGCTACCGCGACCTCGCCGGCTTCGGCCGCCGCTTCCTGGACTGCACGCCCACCGAGCTGGCCGACGACGTCCTCTACCAGATCGGCGCCCTCGACGCGCTCGCCCGCGCGGCCGGCGGCCGGGTCCGCTACGTGAAGCCGCACGGCGCCCTCTACAACACGATCGTCCGTCACGAGGCGCACGCCCAGGCCGTCGTCGACGGCGTCAGGGCGTTCGGCTCCGACCTCCCGCTGCTGCTCCTGCCCGGCTCCGTCGCCCTGGACAAGGCGGCCGCCGCGGGGCTGCGCGGCGTCGCCGAGGCCTTCGCGGACCGCGGCTACAACCCGGACGGCACGCTCGTCTCCCGCCGCGAGCCCGGCGCGGTCCTCCACGACGAGGACGACGTCGCCGCCCGCATGGTGCGCCTGGCCACCGAGGGCGTCGTCGCGGCGGTGGACGGCACGGACGTGCGCGTCGACGCCGAGAGCATCTGCCTGCACGGCGACACGCCCGGCGCCGTGGCCATGGCCGCGGCCGTGCGCCGCGCGCTCGAGGGCGCGGGCGTGTCCATCAAGGCCTTCGCATGAGCGCCCCACGTCACCCCGCCGCCACACCGCCGGCCCGCCCGATCCGCTGGGTCGGCACGCAGGGCTTCCTCGTCGAGTGCGCCTCGCTCGAGGACGTCATGGCCGTCCACGCCCACCTCACGGCCCACCCGGCGCGCGGCCAGCGCCAGGTCATGGCCGCCGCCGCGACCGTCCTGGTGACCTTCACCTCGCAGGCCGCCGCCGAGCACGCCGCACCGCGGGTCAGCACCCTCACCCCCGACGCCGGTGAGCTGACGGGGGGCCGCATAGTCGAGATCCCCGTGGTCTACGACGGTGAGGACCTCGCCGAGGTCGGCCGGCTCACCGGGCTCGGCGTCGACGGCGTCATCCGGGCCCACAGCGAGGCCGACTGGTTCGCCGCGTTCGGCGGCTTCGCGCCGGGGTTCATGTACTGCGCCTCCGAGGCGGCCCCGTTCGAGGCGCCCCGTCGCAGCTCGCCCCGCACGGCCGTCCCGGCAGGCGCCGTCGCCGTCGCCGGGGCCTTCTCCGCCGTCTACCCGCGCACCTCGCCCGGCGGCTGGCAGCTCCTCGGACACACCACCGCGGCCCTGTGGGACCTCGGCCGCGAGCAGCCCGCCCTGCTGCAGCCCGGCGACCGTGTCCGCTACGTCCCCGTGCGCCCGACGGCGTCCCTCACCTCCGGCGCGGACGCGGCGGTCGACGCCACCCCGCCCGCCGACGCCGCGGCCGGCCTCCCGTCCGTGGCCGGCCGCCGCGGCGTCACCGTCGTCGACCCGGGGCTCCTGACCCTGGTCCAGGACCTGGGCCGCCCGGGCCTGGGCGACCTCGGCGTCGTCGCGTCCGGCGCGGCCGACCGGGACGCGGCACACCAGGCGAACCGGCTCGTGGGCAACCGCTCCCGCGAGGCGGTGCTGGAGACCGTCCTGGGCGGCCTCACCCTCACCGCGCACGGCCACCAGGTGATGGCCCTGGCCGGCGCCGAGGCAGGCGGGACGATCACCGCGGCCGACGGCGCCACGCGCCGGGTGCCCGCCCGCACCCCGTTCGTCGTGCTGGACGGCCAGACGCTGACGGTGGACGAGCCGGTCGGCGGCCTGCGCGTGTACGTGGGCCTCCGGGGCGGGATCGACGTGCCGCCCGTGCTCGGCAGCCGCTCGACCGACACCCTGTCCGGGCTCGGCCCCGCCCCGCTGACGGCGGGGGACCGCCTCGCCCGCCGCGTCGGCCCGGATGCGAGGGGCGCCGCCGGCGCCTCCGCCGCGAGCCCGACCGCCGCCGGCGCCCCCGCCTCGGCGGAGGCCGGCGTCGCGACGGTGGGGGACCCGGAGACCTCGCTGCGCCCCATGCCCGCGCCCGGCCAGGTGGCCGTGCTGCGCGTGGTCCCCGGCCCCCGCGACGACTGGTTCGGCGAGGCGGGCCTGGAGCGCCTGTTCACGCAGGACTGGGACGTGAGCCAGCAGACCGACCGGATCGGCGTGCGCCTCACGGCCCCCGACGACGGCGCGCCGCTCGAGCGCGTGCGGGAGGGCGAGCTGAAGTCCGAGGGCGCCGTGCGCGGCGCGCTGCAGGTGCCGCCCTCGGGTGAGCCCGTCCTGTTCCTCTCCGACCATCCGGTCACCGGCGGCTACCCGGTGATCGGCGTCGTGGCCCGCGCGGACCTCAGCCTGGCGGCCCAGCTGCCGCCGGGCGCCCGCGTCCGCTTCATCCCCCATCCCCGCCCCGGCGCCGAGACCGTCGTCGACTCCGCATCGCCCTCCGAGGAGACCCCCGCATGACCACCACCCCCGCCGCCCGCCCCGTCACGCGGGTGCTCATCGCCAACCGCGGCGAGATCGCCGTGCGCGTGGCCCGCGCCGCCCGCGACCACGGCATCGCCTCGATCGCCGTCTACTCGGATCCGGACGCCGACGCCCTGCACGTGGCCGTCGCGGACGAGGCCTTCCACCTGCCGGGCGCGTCCTCGGCGGACACCTACCTGAAGATCGACGCGGTCCTCGACGTCGCCCGCCGCGCCGGCGCCGACGCCGTGCACCCGGGCTACGGCTTCCTCTCCGAGAACGCCGACTTCGCGCAGGCCGTGATCGACGCCGGGATGACCTGGATCGGCCCGTCGCCGGACGCCATCCGCGCCCTCGGCGACAAGATCACCGCCCGCTCCCTCGCCCAGCAGGCGGGCGCCCCGCTCGTGCCGGGTTCGGACGGCCCCGTGCCGGACGCCGCCGCCGCGCGCGCGTTCGCCGAGGAGCACGGCCTGCCGATCGCCATCAAGGCGGCCTTCGGCGGCGGCGGCCGCGGCATCCGCGTGGTGCGCGAGCTCGGCGACGTCGAGGACGCGTTCGAGGCGACCGTCCGCGAGGCCGTCGCCGCGTTCGGCCGCGGCGAGTGCTTCGTGGAGCGCTTCCTGGACCGCCCCCGCCACGTGGAGGCCCAGGTCCTCGCCGACGAGCACGGCCACGTGGCCGTGCTCGGCACCCGCGACTGCTCCCTGCAGCGCCGCAACCAGAAGCTCGTGGAGGAGGCCCCGGCGCCGTTCCTCACGGACGAGCAGCGCGAGCGCATCCACACCTCCGCCCGCGAGATCTGCCGCGCCGCCGGGTACACCGGGGCCGGCACGGTCGAGTACCTCGTGGCCCCGGACGGCCTCATCAGCTTCCTGGAGGTGAACACCCGCCTGCAGGTGGAGCATCCGGTCACCGAGGAGGTCTTCGGCGTGGACCTGGTGCGCGAGCAGTTCCGCGTCGCCGCCGGCGAGCCGCTGAGCATCCCCGAGGACCCGACGCCGCGCGGCCACGCCCTCGAGTTCCGCCTCAACGCCGAGGACCCGGCGTACGGCTTCCTGCCCGTGCCCGGCCCGATCGACGCGTTCGAGGCCCCCACCGGCCCCGGGGTCCGCATGGACTCCGGCGTCCGCACCGGCTCCGTGGTGCCGGGCGAGTACGACTCCCTGCTCGCCAAGCTCATCGTGTGGGGCGAGGACCGCGCCCAGGCCGTCGCCCGCGCCCGCGACGCCCTGGCCGAGCTGCGCATCGACGGCGTGCCCACCGTGGTGCCGTTCCACCGCGCCGTGCTCGAGCAGGACGCCTTCACCTCGGGGGACCGCCTCGGCGTCTACACCACGTGGATCGAGTCCGAGTTCGCCGAGCCGCTGGCCGAGTCCCCCTACCTGAGCGCCGAGGTGCCCGCCGGCGGCCGCACCGCCGTCACCGTCGAGCTGGACGGCCGCGCCGTGCGCCTGGGCCTGCCCGCCGATCTCTACGCGGCCCTCCTCGGAGGCGGCGGCGCGGGTGCCGCGGCCCCGGCCGGCGCTGCCGGCGCCGGGAAGCCCGACGACGACGGCGCCGTGGCCTCGCCGGTCACCGGCACCCTGGCCTCGTGGAAGGTCGAGGACGGCGCCGAGGTGGTCGAGGGTGACACGGTCGCGATCGTCGAGGCGATGAAGATGGAGACGCCGATCCGTGCCCCGCGTGCGGGCCGGATCCAGCTCCTCGTGGCCGAGACCCCGGCCTCGGTGACGCGCGGCCAGGCGATCGCCCGGCTGGGGGCGTGAGGGTGCCGGCGCGCGGCGGTGTCACCGGGGAAGGCCTCGCGCCCGGCGTCGGCGGCGGCGAGTCCGCCCCGGCTCCGGCTCCCGTGGCCGCGGCCGCACAGCTGCGGCAGCGGATCGCGGCGGCCGGGCTCGTGCCGGGGGAGCGGCTGGGGGAGGTGGCGCTGGCCGCCGAGCTCCAGGTCAGCCGCAACAGCCTGCGCGAGGCGTTCACCATGCTGGCCTCGGAGGGCCTCGTGGAGCGCCGGCCGCACCGCGGGGTGTTCGTGGCGGCGCCGGGTCCGGAGGACGTGCGTGGGCTGTACCGCACGCGTCGGGTGATCCAGCTCGGCGCCCTCGAACACGGCGAGCTCACCCCCGGTGCGGCGCGCCAGCTGCGCTGTGCCCAGGACCTGCTCTCGGGCGGCCCGGACACCCCCGCGCGGGTCCTGGGTGACGCCAACCATCGCGTCCACGTCGGCATCGTGGACCTGGCCGGCGCCCCCGAGCTCACGCGGCTCATGGCGTCGGTGCAGGCCCGCGTGCGCCTGGCGTTCCATCCCATGGACGAGCAGACGCGCCTGCACGTGCAGTTCGCGGACCGCAACCGGTGGATCGTGGAGCGGCTGCTGGCCGGCGACCTCCCCGCGGTGCACGCCATGTTCGGCGACTACCTGGACGAGGCGGAGCAGTTCGTCCTGGCGCACCTCGCCGCCGTGGGGGACTGACCGCCTCCCCGGGCCCCGACGGTCACGGGACCTGGAACATCCGGTCCGGCAGGTCCGTGATGAGCATGTGCCCGGGCGCGTGCGTGATGGCCAGCGGCGGGCGGGACTCCATGATCGCCGCCTGCGGCGTCACCCCGCACGCCCAGAACACGGGCAGGTGGCCCTGCGGGACCTCGACGGCGTCGCCGAAGTCCGGTGCCGACAGGTCCGTGATCCCGAGGCCGGCCGGGTCGCCCACGTGCACGGGCGCGCCGTGCACCGCGGGGTAGCG
The DNA here is from genome assembly GCF_024519775.1 of Micrococcus sp. Mcc28. Classification (NCBI taxonomy): domain Bacteria; kingdom Bacillati; phylum Actinomycetota; class Actinomycetes; order Micrococcales; family Micrococcaceae; genus Micrococcus; species Micrococcus sp. Mcc28. The sequence goes on along the minus strand of NZ_JALJRH010000002.1, from coordinate 145,643 downwards.
GGAGGTGATGCGCACGGCGTCGGCCACGCGGTCGGCGGGGAGGGGGCGCATCGAGACCACGAGCGGGCCCGAGAGGCGGCCCGCCGAGGCGCAGCGCCGCGTGGTGCGGTACATCGGCACGTTCACGCCGGCGTCCTGGTGGGCCATCCGGATGCCCTCGGCCACCAGGGCGGACTCGAAGGTGAACGAGCAGCCGATCACGAACGTCACGAGGTCGTCCCGCCACACGTCGAGCAGATCCGTGGGGCGGTCCGTCTCGACGCCGTCGCGGTACACCACGTACTGCGGCACGTCCGTGCGGACGTCGCCGTCCAGTGCGGGGCCGTTGACCTCGCCGGCCTCGAACACGCCGAGCAGCGGCAGGGCCTGGGGGTTGCGCTGGGCGAAGAGCAGGACGTCGTAGGCGTGGTCCTGCGGGATCGAGACGAGGTTCGCCTGCGCGTAGCCGTCGGCGATCCCCGAGGTCGGCCGCACGAGCCCCGCGCGGAAGCGCTCGCGGGCCTGCGCGGGGGTCGTGGCGCCGTCCAGCGGCGGCAGCGGCGTCGTCGTGGTCATCTCAGGCACCGGTGATCATCTCGACCATGGGGATGAACCCGCGCACCGCGATGAACACGGAGACGATCCACGCGAGCGCGCCGATCACGAGCAGCCACCCGGGGTAGCGGTAGCCGTGCAGCAGGTCGCGGCGGCGCCAGGCCACGTAGAGGAGGGCGGCGAAGCCGACCGGCAGGATCATGCCGTTGAACGCGCCGGCGAACACGAGCAGCGTCTGCGGGGCCTGGCGCAGCGCCAGGTAGAGGGCGGTGCAGACCACGATGAAGGCGACCGTCAGCAGGTTGCGGGTGCGGGCGCTGGTGGTGGAGCGGGTGACGAAGCTGATCGAGGTGTACGACGCACCGATCACGGAGGTGACGGCGGCGGCCCACAGGACGATGCCGAACATGCGCAGGCCGATGTCGCCGGCGGCGGCCTGGAAGGCGGAGGCGGCCAAGTTGTCCTTGGACAGCACCGCCCCCGAGGCGACGACGCCGAGGATCGCCAGGAACAGGAGGGCGCGCATCAGGCCGGTCACGAGGATCGAGGCCACGGAGCTGCGGGTGATGTCCTGGACGTCGTCCACGCCCTTCACTCCGGAGTCGATCATGCGGTGGGCGCCCGCGTAGGTGATGTAGCCGCCGATGGTGCCGCCCACGAGGGTGACGATCACGAAGAAGTCGACCTCCTCCGGCATCACGGACTGGCGCAGGGCCTCGCCCACGGGCGGGGCGGAGGTGATGGCCACGTACAGCATCAGCAGGATCATGACGGCGCCGAGCGCCACCACGATCCGGTCCAGGGCCACGCCGGCGCGCTTGGAGAGGAAGATCAACAGCGCGATGAGCGCGGAGACGCCGCCACCGATCAGGGGGTCGACGCCGAGCATGGCGTTCGCGCCGAGGCCGGTGCCGGCGATGTTGCCGATGTTGAAGACCATGCCGCCGAGGAACACGAGCGCGGCGAGGACCCAGCCGAGGCCGGGCAGGACGCGGTTCGCCAGCTCCTGGGCGCGCATGCCGGAGACGCCGATGACGCGCCACACGTTCATCTGGACGGCGACGTCGATGAGGATCGAGACCAGGATGGCGAACGCGAACGCGGCGCCCATCCGGACGGTGAACGTGGCGGTCTGCGTGATGAAGCCGGGGCCGATGGCCGAGGTGGCCATGAGGAACATGGCGCCGAGCAGTGCGGTGCGCCGGGTGGCGCTCGCGGCACGGGAGTCCGTCTTCGGTGCGGTGCCCGAGGGGGTCGAGCCGTCCGGCCCGGCGTAGGGGATGTCTGCGTGGGACACGGTGGTCACCTTCGTCGAGGGCGCCGGGCGAGGTGACGGGCGTCACGAGGCGCTGGGGGAGACGGTAGCTGTTGTTGAACAATCCTGGCAACAGCGAGACCGGGTGCCGTGGCGTCCCCGTCCGAAGGACCGCCTCACCTGCCTGGCGCGCCCCGCCCCGCGCCGCGAGCATGGAGACATGTCGCACACGTCTGAACAGTCCTCGCCCCTGACCGATCAGGTCCCGCCGGGCGGTCCCGACGAGCCGCACGCCGCCGGCGGCGTGCATGCCCGCCTCAACTGGCTCCGGGCGGGCGTGCTCGGCGCCAACGACGGCATCGTGTCCGTTGCGGCCACCGTCGTCGGTGTCGCCGGTGCGACGACGGCGCTCACCCCGATCCTGCTGGCCGGCGCCGCCGCCGTGGTCGGCGGCGCCTTCTCCATGGCGCTGGGCGAGTACGTGTCCGTCTCCTCGTCCTCCGACTCGCAGAAGTCGCTGATCGCCAAGGAGCGCCGTGAGCTCGAGGAGGATCCCGAGGGCGAGCTGGAGGAGCTCGTGCAGCTCTACGAGGCGGACGGCCTGAGCCGGGCCACGGCCGAGGCCGCCGCGCGGGAGCTCACCGAGAAGGACGCGCTCGCCGCGCATCTGCGCATGGAGCTGGGCATGGCGGAGGAGGACGTCGTCAGCCCGTGGGCCGCCGCCGGAGCGTCCTTCCTCGCGTTCCTCGTGGGCGCGCTGCTGCCCTTCCTGACGGTCGTCCTGGCGCCGGTGGGCCTCCGCGTCCCGTTCACGTTCGGCGTCACCCTCGTGGCCCTCGCCGTCACCGGCTGGGTCGGGGCCCGGCTCGGCGACGCGCCCGCGCTGCGGGCGGCCGTGCGCGTCGTCCTCGGCGGCGCCCTGGCGCTCGGCCTGACCTTCGCGGTGGGCTCGCTGCTGGGGGCGTCGGTCGCCTGATCCACGCCGGAGGGGTGGGCCTGCCCAGCGCCCGTGGCCGCGCCGAGCCGTGACGAGCGGAGCGGCCCTGGGGGCCGAGGACCGTGCGCATACCACAGGCGCCCCCGCCGAGTTGAAGCGACGCCCACGGTTCGCGTAAGGTGGGACGGCGCACGCCGCGTTGTTCTCGTCGTTCCATCGGTCAGGTGACCGGGCGGACGGCGGGTCGGAAAAGCAACGCGCTCCCGCAGACCGGATCCCGGGACGTCCTCAGGACGGACCGGGGCTCACCGTCCACACCAGCGATCCCATAAGGAACTTCGGTTGGCTCTCACCCAGCCTGGTCCCCCTTTTCGAGAAGTCGCAGTAAGAGTGCGGTGTCCACACCCGGGGCGGGGCTCACAACAGGTGTCCGCGGACAGGTCCGCGGCTCGCCGCCATGCGGGTTCCGCCCGTCCTTTTACTACTACTTGCCACGAGGAGTGATCATGGCAGCTCACTGCCAGGTAACCGGGGCTGGGCCGGGATTCGGCCACAGCATCTCCCACTCGCACCGTCGCACCAAGCGCCGGTTCGACCCCAACATCCAGAAGAAGACCTACTGGGTCCCCTCCCTGCGCCGCAACGTCACCCTGACGCTGTCCGCCAAGGGCATCAAGACCATCGACGTGCGCGGTATCGACGCCGTCGTGGCGGACCTGATCGCGAAGGGAGTGAAGCTCTGACATGGCCAAGGACAAGGACGTTCGTCCGATCATCAAGCTGAAGTCCACCGCCGGCACCGGGTTCACCTACGTGACCCGCAAGAACCGCCGGAACAACCCGGACCGCATCACCCTGAAGAAGTACGACCCGGTGGTCCGCAAGCACGTCGACTTCCGAGAGGAGCGCTGAGATGGCCAAGAAGTCCAAGATCGCCAAGAACGAGCAGCGCAAGGCCATCGTGGCCCGTTACGCCGAGAAGCGTCTCGAGCTGCGCAAGACCCTCGTGGACCCGAACGCGTCGGACGAGGCCCGCGAGGCCGCCCGCCTGGGCCTGCAGAAGCTGCCCCGCGACGCCTCCCCGGTCCGCGTGCGCAACCGCGACGCCATCGACGGTCGCCCCCGCGGCACCTTCCAGCGCTTCGGCATCTCCCGCGTGCGCTTCCGCGACATGGCGCACCGTGGCGAGCTGCCCGGCGTGACCAAGTCCTCCTGGTGACCTGAGGCCCGGTCTCCGGGCGCTCGGCACCACCGCGACGGCGGCGTCCCTCCTCAGGAGGGGCGCCGCCGTCGTCGTGCCTCGGGGATCAGGGCCGCCCGGGTCACGGGAAATCGCGGATTCTCGCGGTTCAGGGGCGATTCGCCCGCGGAGAGGTGGTACGTTCACAACTGGCAGCCCGGTCCGAACGGCCCGGGAACCGTAACCGACGTCCCATAGGGAGGACCCATGGCCATGAACCGCAAGGAACTCGTCGCCGCCGTCGCCGAGCGCTCCGGCAACACCCAGGCCGCCGTCAGCGATGTGCTGGACGCCCTCTTCGAGGTGTTCACCGCCCAGGTCAAGAAGGGCGAGAAGGTCTCGATCCCGGGCTGGCTGGCCGTGGAGCGCACCGAGCGCAAGGAGCGCACCGGCCGCAACCCGCGCACCGGCGAGGAGATCACCATCCCGGCCGGCCACTCCGTGAAGGTGACCGCCGGCTCCAAGCTCAAGGCCGCCGCCTCCGAGTGATCCCGGTCGCGGTGCGGGTCCCCGGACCCACGCCGCACGCCGCGGGACGGGCGTCGCACCCTCGGGTGGGGCGCCCGTCGTCGTCTGCGGGCGCGTAGGATGGGCGGACGATCGTCCGGCCGACGTGGGCCGGGGCCGTGCGGAGAGGAGTCGTGGCATGCGCAGCGCCGTCGCCGCCGCTCCGTGGGCCCCGTCCGGCCTCGAGGACGCCCCTCCGCGCGTCGTGCGTGGGCCGGCCCGTCTGGTCCGGGGCTGGGCCGGGGCCCTGGCGATGACCGCCCTGGCCGCGCTGTTCCACACCGCCGCCGAGCCCGGTCACGGGTTCCCCGAGGTCGGCGTGGTCGCCTTCGCGGCCGTCCTCGCCGCCCCGCTCTGCACCGCCCTGGCGGGCCGCGCCCTCTCGCTGTGGCGCACCGCCGCGGCCGTCGCGATCGCCCAGGGGCTGTTCCACGTGCTCTACGGGCTCGCCACCGGCGGCCACGCCGTGGCGCCTGCCGCCGGCGTCGACCCGGCCCACCTCGGCCACGCCCATCCCGGCGCCGGGGCCCTCCTGGCACCGGGGGAGGCCCTGTCCGGCGCCCCCACCGGCCACCTGACCGACCTGCGCATGCTCGCGGCCCACGTGATCGCCGCGGTCCTCACCGTGCTGGTGCTGCGGCGCGGCGAGGCCCTCGTGCTCACCATCGCCGAACGCGTGGTGGCCGCCGTCTGCCCGCCGCCGGCCGCGCACGGCCCCCTCCCGACGCCGGCCCGCGTCCGGGTCCCCGTCCCGCCGGCGCTCCGTCCGGCGACGTCCCTCGCCCTCCTCAGCTCTCCGGGGCGGCGCGGCCCGCCGTTCGCCCTCGCGGCCTGAGGACGCCGGCTCCGTCCGCGTCTCGAGGCCCGACCGCGCCCGACGACCCTTCGGAACGGTCCGCCCGCGACTCCCGTCCGGGACCGCGGCAGACCCGTGAGGACACCACCATGCATCACCAGACCACCCCTGTCCGCCGCGCCGCTCGCGCCGCCGCCGGACTCACCCTGCTGCCCGCCCTCGTCGTCGCCGGAGCCGCCCCCGCGGCCGCGCACGACGAGCTCATCCGCACCGCCCCCGCGGTCGGCGAGACGGCCACGACGGCGCCGTCGGAGGTCTCGCTGACCTTCAGCGGCGAGCTGATCGACGGCGAGGGCATCCAGAACCTCCTGCAGGTCCGCGACGCCGACGGCAACCAGTGGCAGTCCGCTGCCGGCACCGTGGACGGCCCCACCTTCTCCGCGCCGCTGTGCGAGGGGCTGCCCAACGGCGACTACGAGGTCGCCTACCGCGTCGTCTACTCGGACGGACACTCCGAGGAGCGCTCGTTCGACTTCGCGGTGGACGACCCGGCCGCGCCGGCCGCCGGCACCGCGCCCCAGGGCTGCGGCACCGCCGTCGCCGGGGCCTCGACCGCCGCCTCCCCGGAGGCCACGGCAGGCCAGGGCGACGCCGCCTCGGCCGAGGCGACCGCGCAGGCGGACGCCTCCGACGCCGCGCAGCCCGCGGACTCCGACGCGCTGCCCGCCTGGGTGTGGGTCGCCGGCATCGCCGGCCTGGCCGTGCTCGTGGTGGCCTTCCTCCTGATGGGCCGCCGCGCCCGCGCGCTCGGCCACCTCGACGACGGCCGCTGACCTCTGATCCCCGGCCGGCCCCCTGAGGGGACCGGCCCCGCCCTCGCGCGCCCGCACGCCCCGCGCGTCGTCGCGCGCCCGCCTGACAAGGAACCCCGCAGACATGACCACCACCTCCCCCCGCGCCCCTCGCCGCCTCGGCGCCGCCGCCGTGCTCGCCGTCGCCGCCCTCGGCCTGACGGCCTGCGCCGGAGACGACGCCGGCTCCGCCCCGAGCGCGTCGGACGCCTCGAGCGTCGCGCCGGCCACGGACGCCTCGCCGGCCGCGTCCACCGCGGACGGCCAGGCCGCCGGCCTCACGATCACCGACCCGTGGACGAAGGCCACCGAGGAGGGCATGACCGGCTCCTTCGGGATGCTCGAGAACTCCTCGGACCAGGACCTGCACATCGTCGGCGTCCGCTCGGAGCTGGGCGAGACGGTCGAGCTCCACGAGATGGTCTCCGGCGAGGACGGCCAGATGGTGATGCAGCAGAGCCCCGACGGCTTCACCGTGCCCGCGGGCGGGAGTTTCGAGCTCGCCCCGGGCGGCAACCACGTGATGTTCATGGGCCTGACCGACCCGATCGAGCCGGGTGAAGACGTGACCTACGACCTCGAGCTCGAGGACGGCTCCACCCTCGAGGTCACCTCCGTGGTCCGGCCCTTCACCGGCGCCAACGAGTCGTACCACGGCGGCGACTCCCACGAATCGGAGGGCCATGCCGACCACTGACCCCGCCGTCCGGCCGGACGACCACCACGGGCCGGACGGGCGCGAGGGCGCCCGTCCGGCCCCGGGGGGCCCCTCCCGCCGCGGCCTGCTCCTCGGGGCGGGTGCGGTGGGCGGCGGCCTGCTGGGCACGGCACTCGGCTACGGCGCCGGCCACGCGTCGGCCTCCACCGCCCCGGGCGCGTCCGCCGCGCCCGGGGCGGGGGCCTCGCCCTCCGAGGTCATGGGCGACACCGGCATCGAGGGCGACGTCGGCCGGGCCGGCTGGGCCGAGCCCGGCGGCCAGGCCGCCCGGGTGGCCGTCAGCTCGCCCGTGGGCACGGACACCGTGCCGTTCCACGGGCCGCGCCAGGCCGGCGTCGACACCCCCGCCCAGGCCCACGCCGTCTTCCTCGCCTTCGACCTGCACGAGGACACGGGCCGGGTGCGCATCGAGCGGATGCTGCGCCTGCTCACCGACGACGCTGCGCGCCTGACCCAGGGCCGCGCCACGATCGCCGACACCGAGCCGGAGCTCGCCGCCGCCCCCGCGCGGCTCACCGTGACGTTCGGCTTCGGCCCGGAGCTCGTCCGCCGCGTGGCCCCGGACCGGGCCCCGGCCTGGCTGCGCCCGCTGCCGGCGTTCGAGCAGATCGACCGCCTGGACCCCGCGTTCAGCGACGGCGACCTGCTGCTGCAGATCTGCGGCGACGACCGGATGTCCGTGGCCCACGCCCGGCGCATGCTCCTCAAGGCGGCCCGGCCGTTCGCCACCGAGCGCTGGGTGCAGGAGGGCTTCCGCTCCGCCCGCGGCGCCCACCCCACCGGCACCACGATGCGCAATCTCTTCGGGCAGGTGGACGGCACCGGCAACCCGGCGGCGGACACCCCGCATCTCGACCGCGTGGTGTGGGGCGTGGGCGCCGAGCAGGTGGGCGTCACCCCGTGGATCACGGACGGCACGTCCGTGGTGATCCGGCGCATCGAGATGCTCATGGACACGTGGGACGAGCTCGACCGCCCGGCCAAGGAGAAGGTCATCGGCCGTCGCCTCGGCACCGGCGCCCCCCTCACGGGGGAGCAGGAGCACGACGAGCCGGACTTCGACGCCGTCGGCCCCACGGGCTTCCCGGTCATCTCGGACATCGCGCACCTGCGGCGGGCCCGCGGGGAGGAGCCCGAGTACGGGATGCTGCGTCGCGGCTACAACTACGACGACCCGCGCGGGGCGCTGGAGGCGGGCTCCGGCCTGATCTTCGCCGCCTACCAGGCGGACGTGGACCGACAGTTCGTCCCCGTCCAGGCCCGGCTCGCGGAGTCGGACCACCTGAACCTGTGGACCGTGCCCGTCGGCTCGGCGGTCTTCGCGATCCCGCCCGGCTGCACCGAGGGCGGGTTCGTGGGCGACGCCCTGTTCGCCTGACCCAGGGGCCCGACGACGGCGGGGCCGCTCCCGTCGTCGCCGGGCGTCCGCACGCTTTGAGAGGATGGACCCCATGTCCGCCGCCACCGCCCCCGCCCGGGGCAGCCACCCCGCCGAGAACGACGACGCCGCCCGCCCCGGTCCGTCGGGGCCGGTCGGTGTGCCCCGGTGGATCTGGATGCTCGTGGCCGCCGCGGGAGCCGCCGGCCTCGCCGCCGCCGGCTGGCTGACCGGGGTCACCGCCGCGCGCCAGCTCTCCGACCCGGGGTGGATCACCCGCTGGGGCGTGCCCGTGGGGGAGCTCGTCTCCAACCTGGCGATGTCCCTGACCATCGCCGCGCTGATCTTCGCGGCCGGGGTCCTGCCGCCGCACGCAGCGGGCACGGAACGGTGGCACCGCTCCGCCCGGCAGCGGCGCGAGGATGCGGACGCCGCACCGCTGCCCGAGCACCCCGCGTTCACCCGCGTGATGCGGATCGCCGCCGTCAGCGCCGGCGTGTGGACAGTGGCCGCGCTGGCCGTCGGCGTGCTGTCCTACTCGGATCTCGCCGGCATCCCCGTCACGGCGGGGCAGGGCTTCACGGACGGCCTGGCGGCCTACGTGGTCGGCATCTCGGTGGGCCAGGCGTGGTTCTGGGTCACCGTGATCGCCGCCGTCGTGACCACGTTGGCGATCGCCGTCCGCTCCCACAACGGCCTGTTCTGGACCGGCATCCTGGCGATGCTCGCCCTCGTGCCCCTGGCCCTGATCGGGCACGCGGCGGGCGGTGACGACCACACCGGCGCCGTGAACTCGATCGGCCTGCACCTGCTCGGCGTCGTCGTGTGGGTGGGCGGACTGCTCGTGCTCGTCGCGATCTCGGACACCCTCGTGGGGCCCAACGGGGCGCAGGGGCGGGGCCGCAGCCTGCGCCGGCAGGGCCCGGCGCCCCTGCTGCACACGGTCCTGACCCGCTACTCCGTGCTCGCCGGGCTGGGCCTGGTCACGGTGGCGCTGTCCGGCGTGGTCAACGCGTCGATCCGCATGGACGATCCGGCCCAGCTGCTGAGCCCCTACGGCATCCTCGTGTCGGCCAAGTTCCTGGCGGCCCTGGGCCTCGGCCTGATCGGCCTGCTGCACCGCCGGTGGGTGATCCCCCGCCTCGACGCCGGCCCGGACCGTCCCAGCCCCGCCCCCGCGCGTCGCCTGCTGTGGCAGCTCATCGCCGTGGAGGCCGTGATCATGGGCGCCGTCATGGGCGTCTCCTCCGTGCTCTCCCGGACGGCCCCGCCCGTGCCGGAGGAGCTCGCGCCGGACGCCTCCCCGGCCCGCATCCTCACCGGCTACGAGCTGCCGCCGGCCCTCGAGGGCGCCCGGTGGATCACGATGTGGCGGTTCGACTGGCTGTGGGTCGCGATCATCGCGTTCCTGACCCTCTGGTACCTGCGCTCCGTGTGGCAGCTGCGCCGCCGCGGCGACCGCTGGCCCGTGCTGCGCACCGTCGCGTGGCTCGCGGGCCTGGCCGTGCTGCTGTGGGCGACCTCCGGGTCCCCGGCCGTGTACGGCCGCGTCCTGTTCAGCGCGCACATGGTGGGCCACATGACGCTGACGATGCTCAGTCCCGTCTTCCTCGTCCTGGGCGCACCCATCACCCTGGCGCTGCGGGCCCTGCCGTCCCGCACGGATGGGACGCGCGGCCCCCGCGAGTGGATCCTGTGGATCGTGCACTCCCCGTGGGGGCGGTTCATCACGAACCCGATCGTGGCGGGGGTCAACTTCGCCGGCTCGATCCTGGTGTTCTACTACACGGACTTCTTCCGGTTCTCGCTGGAGACCCACGTGGGCCACGAGTTCATGAACGTCCACTTCCTGCTGACCGGGTTCCTGTTCGCCCTGGTCATGATCGGCTCGGATCCGCTGCCGCGCCGGCCCCCGTACGCCCTGCGGCTCGTGCTCCTGATGGCCACGATGGTCTTCCACGCCTTCATCGGCGTCGCCATGACCACCTCCACCGGTCTGCTGCAGGCGTCCTGGTTCGGCAACATGGGCCGCGACTGGGGCCCCACCGCCCTCGAGGATCAGCGCATCGGCGGCGCGGTGATGTGGGGCATCGGCGAGTTCCCCACCGTGATGATGGCGGTGATGGTGGCCGTGCTCTGGTATCGCAGCGACCGCAAGAACGCGGTCCGGCTGGACCGGCAGGCCGACCGCGACGGCGACGCGGAGCTGCGCCGCTGGAACGAGATGTATGCCCGCATGCACGGCACCCCGGCCACCGACGCCCCGAGCGGCGCCGAGCCCGCGGCCCGTGACTCCTCCACCGGCCCCGAGGAGGCCCGTGATGTCCGCTGACCGTGTCCGTCCCCTCCGCCGCCCGGCCGCGCCCCGGCGTGGTCGGCTGCGCCTCGTGGCCGCCGTCGCCGCCGGCCTGCTGGCCCTGACGGGCTGCGGGGCCGGGGACAACGATCCGGCCGCCGCGTCCGTGCCCGCGGACGGGGTCCACGACGACGCCGGCACCGCGGTGCACACGGAGTCGGCGGCCCCGGAGGGGCTCGGCCTGGGCGACCGTCAGGACGAGCGCATGGCGGAGGCCGCGGCCGAGCGTGCGGCCACGTTCGGCTTCGTCCGGCAGCGGGCCGCCACGGCGGAGGAGATCGACGCGGCCCGCGAGGACTCCCGGGACCGGCGTGCGGACGCGGACCGGACCACCGTGCAGCCGGCGCAGTGCAAGGCGCCACTGACCGCCCTGGACTTCTCTCCGATCGCCCTCGACGGGGCCGAGGCCACGCGCGTGGACGTCGGCGCCGACACCTTCACGGGCACGGGCACCGTGGAGGTCGCCCGGCTCACGGGCCAGGGCCGCCAGGACGTCGAGCGGCACATCCAGACCGTCAACGCCCTGCGCGCCGACTGCCGCGAGATGACCATGACCGTGCAGGAGGGGGACGCGACCGTCGACTACCGCCTCGAGGTCTCCGACGCGCCGCTGTCCGACGGCACGCCGGCGCAGTCCGCCCTCGTGTGGGAGCGGACCGTGGCCTCGGAGTCCGAGCCCCAGCTCACGGCCCAGGTGCTCACCGCCGTCACCTCCGACGCCGTGGTGATGGTCTCCTTCGTGGGCCGGCCCGAGGCCGGGCGCAAGGAGTTCACCCTCATCGCGGAGGAGATGCTGGCCGCCGCCCTGGCCGCCGACTGAGCCGGACCCGCCCGGCGGCGTCGTCTTTCCCCCTGTGACGCCGCGGCGTCCGCTCACGGCTGACGCGTCCGGGACGTGCGCCATGATGGTGGGCATGACCGCACCGCAGACCCCGAACCCCGCCCCGTCCGCTGACGCCCCCGCCGCCGTGCCGCGCGCGGCCACCCGGGTGCGCGCGTCCGAGCTGGTGGGCCGCGGCTGGCTGAACACCGGCGGTGAGCAGGTGACCCTCGAGGACCTGCGCGGCAAGGTCGTCCTCCTCGACTTCTGGACGTTCTGCTGCATCAACTGCCTGCACGTCCTGGACGAGCTGCGCCCGCTCGAGGAGGAGTTCGCGGATGTGCTCGTCACGGTGGGCGTGCACTCGCCCAAGTTCGAGCACGAGGCGGACCCGGACGCGCTCGCGGCCGCCGTCGAGCGCTACGCCATCGAGCACCCCGTGCTGGACGACCCCGAGCTGACCACGTGGCAGGCGTACTCGGCGCGCGCCTGGCCCACCCTCGTGGTGGTGGACCCGGAGGGCTACATCGCCGCGCACCTGTCCGGCGAGGGGCACGTGGCCGGGCTCTACGGGCTCGTGCGCGAGCTCGTGGCCGAGCACGAGGCCAAGGGCACGCTGCACCGCGGCTCCGGCCCCTACGTCCCGCCCGCGCCCGTGGCCCGGGACCTGTCGTTCCCCGGCAAGGCCGTGTCCCTCGGCGGCCGCGGCTCCCGCCCGGGCTCGTTCCTCGTCTCGGACACCGGCCACCACCGCCTCCTGGAGGTCGCCGAGGACCTGACCACGGTGCTCCGCGCGTTCGGCGGCGGGGACCCCGCCACGGCGGACGCGGGCCAGGCCGAGCTCGCATTCCCCACGCCCGGGGAGAAGGGCCACGCGGACGGCGGGCCGGACGAGGCGCTGTTCAACGAGCCCCAGGGCCTGGCGCTGCTGCCCGAGGACGTCGCGGAGCGCGTCGGCTACGACGTGGTCGTGGCGGACTCCGTCAACCACCGGCTGCGGGGCCTGCGCCTGTCGGACGGGCACGTCAGCACCCTCGCCGGCAACGGCGTGCAGAAGCTCATCGACTCCGAGCGCGCCAAGGAGGCCGCCGCCGTCGACGACGAGGGGGACATCGCCGTCGACCTCGCGGACCTGCCCGGGGAGCCGACCGCGATCTCGCTGTCCTCCCCGTGGGACGTCGTGTGGCACCCCGCCCTGGGGCGTGTGGTGATCGCGATGGCCGGCACGCACCAGCTCTTCGACTTCGACCCCGTCACGGGCGCGCTCGCGGTGCACGCGGGCACGGCGCTCGAGGGCCTGCTGGACGGCGACGCCGGACGGGCCTGGTTCGCGCAGCCCTCGGGGCTGTCCGTGGGCGCGGACGGCGCGCTGTGGGTCGCGGACTCGGAGACCTCCGCGGTGCGCTGGGTGCGGACCGGGGAGGACGGGCGCCGCGAGGTCGGGACCGCCGTCGGGGCGGGCCTGTTCGACTTCGGCCACGTGGACGGGGAGGCGGACCGCGCGCGCCTGCAGCACCCGCTGGGCGTCACGGCCCTGCCGGACGGCTCCGTGCTGATCGCGGACACGTACAACGGCGCGATCCGCCGGTACGCCCCGGCCGGCGAGGACGCTGCGGGCCGGGCGGTCCCGGCCACGGTGACCACGGTGGCGCGGGGGCTGCTCGAGCCCTCGGACGTGCTCGTGGAGCACGACGCGGACGGGAACGACACCGCGATCGTGGTGGTCGAGTCCAACGCCCACCGGCTCACGCGGCTGGCGGTGCCGGAGGAGTTCCTCACCGTGGACGAGGGCGCGCGGCAGACGCAGCGTCCCCGCACCCCGGTGGTGGCCGGCGACCTGGACCTGACGATCGGCTTCGCCGCGCCCACGGGGCAGAAGCTGGACGACCGCTGGGGCGACCCCACGCAGCTGAAGATCTCCTCCTCCCCGGAGGAGCTGCTGCTCGAGGGCGCGGGCACGTCCACGGGGCTGCACCGGACGCTGCGGCTGAACCCCGAGGTCGAGGAGGGCGTCCTGCACATCACCGCCCGGGCCGCCGCATGCGACGGGGAGAAGGGGCAGCCGATCCCCGACCACGCCGCCTGCCACCTGTACCAGCAGGACTGGGGCATCCCGGTCACGGTGCACACCCCGGACCGGGCCCCGGAGGGCGCCGAGACCCGCCTGGACCTGGACCTGCGCGGGATACACTGAGCGCGTCGTCCGCCCCCGACCCCGAAGGCTGCGCCCCACCATGACCACGCTCATCGTCACCTCGTCCGCCCACGGATCCACGCGAGAGATCGCCGAGCGTGTCGCGGAGGTGCTGCGCACGTCGCAGGCCGTCCCGACCGTGGTGGAGGACGTCGAGGGCGCCGCCGCCTGGCTGGCCACGGCGGACGCGGTGATCGTCGCGGCTCCGGTCTACACGGGCTCGTTCGCCGCCGACGCCCGGGCGTTCCTTGACACCCGTCGGGCCGAGTTGACGGACCTGCCGCTCGTGATCCTGGCCTCGGGCGGCGCGCCCGAGCTGGCCCGGCCGGTGCGGGAGAAGCTCGAGTCCTACGGTCCGCGCGAGGTGGCGTACTTCCGCGGGGCGCTCGTCGAGGAGCGCCTGGGCCGGCTGGAGAAGCTCAAGCTCAAGCTCTCCCGCAACGAGCACTACGGCGACTTCCGCGACTGGGACGCCATCGAGGCCTGGGCCAAGACCCTCCCCGGCGCCGGCGTGCGCTGACCTCACCCGCCGCTGTCGTCGACGAGACGGTGGAGGCGGAGGAGCCTCCGCAGACGCTTTCGTTGACGAAACGGCGCCGGAGGCGCTCGTGCCCGCGGCGGAGGCGAGCGGTTAGCCTGGCCGCATGTCCCCTTCCGCCCGTCGCCCCGCCGCGTCCTCCCGCCCCGCCCGGCCCCGCCCGACGACGGCGCCCCTCGCCCTGCCCGACCGGCCCGGGTGGGTGCGGCTCGCCGCGGGCGCGGTGGTCCCGGGCGTCATCGCCGCCGCCGCGGCGCTCGCGGCCCTGCAGGTGTTCGTCCTCAACCCGTTGGCCGCCGCGCCCGGCGACCGCGGCCTCGGGAGGATCTACGCGGACCTGAGCGCGGCGGGCCAGCTCGGCGTCCCCTTCGTCCTGTCGGCCGTGATCCTGGCGGCCGGGCTCGGTGTGGCCGCCGTCCTGTGGTTCCTCACGTGGCGTCGCGAGGAGGTCGACCCGCTGGCGGTCCTCGCCCTGGGCCTCGCCTCGCTCGTCGCCGCGTCTCCGGCCTACTTCATGGCCTCGTTCGGGCCGGGCATGGCGCTCGCGGACACCTACGGCGTCGGCGGGGGCGACCACAGCCCGTGGGCCTGGCCGATCTACGTGGTCAGCGTGCTGGCGTTGGCGGGGCTGGTCGCCGTCGTCGTGCTCCTGCTGCGCGGTCCGGTGGGCGGACTCGGCGCCCCGCGGCGCCGGGCCTAGGCTGGCGGGACCGACCTGACCACGACCCCACCAGGAGGACGCACATGACCATCCGCGCCGGCATCGTCGGATACGGGAACCTCGGACGCAGTGTGGAGAAGCTCGTGAAGCTCCAGCCGGACATGGAGCTGGTGGGCATCTTCTCGCGCCGCACCGGCCTGGACACGGACACGCCCGTGCTCCCGGCGGAGCGGGCCGCCGAGCACGCCGGGGAGATCGACGTGCTGTTCCTCTGCCTCGGCAGCGCCACGGACATCCCCGAGCAGGCGGCCGGCTACGCGCGGCACTTCACCACCGTGGACACCTACGACAACCACCAGCTCATCCCGCGGCACCGCGCCGAGATGGACGCCGCGGCCCGGGAGGGCGGGCACGTGGCGATGATCTCCACCGGCTGGGACCCGGGCCTGTTCTCGGTGAACCGGGTGCTGGGCGCGGCGCTGTTCCCTCAGCCGCAGCAGAACACGTTCTGGGGCAAGGGCCTCTCGCAGGGCCATTCCGACGCCGTCCGTCGGGTCCCCGGCGTCCGGCGCGGCGTGCAGTACACGATCCCCAGCGAGGAGGCGATCGCCGAGGCCCGCGCCGGACGGGGCGCCGAGATCACCGGCGCCTCCGCGCACGTGCGTGAGTGCTACGTGGTGGCCGACGAGGCCGACCACGCGGCCATCACCGAGGCCATCACCACGATGCCGGACTACTTCGCCCCGTACGAGACCACCGTGCACTTCATCTCCGAGGAGGAGTTCGAGCGCGACCACCAGGGCATGCCGCACGGCGGCCACGTCGTCACCTCGGGCGACCTCGGCGGCTCGCGCAGCGCGGTCGAGTTCGTGCTGGAGCTGGAGTCCAACCCCGACTTCACCGCCGCCGCGCAGGTCGCCTACGGCCGTGCCGCCGCGCGGCTGAAGGCCCAGGGGGAGACGGGGGCGCGCACCGTGCTCGAGGTCGCCCCGTACCTGCTCTCGCCCACGGGGCTGGACGAGCTGATCCGCCGGGACGTCTGAGCCGCGGCGAGGCGTCCGGCGCGTGACACCGGGCCGGGCGCCGCCGTCGTCGGCCTCAGGCCAGCAGCAGGGCGACGGCGATCATCGCCGGGATCGCGACGATCGTGGTGACCAGGATCGTGTCCTTCGAGACGCGCAGCCCCGCGTCGTAGCGCACGGCGGTGACGAACACGTTCTGTGCGGTCGGCAGGGAGGCCAGGACGACGGCGACGAACACGTGCCGCGCATCCAGGCCGAACACGAACTGCGCGAGCAGCCAGGCCAGCAGCGGATGCACCACCAGCTTCACCGCCGAGGCGAGCAGCACGTCCGCGCGTCGCCCGCCGGCCCGCTCGAGCGGCCGCGAGCCGACCAGCGACATGCCGAACGCCAGGAGCATCGCCGGGATGGACAGCCCGCCGATGAGCTCCACGGACTCCATGAGGGGGCCCGGCAACGACCAGCCGGTGAGGGAGAAGACCAGGCCGGCCACCGAGCCCAGGATCAGGGGGTTGGTGACCGTGTGGCGGACCTGGTCGGCCACGGCGCGCCCGGGGGAGCGGCGCACCGCCCGGCGCCGGCCCGCCGTCGTGCGTCGCCGGGCCTCGCGCGCGGTGGCGGCGTCCATCGCGGCCACGTAGAGCGGCGTGTAGATCGCCAGCTGGAAGATGAGCGCCGGGGCGGCCAGGGCGGCGTCGCCGAGGACGTAGGCCGCGATGGGGATGCCGAGGTTCGCCGAGTTCACGAGCGAGGCGCTGAGCGCGGACATGATCCGCTCCGAGGCCGACCTGCCCTTCAGCAGCGGGACCGTCACCGCGAGGTACAGTGCGGCCGCGGTGAACGCGGACAGCGTGGCCACCCACAGCTGGGGGCCCAGCACGGCGCCCACGTCCGCGCGGGAGAGCGTGACGAACAGCAGCGCCGGGTTGCCGATGAAGAACGCCGCGCGGGAGAGCACGGTGCGGCCGTGCTCACCGAGCACCCCCGTGCGCCCCACCAGGACGCCCACGAGGATGATCACCCACACGACCGCGAAGCCGGAGAGCACCTGGGTCACGGACGGGCCTCCACAGGTCGGGGTGGGGCGGTCCGCGGCGGGGTCAGGGGCATGGCGCGATCCTACGTCGCGGGCGTCGGCTAGCCTGGATCACGACGGCGGCGCCCACCGCCGAGCGCGCCACGCGGCCCGGCCCCGCGCGGCAGGGCCCGGCGGCCCGGCGCGAAGGGGAGCGGATCCTCGGGCCCACCCGCACGCGACGGACGTCGTCCCCGACCCGCGGCGCGGCATGGCCGGGAGCGCGCCGGCGAGGATGCACCATGACCCGTCAGTCCGACCTCAAGACCCTGATCCGCGCCCGCATGGCCGTCACCGGTGAGCGGTACACCGCCGCGGCGGCGGCCCTCGCCGACGAGTGGCAGTCCGCCGAGCGCTACCACGCGACCGTGCTCACCCGCTTCTTCGACGGGGACCGGCTGCGCTCCATCCCTGCGCGTCGCAAGCCGCGGGTGGCCGTCCTTCTCGAGCTGCTGCGTCGCTTCAGAGCGGGCCGCGCCTACGCGGAGGCCGAGGTCAACGACCTGCTGCGCCCCGCCCACGAGGACGTGGCCACGCTGCGTCGCGAACTCGTGGACTACGGGTTCCTCGCCCGCGCCGACGGCGTCTACCGACTGGCGGACGCCGGGCCCGACCTCGACCCGCGCTTCGCCGCGGACCTGCCGGTCGACCTGGAACGCCGGCTGCGCGAGATCCGCGCGGGCCGTTGAGGGGAGCGGGACCCCACGCGGCGACCTGGAACGCCAGCGGTCGCCATGACGCCGGAATGTGGCCGCATTCCGACGTCTTGCGTTCCCGGTGCGGCCGTGGCGGGGCGACGTGGACCGACACGGCCCCGGGTCCCTCGCGTGAGGGGCCCGGGGCCGTCGTCGTGGTGTGGAGCGGGCGACGGGAATCGAACCCGCGTATCTTGCTTGGGAAGCAAGCGCTCTACCATTGAGCTACGCCCGCGCAACCGCTCTGCTTCCGCCTGCGGCGCGGGCACCACCATACACCAGCCCGGCCGGTGCACCGGCCCCGCGTCGTCCTCGCGCCCCACGGCCCCGTACGTCAGTGCACCGGGTCCGCCACGGCGACCTCGCGCGCCTGCACCCGCCGCGTCGCCGCCCGGGCGCGCGAACGACCGAACGCGTCCGCGTACCGCGTGAGCACCGGCCCGGCGATCACGATGGAGAACTTCCCGCGGATGGTCAGGGCCGCACCCGCGCGCCAGCGGCCGGCCACGCCGTTTCCCGAACGAAAGCGCACCAGGGGCCGCCGTTTCCCGAACGAAAGCGCGCCGGGGGCCGCTGGTAGAGTCCGAACCGCGCCCGGCCGCGGCCGGACGCGTCCGGCAGCCCCTGTCCCGGAAGGACGTCCCATGCGCGACACCACGGCCGACGCGGCCCAGGTCCCCGCCCGCCCCGACGACGCGGCGGTGTACCGCTACCTCGCGTTCGGGGAGGCGGACCGCCCCTTCCTCGTCGGCGGTCCCCGGCCCGCACCGCCCGCCCCCGCCGCGACGCCGTCCCCGGTCGCCGACCTCGAGCCGGTCCGCGCCGCGATCCGCGCCCACGGCGGCCCCCTGGCCTCGACCGCGCACGTGTGCGGCCGCCCCGCCCCGACGCCTTCGGCCGCCGGCGCGTCCCGTGGCCTGCGCGGTGCCGCGCGCACCCTGACCGCGACCCGCCGCGACGTCGCCGCCCGCCTGGCCGACTCCCGCGAGCGCGCCGACGTGCCCGTCGAGGCGCTGCTGAACTCGGCCTTCGTCGACGCCCACGCGGACGAGCGCCCCGCCGATCGCGGCGTGCCGCGCGGGCGGCTCGCCGGTCTCGTGGACGCCGTCCTCCCGCCGGCCCGTCCCGCGGACGACGACGCCGCGGCCGGCCTGCTGCTCGCCCTGCGCGAGCCGGTCCGCGAGGTGTTCGCCTCCGACTCGTTCGCCGCCCGCCCGTACGCCGATGCGCCCACCGTCCGCGCGCTGTTCGAGGACTTCCTCGCCCACCCGCGCCGGCACGACCCCGAGCGCTTCTGGCGTCTGCTGAACCTCGAGCTGTGGCTGCGCGACGCCGTGGACCCCGACGCCGCCCCGGCCAGCCCCGCCGCCGCGGTCGACGAGGCCGCGGGCGCCCCGGCGCCGGCCAAGCCGGACCACGAGCCGAACCCGGGCAAGGAGCTCGACCTGGTCTCCGCCGAGGACGGCCGCCGCTACCGCCGCTTCCCTGTGCAGACCGGCCTGGTGGACCGGGACACGGACCTGCAGGCCTACCTGCGCGGCGAGATTGAGGACTTCTTCCGCGACCTGCCCGCGGAGGCGATGCCGCAGGACGCCCCGTGGCACTTCTCCGTGTCCGAGAAGATCGTGGCCATCACCCAGGGTCGCTCCTACTACACGTGGGAGGTCCGTCCCTCCGTGGCCGCCCGCGTCCTCTCCCGCCTGGTCACCCGCACGCCCGCGGGCATCGGCCTGGGCGATCCCACCACCATGCAGCTGGCCATCCAGGAGGCCGGCCTGCCGCGCATCGTGCTCTCCGCGGCCGCCGGCGCCGCCGGCAAGGTCGCCGGCAAGCGCGGTGTGTTCTACAACGTGGTGGGCGGCAACGTCCGCGCGATCGACGGGCCCACCACCTACTCCACGTTCCCGGCCAACGTCTCGGCCAAGCTGCCCCCGGCCGAGCCGGACCGGGTGGCCGCCGAGGTCTCGGCGATGATCCGGGCGGCGGACATCCCGGCCTGGGCGAAGGCCTCCTTCGCCGGCACCGTCGTGATGGACGCCAACGACATCGGCCGCAACGCCCTCGGCAAGGACACCGCCGCGTCGGCCGCCGTCCTCGAGGCCGCCTTCGCGGACAACCCGCTGGGCCAGGGCCGTGAGCGCACCCCGCTGGCCGTCGTCGTGCGGATGGACTGAGCCGTGCTGCTCTCCGACCGCGACATCCGCGCCGAGCTCGCCTCCGGCCGCGTGGGCCTGGACCCCCTCGACCCGGCGATGGTCCAGCCCGCGTCCGTGGACGTGCGCCTGGACCGGTTCTTCCGGCTCTTCGACAACCACCGGTACGCGCACATCGACCCGCGTCAGGAGCAGGACGAGCTGACCCGGCTGGTGGAGGTGGACCCGGACGAGGCGTTCATCCTGCACCCGGGGGAGTTCGTGCTCGGCTCCACCTATGAGCAGGTCACGCTGCCGGACGACCTCGCCGCCCGCCTCGAGGGCAAGTCCTCGCTGGGGCGGCTGGGCCTGCTGACGCACTCGACCGCCGGGTTCATCGACCCCGGGTTCTCCGGGCACGTCACGCTCGAGCTGTCCAACGTGGCCACGCTGCCCATCACGCTGTGGCCGGGGATGAAGATCGGTCAGCTGTGCTTCTTCCGGCTCTCCTCGGCGGCCCAGTCGCCGTACGGCACCGGGGCCAACCAGAACCGGTACCAGGGTCAGCGCGGGCCCACGGCCTCGCGGGCGCACCGCGACTTCCACCTCACCCGCATCGAGCGATGACCGACGTCGCGCTCCCGCCGGTCGCCTCCGCCGCCCCGCGTCGCCAGGTGGCCGCGTGGGCGCTGTGGGACTGGGGCTCGGCCGCGTTCAACGCGGTCATGGTCACCTTCGTGTTCGGCACCTACCTGGCCTCGGACGCGTTCGGGCCGGACGAGCGGGGCACGGCGTGGCTCTCGACGGCGATGGCGGTGGCCGGCGTCGTCATCGCGGTCACCGCGCCCGTGCTGGGGCGGCGGGCGGACGGCGCGGGCCGGCGCCGCCTCTGGCTGGGGGTGATGACGGCGGCGGTGATCGCGTGCACCGCGGCGTGCTTCTTCGTCACGCCCCGGGAGTCCTCCCTGCTGCTGGGCGTCACCCTGATCGCCCTGGGCACCGTGTTCTTCGAGTTCGCGGAGGTGCAGGTCAACGCGATCCTCGTGCAGATCTCGACGCCGGCCACGATCGGCCGGATCTCGGGGATCGGCTGGGGAGCGGGCTACCTCGGCGGGATCCTGCTGCTGCTGATCGTGTTCGTGGGCTTCGTCTCGGGGGACGCGCACTGGTTCGGGATCACGGAGGACGAGGGGCTGAACATCCGGGTGGTCGCGCTGGTGGCCGCGGCGTGGTTCCTCGTGTTCGCGATCCCCGTGCTGGTGGCCGTGCCGGACCCGGCCCCCGCCCCGGCGGCGGACGGCGGGCCGCGCCGTGAGTCGGTGCTGGGCTCCTACCGCGAGCTCGGGGCCACGCTGGCCCGGATGTGGCGCGAGGACCGGAACACGCTGTGGTTCCTCGTGGCCTCGGCGGTGTTCCGCGACGGCGTGGGCGCGGTGTTCGTCTACGGCGCCATCCTGGGCACCACGGTCTACGGGCTGGCGGCCTCGGACGTGGTCCTGTTCGCGATCGCGGCCAACGTGGTGGCCGCCCTGGGCGCCTTCGTGGGCGGGCGGCTCGACGACGCAGTCGGCCCGCGCCGGGTGATCCTCGGTTCGCTGGCCGCCATGGTCCTCGTGGCCGGGGCGCTGTTCTTCGCCTCGGGCACCCTCGCGTTCTGGGTCGGCGGGCTGGCGCTGTGCCTGTTCGTGGGCCCGGTGCAGTCGGCCTCGCGCGCGTTCCTGGGCCGGCTCACCACGCCGCGGACGGCGGGCGAGGTGTTCGGGCTGTATGCCACCACGGGCCGCGCGGTCGGGTTCATCACGCCCGCGCTCGTGACGCTCGCGCTCGCCCTGCACCCGGACAACCGGGTGGTCATCCCCGTGATCGCCGTCGTGCTCGTGGCCGGTGGGCTGCTGTTCGCCCGGGTCACGGAGCCGATCACGCGGAGCGCGGAATCGATTCGCTGACCCCGGGCGGGGCGCATCCCTCCGCTAGTCTGGACAGGACCCTCGCCCGTGCCTGACGAAGGGACCGCATGCTCGTCACCCTGACCGCGCTCTTCGTCGTCGCGCTCGCCGCCCCGGTGCTCTTCCGGTGGACGGGACGTCAGGGCTTCTACCTCCTCGCCGCGGTCCCCGCCGCCGGCTTCGTGTGGCTCCTGACCCAGCTGCCGCACGTGTTCGCCCTGCAGGAGGCGCTCGACGCGGGCCGGCCGATCCCGGCCTCCGCGGCCCACCTGGACCGCAGCGTGCCGTGGGTGCCGTACCTGGACATCGAGCTCGCCTTCCGCATGGACGTGCTGGCCGCGTTCATGTCCCTGATCGTGCTGGGCGTCGGCGCGCTGGTGCTGGCGTACTGCGCCCGCTACTTCCGCGAGCACGAGCCGCGCAACGCGGTGTTCGGCGGCCAGCTGCTGGCCTTCGCCGGCGCGATGTTCGGCCTGGTGACCACGGACGACCTCATGGTGCTCTACACCTTCTGGGAGATCACCTCGGTCCTGTCCTTCCTGCTGATCGGCTACTCGGGCCACCGCATCTTCGCCCGCCGCTCCGCCATCACCGCCCTGATCGTCACCACGTTCGGCGGCCTGGCCATGCTGGCGGGCCTGATCATGCTGGCCCACGCGGCCGGCTCCTGGCGGATCTCCGGCGTGCTGGCCGCGGCCCCCCGCCTCCTCGCGGACGACGGCGGGCGCGTCCTGCTCGAGGTCGCCGTCGGGCTCGTGCTGATCGGTGCGCTGACCAAGTCCGCCCAGGCGCCGTTCCACTTCTGGCTGCCGGGCGCGATGGCCGCCCCGACCCCGGTCTCGGCCTACCTGCACGCGGCCGCGATGGTGAAGGCCGGCGTGTTCCTCGTGGCCCGCCTGGCCCCCGCCTTCCACGAGCTGGCCACGTGGCAGGTGCTCGTGCTCGGCCTGGGCCTGTGGACCCTCATGCTGGGCGGCTGGCGGGCCCTGCGGCAGACCGACGTCAAGCTCGTGCTCGCCTACGGCACGGTCTCCCAGCTCGGCTTCCTCATGGTGGCCAACGGGCTGGGCGTCCGCGACGCAGCGCTGGCCGGCCTCGCGATGCTCCTGGCGCACGCCCTGTTCAAGGCCCCGCTGTTCATGGTGGTCGGCATCATCGACCACGAGGCCGGCACCCGCGACCTGCGCGAGCTCTCCGGCATCGGCCGCCGCCACCCCGTCCTCGCCGCCGTCGCCGTCCTGGCCGCCGCCTCCATGGCCGGCCTGCCCCCGTTCTTCGGGTTCGTGGCCAAGGAGGCGGTCCTGCAGAGCCTGACGGACCACGGCGCGGCCCACGGCGGCCCGCTCGCGTGGGCGCCCCTCGTGCTGATGGCCGCGGGGTCCGTGCTCACCGTGGCCTACACGTGGCGCTTCCTCTGGGGCGCCTTCGCCACCAAGCGCACCCCCGAGGGCGCCCCCGTGCCCGCCACCCGATTCCACACGCGCGTGACCTTCCTCGAGCTCGCCCCCGCCGGGCTGCTGGCGCTCACCGGTCTGGTGCTCGCGGTCCTGCCCGGGCCCCTCGAGCACCTGCTGGCCGCCCACACGGCCACGATCCCGGCCCTGGACCCGGCCGCCTCTCCGGCCCACCTGGCCCTCTGGCACGGCTGGACGCCCGCCCTCGCCGTCTCCGCCGCGGTGTGGCTGCTCGGTGCCCTGCTCGCCCTCGGCCGGCCGGGAGTCGAGGCGTTCCAGCGCCGCGTCGAGTTCCCGGTCGACGCCCTGCGCACGTACCGGAAGATCACCGGCGCCCTCGACGAGGTCGCCGTCTGGGTCACGGGCCGCACCCAGACCGGCTCCCTGCGCCGCTACCTGGCGATCATCCTCACGACGGCGGCCGGCCTGCCCGTCGCCTTCCTCCTGTTCCCCGCCGGGCGGGAGGACCGCCTCCTGGCCACCGCGTTCCTCGACGGGGACATCATCTGGGCAGAGAGCCCGGCGCAGCTGGTCATCGTCCTCATGATCGCCGTCGCCACCGTGTTCGCCGTCCGCGCCCGCCGCCGCTTCAAGGCGATCATGCTGGTGTCCGTGACCGGCTACGGCGCCGCCGCCCTGTTCGCCCTGCGCGGCGCCCCGGACCTCGCCATCACCCAGGTGCTCGTGGAGACCATCATCCTGGTCACCCTCATCCTGGGCCTGCGCGTGCTGCCGCCGGACTGGTACGACCGCCGCACCGGCTCACGGCGGCTGGGCCGCCTGGCCGTGGCCGTCGGGTTCGCGCTGACCATGATGTGGATCGCCGCCACCGCGCTGGCCGCCCGCACCGCCGAGCGCATCTCGCTGCCCATGCCGGAGCTCGCCTACACGGACGGCTACGGCGCCAACGCCGTGAACGTCACCCTCGTGGACATCCGCGCGTGGGACACGTGGGGCGAGATCACCGTGCTGGCCGCCGCCGCCACCGGCGTGGCCTCCCTGATCTTCCTGCAGCACCGCGACGGGCGCACCCGCAGCATCGACGACGTCGCCCCCGG
The DNA here is from genome assembly GCF_024519775.1 of Micrococcus sp. Mcc28. NCBI lineage: Bacteria > Bacillati > Actinomycetota > Actinomycetes > Micrococcales > Micrococcaceae > Micrococcus > Micrococcus sp. Mcc28. The sequence continues at coordinate 121,476 of NZ_JALJRH010000002.1, read as the reverse complement.
CTCCGTCGGCGACTTCGGCGCCGACTCCTCGCTCGGGGCCCGCGAGCTGTCCGTCGTGCGCAGCTTCGCTGTGGACGATCGCAAGGGCCAGTGGCTCGTGGCCGGCCACACGATGGCCCCCGAGCGGCGCTCGATCATCCTCGAGGTCGTCACCCGCTTCATGTTCCCGATCATGATGCTGCTCTCCGTCTACCTGCTGCTGGCCGGGCACAACACCCCCGGCGGCGGCTTCGCCGGCGGCCTGCTCGCAGGCCTGGCCCTCACGCTGCGCTTCCTCGCCGGCGGCCGGTACGAGCTGCAGGAGGCCTCCGTGATCCCGGCCGGGCCCATGATCGGCCTGGGCCTGGCGATCGCCACGCTCACCGGGATCGCCCCGCTCTTCTTCGGCGGGCAGATCCTGCAGTCCTATGTGGTGGAGTTCACCGACCTGCCGCTGTTCGGCGACGCCCTCAAGCTGGTCTCGGCCACGGCGTTCGACATCGGCGTGTACCTCGTGGTGGTCGGGCTCGTGATCGACGTGCTGCGCTCGCTCGGCGGTGAGGTGGACCGCCGGGGCGAGGAGGCCCGCCGCGCCCGCCTGCGCGCCGCGGCCCGCCGTCGTCATCCGCGCATGCCCACCCCGTCCACCCCCGACGCCCCGGAGGCCGCCCGATGATGACCGTCGACCTGGCCCTGCTCCTGGCGATGGGCGTGATGTTCGCCGGGGGGATCTACCTGGTGCTCGAGCGCAGCCTGACCCGCATCCTGCTGGGGATCATGCTGATCAACAACGGCGCCATCATGCTGCTGTTCCTCGCCTCCGGCGGCGTCGGCCTGGCCCCGCTGTTTGTGCGCGGCCGGGACCCGCACGAGTACGCGGACACCCTGCCGCAGGCGCTGATCCTCACCGCGATCGTGATCGGCTTCGCCGTGGTCGCTTTCCTGACCGCCATGATCTACCGCTCGTGGCTGCTCATCCGCGAGGACGAGGTCGAGGTGGACGCGGAGGACGTCAAGATCGCCCGGATGCCCGCCTGGGACGCGGAGGACGACGCGGAGCTCGTGGAGGAGTCCTCCGAGTTCCTGGACGACGCCGCGGACCCCAACGCCCACTACGAGCACGCCACGGAGTCCCGACCCCACGTGCGCCACGCCTCGCCTACGCCGCCCGCCCGTCCCGGCCCGGCGTCCGCCGTCCGTGCCCACCGCGCCGACGGGGGGCCGCGCCCGTGAGCATCGGCACCCTCCCCCTGACCGACCTGGCCCCGTTGGCCGTCATGCTGCCCGTGCTGGGCGCGGCCGTGACCTTCATGCTCGTGCGCCGCCCCCGCGCGCAGATCACCGTCACGGTCTCCGCGCTCGTGCTCACCCTCGTGCTGGACGCGCTGCTGCTGGCCGCGGTCTGGGACACCGGGGTCGCGGCCGTCCACCTCGGCGGCTGGCCGGCCCCGCTGGGCATCAGCCTCGTGGTGGATCGGCTCTCGGCCCTCATGCTCGTGGTGTCGGCGCTGATCACCCTGGCGGTGCTGCTGTACGCCTCGGCGCAGGGGCTGATCAACCGGGACGAGGGTGGGCCGGTCTCGATCTTCCACCCCACGTTCCTGATCCTCGTGGCGGGCGTGTCCAACGCGTTCCTCGCCGGCGACCTGTTCAACCTCTACGTGGGCTTCGAGATCCTCCTGACGTCCTCCTACGTGCTGCTGACCATGGGGGGCACCGCCCAGCGCATCCGCGCGGGCATCACCTACGTGGTGGTCTCCGTGCTCTCCTCGGTGGTGTTCCTGATCGCGATCGCGATGATCTACGCGGCCACCGGCACCGTGAACATGGCGGACCTGGCCGTGAAGCTGGGCGAGCTGCCCACCGACGTGCAGATGGTCCTGCACGTGCTGCTCCTGGTGGGCTTCGGCATCAAGGCGGCCGTGTTCCCGCTGTCCTTCTGGCTGCCGGACTCGTACCCCACCGCGCCCGCCCCGGTGACCGCGGTGTTCGCGGGCCTGCTCACCAAGGTGGGCGTGTACGCGATGATCCGCACCGAGACGCTGCTCTTCCCGGGGGAGCACGTCAACGCGCTCCTGCTCGTGGTGGCCGCGCTGACCATGGTGGTGGGCATCCTCGGCGCGCTGGCCCAGACGGACATCAAGCGCATCCTGTCCTTCATCCTCGTCTCCCACATCGGCTACATGATCTTCGGCCTGGGCCTGGCCACGGAGGCGGGGCTGGCGGCCACCGTGTACTACGTGGCCCATCACATCACCGTGCAGACCACGCTCTTCCTCGTCACGGGTCTGATCGAGAACCGCGCCGGCACCGCGAACATCGACCGCCTCGGGTCCCTGGCGAAGGTCTCCCCGTTCGTGAGCGTCCTGTTCCTCGTGCCCGCGCTCAACCTCGGCGGCATCCCGCCGTTCTCCGGCTTCCTCGGCAAGGTCGGCCTGCTGCGCGGCGGCGTCGAGCAGGCCACGCCCCTGGCCTACACGCTGGTGGGCGTGTCCCTGCTCGTGTCCCTGCTGACCCTGCTCGTGGTGGTGCGCGTGTGGACCCGCGCGTTCTGGCGCCGCGTCGAGGACGTGGAGCACCCGCCCGCCCAGCTCGTGGCCGCCTACGAGCGGGCCGTCGCCCGTGGCGAGCGCCCCCGCCCGCTCGAGCCGGGCCTCGTGCTGCCCACCACGGCGCTCGTGGGCCTGACGCTGGTGTTCACGGTGGCCGCCGGTCCGCTGTTCGCCCTGGCCGACGAGGCCGCCACGGACATGCTCGACCGCTCGCCCTACATCGCGGCGGTGCTCGACGACGCCGCGGCGGAGCGGGCCGCGGCCACCCTCAGCGTCGACCCGACGGAGGTGCACGATGCCCGGAAGTGACTCCGCCCGCCGCGACGTGGTGCGCCCCGACCGGGTCCGGGGCATCGTGGCCCAGTGGCCGCTGATCCTCGTGATGGTGGCCGTGTGGTGCGCCCTGTGGCAGGACTTCGCCCCGCACGTGGCCCTGGCCGGCCTCGCCTTCGCGCTGCTGATCCTCGGGCTCTTCCCGATGCCGAGCATCCCGTTCAGCGGCCGTCTGAACCCCTGGTGGTCCCTCGTGTTCACGGTGCGGTTCCTCGTCGACGTCGTGCGCGCCTCGGTCAACGTGACCGGGGTGGTGCTGCTGCGTGGCCGCCGCGCCCGCGGCTCGATCGTGGGCGTCCCGCTGCGCAGCCACGACGACCTCATCATCACGCTCGTCAGCCACGCCCTGGTCCTGGTGCCGGGCTCGATCGTGCTGGACGTGGACCGGGTCCGCTCCGTCCTGTACCTGCACGTGCTCGACGCGACCACGGACGAGGACGTGGAGGGCTTCCGCGCCAAGGCCCTCGACGTGGAGGCGGGCATCATCCGCGCCGTCGGCACGCGTGAGGACCTCGAGCTGGTCCGCCGCTTCCCGAGTTCGGCGCCCCCCGCCGCCCGCCCCCCGAAGGAGGAGGCCTGATGGACCCCATGGACCTGGCCACGTGGGCCGGCGGGGCGCTGCTCGTGGTCGGCGCCGTCGGTGCGCTCTACCGGATCGTGCGCGGCCCCTCGCTGCTGGACCGGGCGGTCGCCACGGACGTGCTGCTCGTGGTGTTCTCCGGGATGCTCGTCCTGGAGATGGCCGCGCACCGCCACACCCACCACGTGGTCCTCGTGGTGCTGGCCGCCACCGTCGGCTTCGTCGGCTCGGTGACGGTGGCGCGCTTCGCGGAGGACCGGCGCCCGGACCACTCGCTCGAGGACCAGGCGCGCGTGCCCGGCACCACGGACGTGCCGGGCGGGGAGGAGGGCCGATGACCGACACCGCCACGCTCCTGGACTGGCTGGCCGCGTTCCTGCTCGTCAGCGGCGCCTTCTTCTCCCTGGTGGCCGGCGTGGGCCTGTTCGTGCTGCCGGACCTGCTGGCCCGCATGCACGCCGCCGCCAAGCCGCAGGTCCTCGGCCTGCTGCTCATGCTCGCCGGGCTGGGGATCGTGTGGCGGTCGTGGGTGTGGCTGCCCGTGCTGTTCCTGGCGTGGATCACCCAGATGGTCACGGCCCCGGTGGCCTCCCACCTGGTGGGCCGCACGGGCTACCGCACCAAGCACGCCCGCCGTGAGCTGCTGCACCGGGACGAGCTGGCCGCCGTCGGCCGTCGGGCCGAGCCCCCGGCGGACCCCGGGCCCCGCCGCGCCGGCGCCCGGCCGCGTGGGCGCCGCTGACGCCACCGCGCACAGCACGACGGCCGCCGTCCGGATCCCTCCGGACGGCGGCCGTCGTCGTGGTGGCGGGGCGGCTCAGACCTCGTGGTCCACGCGGTGCGCGGTGGACTCGGACACCTTGCGGATCGCGGCGCCGGCGCCGCGCTGGCCGGCGACCTTCAGCAGCGCCGCGACGCCCGCGGAGATGAACGCGAAGGACAGGGCCTCGACGAGGGGCAGCGTCTCGTCGGCCGCGTCGTCCGGGGCGCTGTGGCCGGTGACGAGCCGCCAGCCGCCCGCGACCACGCGGGAGCCGACGATGCCGCCGACCAGCGTGATGCCGGCGGACAGGGCTTTCTGGACGAGCGTGTTCATGGTGCGCCTTCCGTGGTCGGGGATATCACGTGCGGTTGCGGTCGCGGCCGACGACGTCGGACGGGCCGGTCTCCAGCCTAGCCCGCGGTGGGCACCGGGTCGCCGCTGACGTGCCGGCCGGGGTCGCCGTCGGCGTCCAGATGGGCCTGCAGCATGCCGGTGAGCTCGTGGTCCACGGGGATCTCGACGCCGTCGACGGCGCGCACCGGCAGGACGCCGCGCACCGAGGAGACGAGCCAGACGCCCTCGGCGCCCTGGAGGTCCGCCGGGACGAGCGGGCCGTAGCCGAGCTCCCAGCCGTCCGCGTGGGCGGCCGCGAAGATCACGGCCTGGGACGTGCCGGCGAGGATGCCCTTCTGGCGCAGTGGGGTGAGGAGGCGGCGGACGCCGTCCTCCCCGGTGCGCACGATCAGCACCGTGGAGGTGGGGCCCTCGAGCAGGTAGCCGTCCGCGCTGGTGAAGACGACGTCGTCGGCGCCGTGGTCGCGGGCGTAGCGCAGGGCGGCCATGTTCACGGCGTAGGAGAGGGTCTTCGCGCCGGTGAGCAGCCACGGGGAGCGCTCGGGGGCCTGCGAGTCGATGCCGCGGTCCAGCAGCAGCACCCGCAGCCCCCGCCGCCGCTCCTCGTCCTCGACCACTGGGGCCGGGCTCAGCAGCGCCCACGCGGTGGGCGTGGGCACCGCGCCGGGAGCCGCGTCCGGGCCGCGCGTGACGGTCAGGCGCACGGCGAGACGGTCCCCGGGCGCGACGTCGTTGGCCTCGGTGAACGCCCGCAGGCCGAGCGCGACGGCGGCCTCCCACGCCGCCGCCTCGGGAGCGGCCAGCTGCAGGGCGGAGGCAGACGCGGCCAGCCGGCCGAGGTGGGCTCCGAGCTTGCGCATGCGCAGGGTCCCGAGGCCGTCGGCGACCGCGAGCGCGGTCTCGAAGATGCCGTCGCCGCGCGTGACCCCCTGGTCCGTGACGCTCAGGTGCGGGACGGCCGGGTCCGCGAGCCGCGGGGCGGGGGCACCGTCCGCGTCCGTCCCGAGCAGGACGAGGACGGGCGAGCCGGCGGCGGGGGAGAAGGAGGTGGGACGCATCCGCCCAGGATAGACGCCGCCCCCGGCCGATCGGGGCCGGGGGCGGGCGTCAGGCGGGGGCGGTCAGGCCCGGTGGGCGCCGCCGTCCGGGGCGGGGCCGGAGGGGTGCGCCGGGGCGTGGGCGCGCTCGAGCTGGGCGCCCTCCACGTCCACGTCCGGCATGATGCGGTCCAGCCACCGGGGCAGCCACCACGCCGCGTCCCCGAGCAGGTGCATCAGGGCCGGCATCAGCAGCAGCCGGACGACGAACGCGTCCAGCAGCACGCCGAAGGCCAGGCCGAAGCCCATCGGGCGGATCATCGCGTCGTGGGCGAAGATGAACCCGCCGAACACGGAGATCATGATGATCGCCGCGGCGATCACGACGGCCCGGCCCGAGCGCAGGCCGGTCAGCACGGCCTGGCGGGCGGGCAGGCCGTGGGCGTAGGCCTCGCGCATGCCGGAGGCGATGAACAGCTGGTAGTCCATGGCCAGGCCGAACAGCACGCCGATCATGATGGTCGGCAGGAAGCTGAGCACGGGGCCGGGGTTGTGGACCCCGAACACCGAGCCGAGCCAGCCCCACTGGTAGATGGCCACCACGCCGCCCATGGCGGCGAACATGGAGAGCACGAACCCGCCGGTGGCGATCAGCGGCACCAGGATCGAGCGGAACACCAGCACCATGATCAGCAGGGACAGGCCCACCACCACGCCCAGGTAGAGGGGCAGGGCGTCGGAGAGCTTCTCCGAGACGTCGATGAACCCGCTGGTCATGCCGGCCACGCCGAGGTTGGAGGCCTCGCCGGCCGGCTCGGTGGCGCGCAGCTCGCGCACCAGCTCCTCGGTGGAGACGGCGTTCGGGCCCTCCTCGGGCAGCACCTGGAACATGGTGACGGTGCGGTCCTCGTTGAAGCCCGCGGGCACCACGGCGTGCGCGTGCTCGAGGCCGGCGAGCTGCTCGCCCACCGCCAGGCGGGCGTCCTCGGCCGCGTCCTCGTCCAGGCCGGCGGGCAGGTCCACGGTCACCACGAGCGGGCCGTTGTAGCCCTAGCCGAACTTCTCGGCGGTGAGCTCGTACGCAACCTGCGAGTCGGAGCCCTCCGGCTCGGACCCGCCGTCCGGCAGGCCCAGGCGCATCGAGCCGACCGGCAGGGCCACGAGGACGAGCAGGGCCACGGAGGCGAGTGCCGTGGCGAGGGCGGTCGGCGTGGACAGCGTGGCGCGGCGGTGGGCGCGGCGCACGGCGTGGGCGCCCTCGCCGACGGCCGGGGAGGTGTCGGTGAGCCGTGCGCGCTCCCGGCGGGAGAGCACGCGCGGGCCGGCCAGGGCCAGCAGGGCCGGGGTCAGGGTCACCGCCACGAGCACGGCGACGGCCACGCAGGCCGCGCCCACCGTGCCCATCAGGCCCAGGAAGCCGATGCCGGTGACGTTCAGGGCCGCGAGGGCGATCACCACGGTCACGCCGGCGAACACCACGGCGTTGCCGGAGGTGCCGGTGGCCAGCGCGATCGACTCGTGCAGGCCCGTGCCGCGACGCAGCTCATGGCGGTGCCGGTTGACGATGAACAGCGCGTAGTCGATGCCCACGGCCAGGCCCAGCATCACCCCGAGCACCGGGGTCACGGACATCATCTCCACGGCGGAGGAGAACGCGAGCGCCCCGGCGGCGCCCACGCCCACGCCCACCAGCGCGTTGATCAGAGGCAGGCCCGCGCCCACGAGGGTGCCGAGCATGACCATCAGCACGATCGCGGCGACCACGAGGCCCACGACCTCGCCCGGGCCGAGCAGGGAGAGCACGGTGGCGTTGAGCTCCTGGGACGGATGCACCGCGACGCCGTCGATGTCCGCGCCGGTGAGGGCGCCGGTGACCGCCTCCTTGTCCTCGGCGGTCACGTCCAGGGTCGGCGTCGTGAAGGTGACGATCCCGACGGCGGTGCTGCCGTCCTCGGACACGGTGCGGAAGTCCTCCGCGAGGGCCAGGGTGCGCTCGCCGCGCTCGGCCTCGACGCGGCCCTCGTCCAGCTCGGCGCGGCCGTCGGCGAGGTCGGCCTCGGCCTGGTCCAGGCGCTCCGCGCCGGCGGCCAGCTGGGCCCGGCCGTCCTCGAGCTCGGCGACGCCACGCTCGTACTCGGCCCGGCCCTCGTCGATCTTCTGCTGCTGCGCGTCCAGCTCAGCCTCGGCCGCGTCCAGGGCCTGCTGCCGTCCCGCGGCCACCTGCTCGCGGCCGGCCTCGAGCTCGGCCTCGGACTCCTGCAGCTGCTGCCGGCCGGCGGCGAGTCGGGCGGCGCCGTCGTCGGCCTCGGCCTGGGCGGCCGCGAGCTGTTCGGCGCCCGCGTCGGCCTCGGCCTGGGCGGCCTCCAGCTGGGCGCGGGCGGCGTCGGCCTGGTCCTGACCGGCCGCCAGCTGCGCCTCGCCGGCGGCGAGCTGCGCCTCCTGGTCGGCGAACTGCGCGGCGACCTGCTCCGCCGGGATGCCGGCGGCCTCGGCCTCGGCCAGTGCGGCGTCCCGGGCCTGCTCGAGCTCGGCGCGGCCCGCGGCCAGCTGCTCGGCCTGGGCGTCGAGCTCGGCCTGCCCGGCCTCGAGCTCGGCCCACCGGGCGTCGAGCTCGGCCTGCGCGGCCTCGAGCTCCTGACGCCGCGCGTCGATCTCGGCCTGCCCGGCCTCGAGGCGCTCCGCCTGCTCCTCGAGCTCGGCGCGGCCGGCGTCGAGCTGCTCCTGGCCTTCGGCCACCTGCTGCTCGGCCTCCCGGAGCGGGGCCAGGGCCTCGGCCGGCAGGGCGTCCAGGCCACGCTCCTCGAGGTCGGCGCGCGCGGCGTCGAGCTTCGCCTGCCCCTCCTCCAGCTGGGCGGCGGCCTCGGCCAGGCGCTGCTCGCCCGCGTCGGCCTCGGCCGTGCGACGCTCGAGCTCGGCCCGGCCGTCCTCGATCTCCTGGCGTCCGTCCGCGAGGCGCTGCTCGCCGTCGGCCAGCTCGGTGCGGCCCTCGTCCAGCCGGGTGCGGGCGTCGTCCTGCTGGGCCTGGGCCTCGAACGGGTCCACGACGCCCTCCACGGCCGGCTGCTCGGCGACGTCGTCCAGCAGGGCGGTGATCTGCTCGCGCTGGGCGTCGGTCAGGGGGGAGCCGTCCTCGGTGGTGAACACGACCTGGCCCCTGCCGCGGGAGGCTTCGGGGAACTCCTCCTTGAGACGGTCCGTGACCTGGGCGGTGGGGGTGCCGGGGATGGTGACGGTGGAGGAGAGCGTGCCGCCGAAGGCGAGGAACCCGCCGACGGCGAGGGCCAGGGCGAGCACCCAGGCGAGGATCACGAGGAGGGGGCGGCGGGCGGCGCCGAGGCCGAGACGGTAGAGCAGTGTTGCCATGGGAAGGGGAGGTCTCCGTGCGCTGGGGTGGGACGCGGCCGGACGCGGCGCGCCGCCTCCGATGCTACACCTAAGCGGAGCGAACCGCTCCGGTCCCGGCGCGGGCGCCCGGCTGGCCCGCACGCAGACCCCGACGCCCCCGGCCCCGGGCACCGCCGCCGTCAGGCGGAGGGCAGACGCAGGATCAGGTCCGCCGCGGCGCGCGGGGCGTGCCGGGCCAGGTAGTCCTCCTCCTGTGCGGCCCAGCGGTCCCAGTGCGGGGCGAAGGTCTCACCGTCCCGGGCCAGCGCCCGCGTGCGCCGCGCGGGGGTCTCGAGCTCGAGCCACACCGCCAGGTCGAGCAGCGGCCGGGCGGCGGTGCTGAGCGCGCCCACGCCCTCGCACACCACGACGTCGGCCGGCGCGGTCCCCCGCGGCGGACCGGGGGCGGCACGGTGCCAGTCCCATGTGGTCCAGGTCGCCGTGCCGCCCTCCCGCAGCGCGCGCACGACGGCCGGGTAGGGGCCGTCGTCGCCCACCGCCGCGGCCAGCCCGTCCCAGCCCCGGTACATGGACTCGATCTCGATCACCTCGACGCGCGCGAACGGTGCGATCCGGGCCGCGAGCGCGGCGGCGAGGACGGTCTTGCCCGACCCCGAGCGGCCGTCGAGGCCGATGAGCGCCGGTCGAGTCACGGGTCCTCCGGGGCGGGGTCCGTCAGTGCGGCGGTGGCCGCCTCGAGCACCCGCACCGCAGCCCGCAGCTCCGCGGCGGAGAATCCCTCGAGGGCGGCGCTCAGCCGCTGGGACATCGGTTCGAACGCGCGCTGTCCGTCGCGGCGGGCCGTGTCCGTGTGCTCCACCAGCACGCGCCGCCGGTCGCCCTCGTCCCGGCGGCGGCGGACGTGGCCCGCGGCGGCCAGGCGGTCCACGAGGGCGGTGGCCGAGGCCCGGGTGAGGTGCAGGTGGGCGCCGAGGTCCGAGGCCGTGACGGGCTCACCGGCCGCCGCGCGGGCCATCAGGTACGCGAGGGCTCTGAGGTCCGTGCGGTGCAGGCCGACGCCGCGGCCGGCCTCGTCCACGGCGTGCTCCGCGCTCTCGCTGAAGACGCGCAGCGCGTGGACCACGGCGAGGTGCTCCGCGGGGGCGGAGGGGGGCTGCGTGGTCATGGCCGGGAGTCTAGCCAGCCCCCATGGTTGTTTGATCATCGAACCACCCCCTACGCTCGGAGGCATGCCCACCCCGCCTGACCTCTCCGGCTTCCGCACCCCCGCCGCGCCGGGGCGTCCCTCCCGGGGGCTGCGGCTGGGCCTGGCCGCGGCGCTCACCGTGGTCTGGCTCGCCGTGCTCGGCCTGGGCGGCCCCGTGTTCGGCAAGATCGGCGACGTCTCCTCGAATGACCAGGCCACCTTCCTGCCGGCGTCGGCCGAGTCCACCCGCGCGGGGGCGGAGGCGGCGGCGTTCCAGGACGGCGAGGCCGTGCCCGCCGTCGTCGTGGGCCCGGCGAGCACAGCGGACCCCGCGGCCGCCTTCCCCGCGCTCGCGGACCTCGCGGGCCGGCTGGGCGAGGTGCCGGGCGTGACCGACGTCGCCGGCCCGATCCCCTCCGACGACGGCGCGGCGGTGCAGTTCCTGGCCTTCGTCGACTCCTCGGTCGGGGCCGAGCGGCCCGTGGCCGACGTGGTGGCCGACCTGCGGGAGGTCGTGGCGGACCCCGCGGCCGCCGACCCCGCCCTCGCCGGGACCGTGGCCGCGGACACCGAGTGGCACGTGGGCGGCCCGGCGGGCCTGGTCGCCGAGCTGGGCGGCGCGTTCGCGGGGATCGACGGGCTGCTGCTGCTCGTGGCGCTCGCGGTGGTGTTCGTGATCCTCGTGGCGGTCTACCGCTCCGTCCTGCTGCCGGTCCTCGTGCTCCTGACGGCCGTGGCCGCGCTCTGCGGCGCGATCGTGGCCGTCTACGGGATGGCCCTGGCGGGCTGGATCCAGCTCAACGGCCAGGCCCAGGGCATCCTCTCGATCCTCGTGATCGGCGCGGCCACCGACTACTGCCTCCTGCTCGTGGCCCGGCACCGCGAGGAGCTGCTGGTCCGGGCGGACGTCGGGGAGGCGCTGCGGGCCGCCGTGCGCGGGTCCTTCGGCGCGATCACCGCGTCCGCCTCGACCGTGGCCCTCGCCCTGCTGATCCTGATGGCCTCGGACCTCAACTCGACGCGCTCCCTCGGCCCCGTGGCCGCCACGGGTGTGGCGTTCGCGTGGCTCGCCGCCCTGACCCTGCTGCCGGCGCTGCTGCGGCTGACCGGGCGTGCCGCCTTCTGGCCCACGATCCCGTCCCCCGAGCGCGCGCGCCGTCGCGCGGAGCGCCGCGCCGCCCGGGGCCGGGCCTTCACCCCGCCGCGCGACGGGGCGGGCCGGCCCGTCGCCGGCCTCGAGGAGGACCACGGGGTGTGGACGCGGGTGGGCGCCGTCGTCGCGCGCCGGCCCCGTCTCGTCTGGGTCGCCACGACGGTCGTGCTCCTCGCCCTCTGCGGCGGTCTGCTGCAGCTGCGCGCGGACGGCGTCGCCCAGGAGGACGTGCTGCTCGGCGACTCCGACGCCCGGCAGGCCCAGGCCCTGCTGAGCGAGCACTTCGACGCCGGCGCGGGCGCCCCCGCCCAGATCCTCGCCCCGGCCGGGGACGCGGAGGCGGTGCTCGCCGCCGTCGCGGAGGACCCCGGCGTGGCCGAGGCCGAGGTCACCACGGACGCCCCCGAGGCCGCCGCGGGCCCACCCCCGGGCGTGACCGACGCGGAGGGCGGGGCGGGCGCCGCGTCCGCGCCGGAGCCGCAGCCCCGCGTGGTGGACGGCCGCGTGCTGGTCTCGGCCACCCTGGCGGACCCGGGCGAGTCCCTTGCCGCGCAGCAGACCGTGGCCCGCCTGCGCGACCGGCTCGCGGACCTCCCGGCCACGGGCGAGATCCTCGTGGGCGGCCCGGCGGCCCAGGCGCTGGACACGAACGTCACCACGCAGCGCGACCTGCGGGTCGTCATCCCGCTGATCCTCGCGATGCTGCTGGTCATCCTCGCGGTGCTGCTGCGCTCGCTCCTGGCACCCGTGCTGCTCGTGGCGGCCACCGTGGTCAGCTTCGGCGCGGCCCTGGGCGTCTCGGCCCTCGTGTTCCGGCACGTGTTCGGCTTCGAGGACGCCGACCCCACCGTGCCGCTGTACGGCTTCGTCTTCCTCGTGGCGCTCGGGATCGACTACACGATCTTCCTGATGACCCGGGCGCGGGAGGAGACGCCGCGGCACGGCACGCGGGCGGGCGTGCTGCGCGCCCTCACCGTCACGGGCGGGGTCATCACCTCGGCCGGCGTCGTGCTGGCGGCCACCTTCGCCGCGCTCGCGGTGATCCCGCTGATGTTCATGGTGCAGTTGGCGTTCATCGTCGCGTTCGGCGTGCTGCTCGATACGCTGATCGTGCGCTCCCTGCTGATCCCGGCGCTCGTGCGGGACATCGGCCCGAAGGTGTGGTGGCCGGCGAAGGTCGACTGAACCGCGCAGGAGGGAGGGGCCCGACCGTCAGTGCGGTCGGGCCCCTCCGGTGCACGGGCGCCTCAGGGGCGCGCGGTCACTTCTTCTTGGACTTCTTCGCGTCCGACTTCTTCGTGCGCCCGGCCTTCGGGGCGGGCGCGGACTGGGCGCCCTTCACGCGGCCCGCGGCGGCGGCCTCGGTGGTGGTGCCTGCGCTGCTCAGCCGGCCGTCGTCGGTGGTCAGGAACGAGCGCATGAACCACTGGAACAGCTCGAGCTGGGCCACCTGGTCGATGAGGATGTCCTGCGTGACCGGGTCGAGGTCCTCGGTGGCGTCGATCGCGGCGCGGTGGTCCGTCACGACGCCGTCGTAGACGAGGTCCAGCGCGGCCAGGTGCTCCAGGGTCGACGCGCGGCCCAGCGTGTAGTCGTCCCACGCGCGGGCGGCCACGAGTGCGCCCGGGGTGCCGGCGGGGGAGACGCCCAGGGTGGCGATGCGCTCCGCGAGGACGTCCACCATCCCGCGGACCAGCTCGATCTGGGGGTCGAGCATCTCGTGCACGCCGATGAAGCCGGGGCCCACCACGTTCCAGTGGGCGTGCTTCAGGGTGAGCTGCAGGTCGTTGAGGGCGTGCAGACGGCCCTGGAGGATCTCGGCGGTGCGTCGGCCCGTGCTCAGCGACAGGCCCGGGACGGTGTACTCGGCGGCGTTCTTCTCGGCCATGGTGGTGCTCCTTCTCCGTTGGGGTGGGCGCGCCGTCGGCGACGCCCCGTGATCCGCCATCCAACCGCGTGAGGTCGTCGTGTTTCCAGGTCTGAGCGGCGTGCGCGGGCGGGTCCGGAGCGGATCCGCGGCGCCGGGAATGGATCGCGGACGGCCCGCGTTGACCCCCGCAGAAGCAGAAGTGAGTGAAGTCGACTCAGGTTCACTTGACAGTCCACCGACCCGGTGGCAACCTGAGTCATGAAGGCTCAAGTCCCTGTGGCGTCGGTGCCCCCGGCCCGCGGGTCCGGCCCCCGCTTCACCGTCAGACAGGAAGGACCCCACCATGTCCCGTGCAGTCGGCATCGACCTCGGCACCACCAACTCCGTCGTCGCCGTCCTCGAGGGCGGCGACCCGGTCGTCATCGCGAACGCCGAGGGCGCCCGCACCACCCCGTCCGTCGTCGCGTTCTCCAAGGGCGGGGACGTCCTGGTCGGCGAGGTCGCCAAGCGCCAGGCCGTCAACAACCCCGAGCGCACCTACGCGTCCGTCAAGCGCCACATGGGCACCGACTGGACCACCGAGGTGGACGGCAAGAAGTACACCCCGCAGGAGATCTCGGCCCGCACGCTGATGAAGCTCAAGCACGACGCCGAGGAGTACCTGGGTGAGAAGGTCACCGACGCGGTGATCACCGTGCCCGCCTACTTCAACGACGCCGAGCGCCAGGCCACCAAGGAGGCCGGCGAGATCGCGGGCCTGAACGTCACCCGTATCATCAACGAGCCCACCGCGGCCGCCCTGGCCTACGGCCTGGAGAAGGGCAAGGAGGACGAGCTCATCCTGGTCTTCGACCTGGGCGGCGGCACCTTCGACGTGTCCCTGCTCGAGGTCGCCAAGGACGAGGACGACTTCGCCACCATCCAGGTGCGCGCCACCGCCGGCGACAACCGCCTCGGCGGCGACGACTGGGACCAGCGGATCGTGGACTGGCTGCTCCAGCAGGCCAAGTCCAAGGGCGCGGACCTGTCCAAGGACAAGATCGCCCTGCAGCGTCTGAAGGAGGCAGCGGAGCAGGCCAAGAAGGAGCTCTCCTCGGCCACCTCCACCAACATCTCGCTGCAGTACCTGTCCGTGACCCCCGAGGGCCCGGTGCACCTGGACGAGCACCTCTCCCGCGCCAAGTTCCAGGACCTCACCAAGGACCTGCTCGAGCGCACCCGCAAGCCGTTCGAGGACGTCATCAAGGAGGCCGGCGTCAAGGTCTCCGACATCGACCACGTGGTCCTCGTCGGCGGCTCGACCCGCATGCCCGCCGTCTCCGACCTGGTGAAGGAGCTGACCGGCGGCAAGGAGCCCAACAAGAGCGTGAACCCGGACGAGGTCGTCGCCATCGGCGCCGCGGTGCAGGCCGGCGTGCTCGCCGGCGAGCGCAAGGACGTGCTCCTGATCGACGTGACCCCGCTGTCGCTGGGCATCGAGACCAAGGGCGGTGTGATGGCCAAGCTCATCGAGCGCAACACGGCCATCCCGACCAAGCGCTCCGAGACGTTCACCACGGCCGAGGACAACCAGCCCTCCGTGTCCATCCAGGTCTTCCAGGGCGAGCGCGAGTTCACCCGGGACAACAAGGCGCTGGGCACCTTCGAGCTGACCGGCATCGCCCCGGCCCCGCGCGGCATGCCCCAGATCGAGGTCACCTTCGACATCGACGCGAACGGCATCGTGCACGTCTCCGCGAAGGACAAGGGCACCGGCACCGAGCAGTCGATGACCATCACGGGCGGCTCCTCGCTGTCCAAGGAGGACATCGACCGCATGGTCAAGGACGCCGAGGCCCACGCGGACGAGGACAGGAAGCGCCGTGAGGCCGCCGACCGCCGCAACCAGGCGGAGCAGTCCGCGTACTCCGTGGACAAGCTCCTGCAGGACAACGCGGACAAGCTGCCCGAGGACGTCAAGACCGAGGTGCAGGCCGACGTCGACGCCCTGAAGGCCGCCCTGGAGAAGCAGGACAACGACGACGAGGTCGCCGCCGCGTTCGAGAAGCTCCAGGCCTCCCAGGTCAAGATCGGCGAAGCCCTCTACGCCCAGCAGGGCGCGGAGTCGGCCGACGCCGGCGCCGAGTCCGCCGCCCCGCAGGACGACGACGAGGACATCGTCGACGCCGAGGTGGTCGACGAGGACGACGAGAAGAAGGCCTGACACCCCGGTGCCGGGGCGGGCGTCCACGCCCGCCCCGCCCGGAGGCCCACGACGCCGGCGGGCCGGCCTTCCCGCACCACCCCCCCCGCGCGGCGGACCCGCCGCGCCCACCCGCTTCGAAAGGACACACCATGAGCGCCGACCAGCAGCGTCCGCACGGCTCCTCCGATGCCGAGCGCGGCTCCGAGGAGGAGCCCATCGTGTTCAACGACCGTCGCCGAATCGACCCCGAGACCGGTGAGCCCCGGGTCTCCGCCGAGAGCGCGGCCGAGCAGGCCGAGGACGGCGACGCCCTCGCCCAGGCCGAGCGCATCCTCGACGAGGCCGGCGCGCAGGCCGGGACCGAGGCGCCGCAGCCCGCGGCCTCGGACCGCGAGGCCGAGCTCGAGACCGACCTGCGCCGGCTGCAGGCCGAGTTCGTGAACTACAAGCGTCGCGTGGACCGCGACCGCGACCTGGCCAGGGACGCCGGTGTGGTCAAGGCCGTCACCGCGCTGCTGCCGGTGCTCGACGACATCGACGCCGCCCGCGCCGCCGGCGACCTGACGGACGGTCCGTTCGCCGCGATCGCGACCAAGCTCGACACCGCCCTGGCCGGCCTCGGCCTCGAGCGCCACGACCAGGAGGCGCTGGCCGGCGTCGAGTTCGACCCGGCCGTGCACGAGGCCGTGATGCGCCAGCCGCACGCAGAGGTGCCCGCGGACCACGTGGTCCAGGTCTTCCGCAACGGCTATCTCCGGGACGGCCGCGTGCTGCGCGCCGCCCAGGTGATGGTCTCCGCCGGAGACGAGTGACCCCGTCGGCCGGCGGCCCACCCCGCCGCCGGCCGACCCCCCTGACCGATGCACACGAGAGGAGGCACCATGGCCTCGCAGGATTGGATGGACAAGGACTTCTACGCGACCCTGGGGGTGTCCAAGGACGCCTCCGAATCGGACGTGAAGAAGGCCTACCGCAAGCTCGCCCGCACCCACCACCCGGACCAGAACCCCGGGGACGAGGCGGCCGAGAAGAAGTTCAAGGAGATCTCGGAGGCGTATGCCGTCCTGAGTGACCCCCAGGAGCGCCAGGAGTACGACGCGATCCGTGCGATGGGCGGCGGCGCCCGGTTCTCCGCCCCGGGCGGTGCCGGCGGCGGCGGCTTCGAGGACGTCTTCGGCGGCATGTTCGGCGGCGGGGGCGGCCCCCGCACCACGCAGTCCGGGCCCGACCTGTCGGACCTGTTCAGCGGGATGTTCGGCGGCGCCGCCGGCCAGACCGGCGGCTTCGGCGACGCCGGCTACCCGCGGCCGCGCCCCACGAAGGGCGCGGACCGCACCGCCACCACCACGATCTCCTTCCGCGGTTCGATCCAGGGCACCACGGTGTCCCTGCGCGCCCCGGACGGCGAGACGATCGAGGTGAAGATCCCGAAGGGCATCCGCGACGGCCAGAAGGTCCGGGCCCGCGGCAAGGGCTCGCCCGGTGCGGCCGGCCGCGGCGACCTGCTGGTCACCGTGCACGTGCGCGAGCACGAGTTCTTCCACCGGGACGGGGACGACCTGCGCATCACCGTGCCCGTCACCTTCCCCGAGGCCGCCCTCGGCGCCACGATCGAGGTGCCCACGCTGGAGCGCCCCGTGAAGGTGAAGGTGCCGGCGGGCTCCCAGTCCGGCCGCGTGCTGCGCCTGAAGGGCCGCGGTGTCGAGCGCGGGACGACGACGGGTGACCTGCTCGTGGAGCTGCACGTCACCGTGCCCACCGAGCTCGACGACGACGCCCGCGCCGCCATCGAGGCCCTGCAGTCCGCCCTGGCCGGCGACGATCCGCGGCGGGAGCTGGCCCGGAAGGCCGCCTGGTGAGCGCCCGCGACGGCGCCGCCCGCGCGGACCGGGGCCGCGAGCCGGGTCTTGACCGGAACGCCCCCGTCTTCGTGATCTCCGTGGCCGCCGAGATGGCGGACATGCACCCGCAGACCCTGCGCCAGTACGACCGGCTCGGCCTCGTGGTCCCCGCCCGCCAGGGCGGACGGCAACGCCGCTACTCCCTGGCCGATGTCGAGCGGCTGCAGACCGTGCAGGCCCTGAGCCGCGAGGGCATCTCGCTGGAGGGCATCCGCCGCGTGATCGCGCTGCAGCGCGAGGTCGAGCAGCTGCAGGACACCGTGGTCGAGCTGGCGGCCCAGGTGGACCGCCTCCACCACGCCTCCCGCCTGGCCCGCGTCTTCACCGTGGGCTCCGGCGGCGACGTCTCGGCCCGGTACGCCGACCGGATGGCCGCCCGCCGCCAGGCCGCGGCACGGACCGAGGCCGACGCCGCGGGCCAGGCCTCCCCGGGTGTCCTGCGGACGCTGCCCTCCGGCGGTGCCCGCCCCCGACGGGTCCTCACGTGGCAGCCCGAGCAGGACTGAGCCGGGCGTCGTTCGGGGTGGCCGCACGGTCCCGCGTCCGGGAGCGGCTGCGCGCCGACATGGCCCGGCGCGACGGCCTGGGCCGGCGGGCCCGCAGCGCCCTGGACGGGATCGTCCACGCCCTCAAGCCGGAGGGCATGGACCCGCACCTGCCCGCCCGGCATCTGCTGGACTACGTCCTCGACGGCCCGGACGGTCCGCGCGCGGTGGTCGCCGCGGGAGACCCCGCGACCGCCACCCACCTGACCTGGCTCGTCTCCGGCATGGGCATCCGCCCCCAGACGGCCATGTGGGGGACGGCCCGGGAGGCCGCCCACCTCGCCGCCGCCCAGCGCGCCGCCGGCGCACCCCGCCCGGTCGTCATCGCGTGGCTCGGCTACCCCGCGCCCACACCCTGGCGGGTGGTGCTCGACGGCCCCGGCCGGCGCGGCGGCGCGATGCTCGCCGCGGATGTGCGGGCCTGGTGGGAGTTCATGCGCCACGGGCCGGGGGAGGACGACGCCGCCGCCCCGGCCCTGCGCGCCCGCGGGACCGCCGTGCACGGGGCCATGGAGGCCCACTCGTACGGCTCGCTGGTGGCCGCGCACGCCCTGCGCCTGCTCGCGGACCGGGGCCTGCAGCCCGACGACGCCGAGGCCCCGTGGCCGGCCGAGCGTCCCGTCGAGGCCCTCGTGGTCTCGGGCGCGGTCGGCCTGCCCGCCGCCCTGGCAGCCCGGGCCGCGCACCTCGGCCTGCGGTCCGGACGGGTGTTCCGCGCCCTGGCCCCGGGCGACCTCCTCGCCCGGGTCGGCCGTGCGGTGGGCCGTCGTCGGGACTGGACGGACGCCGCCGTGCTGCCGGTGGCCCCGCGGCCCGGCCTGGCGGGGGCCGGCGTCCGCGGCCACCACACGGCCCGCTGGTCGCCGACGGCCCCCGGGGACGCCCCGAGGGGCTACCGGGACGCCGGGTCCGTGACGCTCGCGGCGACCGCGCGGGTGACCGCCGGCCTGCCGCTGCCGCCCGTCCCGGACGGCGCCGACCCGGCCGGGCCGGTCGCCCCGGCCTGAGCGGCCCCGTCGGGCCCCGTGCTCAGCGGCGGCGGTACGCCAGGTCGAACACAAGGCGTCCGGCCCGCTGGGACTTCGCCTCGAAGCTCGTGATCGGTCGACCCTCGAACCGGGGCGCCCAGCCGCCTTCGTGGTCCACGGGGTCCGCGGCCGCCGCGCCGGCCCGCGCCTCACCCAGGCCGGCCCGCAGCGGGCGCTCCTCCTCGGCCGCGCGCTCCCAGCCCGCGGGCAGCGGCTGGGCACCCACCTCGGTCTCCCTGCCCTCGCGGCGCACCCGCGTGAGCGGGGAGTCCTCGCCTGCGGCGCGCCCGGGGAAGAGGTTCTCGAACTCCGGGTGCGCCTCGAGCACCTCGCGCATCTGCACGGCGTAGCCCGACCAGTCCGTCGCCAGCCGCAGCACCCCGCCGGGGGCGAGCACCCGCGCCACGCGGTCCGCGAAGGCGGGGGAGACCAGGCGGCGCTTGTGGTGCCGCTTCTTGTGCCACGGGTCCGGGAAGAACACCCACACCTCGGAGACGGAGCCGGGCGTGAGCAGGGCGTCCAGCAGCTCGGGGGCGTTGGCCTCCACGGCGCGGACGTTCTCCAGGCCCTGCTGCTCCACGCGCGTCATGAGCGCGGCCAGGCCGGGCACGTAGACCTCAACGGCGAGCACGTTCCAGTCCGGCCGGTCGGCGGCGGCCTGCGCCGTGGACTCGCCCAGCCCGGAGCCGATGTCCACGAGCAGGGGGGCCTCGCGCCCGAACACCCCGGCCCAGTCCAGTCGGGCCTGGGCGTCCACCGAGGTGGCGCCGCGGCCGCGGGGCACGTCCACGAGGACCCGCTCCGCCTGGCGGTCCCACACGGCCTGCCGCCCCGCGTTCAGGCGCGCACCGCGTCGGACGAAGGAGACCGGCTCCCGTCGGACGAGGGCGGGGTCCTTGTCCCGATTGTGGTCGTGCGCGTGGACGCGCTCGGCGGGCGGCGGGACGGCGTCGGGGTCGGGTGCGTCCGGGCGGGGGCGGGGGAGGTGCTCAGTCATCGCCCCGATCCTGCCACGGCCGTGCGTCGACGGCGCCGACCGCGGTCGCCGCCGGCGCCCGGCGCCGGGGTCAGGGGGTGCCGCTGGAGCGGTCTCCCGACGTGGGCGGCGCGGGCGCCGAGGCCGTCGTGGCGGTCGGCTCGGGCGCGGACTCGGTCGGGTCCGGCGCGGGGTCCGTGGCCGGCGCGCTCGTGGACGGGCCGGACGGGCTCGGGGACGTGGGGGTCGGCGTCGCGGAGGTCGGCGTCGGGTCGGGGGTGCTCGGCGTCGGACTGCCGGATCCCGTGCCCGACGGCGAGGACGAGGTGGGGGGAGACGTCGGGGAGGACGGCGTGGCCGAGCCGGTGGGCGTGGGGGCCGAGGAGGACGGGGCCGTGCTGCTCGGCACCGTGCTGCTCGGCACCGGGGTGGTCGCGCTGGGCGTCGGGGCCGCCGTGTCGGCGGGCGCGGACGGGGGCGGCACGGGTGCGTCGGTGGCCTCCTGCGTCCGCGAGGACGTCTCGGGCTCCGGCTCGGGGGCGGGCTCCGGCTGCTGGTCCTCGGGGGTCGGGGTGGAGCGGTCCGGCAGACGCAGGTCGGCGGGGGCGGAGGCGGCGTCCGCGGCGACGTGGCCCAGGTCGGACAGCCAGGGGGCTGCCGTGTCCCGGGGGATCCGCACCGTCAGCACACCCGCGGCGGCTGGCGCCATGGACGCCTGGTCCGCCTCGAGCATCAGGCTGCCGTCCGGGAGGAAGACCACCGCGTCCCAGACGCGACGGTTCTCCACCTGCTCCGGCGCGTCGACCGCCGAGTCCAGGCGCGAGCCGATCACGTCCGGGTCGTTGGCCATGCGCTGGCGCACCTCGGCGCGGAACGCGTCCCAGCCGTCGGGGGTGAAGAGATCGGCGGTCTCGAGCACGCGGTCCTCGCGGGCCGAGTACCAGATCACGTGCGAGGTGGACACGGAGTCCGTGCCGCGCCGTTCCGTGGCGAGCAGGCGGGCCGCGGCGATGTCCTCGGCCACGACGGCGAGCTGCGGCTGGATCTCCAGGCGCGGGTCCGCGCTGGGGTCGGTGTCCCGGCGGTACTGGTCGATCTGGGCGCGCACGGCCCCGGCCATGGCCTCCGACCAGGCCGGCGCCCCGGGCACCTGCAGCCACGCCCCGTGGTGGTCCGGGTCCTCGCCCTCGAGCACGGCGACGCTCGCCTCCGGCACCCTCGCGAGGTCGTGCGAGGGGACCTCGACCGTGAACGGGGCCATGTCCATGGACGGCAGGGCGGAGGCCGCCGTCGTGTCGGGCGCAGGCTCGGGCTGCGGCTCGGTGCGAGCACAGGCGCTCAGCGCCACCAGGGCGACGGCGGCCAGGCCGAGGGCCGCGCGGCCACGGCGGGGGGAGGGCAGGACGGGACGCATGCGATTCACTTCCGGTGGTCGGAGGACTCCAGGATGGCCTCGACGCGGGCGGCCATCTCGTCCGCTGTCGGCGGGCGCCAGTCCGGGTCGTTCCGGCGGCGGGCGTCGCGGCGCAGGCGCAGGGCCACCCAGATCGCGAGGAAGGCCAGAATCAGGACCAGGACGATGTTGGAGAAGACGTCCGCGTACTCGGAGATGACGTGGAACCGCTCCCCGAGCGCGTAGCCGCCGTAGACGAAGATCGCGTTCCAGATCAAGGAGCCCAGCGCCGTGAACAGGGTGAACTTCGCGAGGTTCATCCGCTCGATGCCCGCGGGGATGGAGATCAGGGAGCGGAACACGGGGACCATGCGGCCCAGGAACACGGTCCAGTAGCCGTAGCGGATGAACCAGCGCTCGGTCTTGGCCACGTCCTCCATGTCCACCAGCGGCATGCGGTCCACGATGCGGTACATGCGGCGGCGGCCGAGCCACGCGCCGATGCCGTAGAGGGCCAGTGCGCCGACGATCGAGCCGACCGTCGCCCAGACCAGCGCGGCATGCGGGCTGAAGGCGCCGCCGGCCGCGGTGAAGCCGGCCAGGGGCAGGATCACCTCGGACGGGATGGGCGGGAAGATGTTCTCCGCGAAGACGGCCAGGCCGACGCCGATCGGGCCGACCGCCTCCATGACGTCCACGACGATGTTGCCGAGCCAGCCGTAGTCGGTGGGCGCGGCGGCGGCCACGCTCAGGGGTGTGACGAGGGGGAGCATGCGCCCCATTGTCCATCATCGACCGCCTCCGCGACGTGGTGGAGGCGCCGACGTCGTCCGCTCTGCGCGCACAGTCGCGCCTCCGGGCGGGCGGGAGCGGGCTGCCGTTGGTAGTGTCAGAGGCGCTGACCGCTCACCGACCGTTCGCGCCACACCCCACTCCACGTGCGTGCCGCGGGCCCTACTGGAAGGAAGACTCCATGAGCATCGTCCAGATTCCGCTGCGCCTGGCCTCCGGCGCGTTCATCCTGAACTCCGGCCTGAACAAGCGCGGCATCTCCGCGGAGCAGGCCCAGGGCCTGCGCGACATGGGCGCCCGCGGCCTGCCCGCGCTGGCCAACCTGTCGCCGGAGCAGTTCAAGAAGTTCCTCGTGACCACGGAGATCGGCGTGGGCTCGGCCCTGCTGGCCCCGTTCGTCCCGGGCTGGCTCGCCGGCTCCGCCCTGACCGCGTTCTCCGGCGGCCTGTTCTCCATGTACCTGAACACCCCGGAGATGACCGAGGCCGACGGTGTGCGTCCGTCCCAGGAGGGCACCGGCGTCGCCAAGGACATCTTCCTGGTCGCCTCCGGCCTGGCCATCACCGCCGACTCCGTGGCCAACCGCCCCGGCAAGCGCCGCAAGGCCGCCAAGAAGCGCGCCGCCCGCATCGAGGGCGCCCGCGACGCCAAGGTGCAGGCCATCCGCGACGCCCAGGACGAGAAGGTCGCCGCGATCCACGCCGCCCGTGAGGAGCAGGTCGCCGCGCTGCGCGAGGCCCGTGACGAGCTGAAGAAGCTGCGCAAGAAGGCCTGACGCCTCCGCCGCACGCGTGAGGGGCCCCGCCCGGACCATGGTCCGGGCGGGGCCCCTCACGCATGTGCCCGCCCACCGGGCGGGCAGGCTCAGAGGTCGATCTCGGTGGGGTGCAGCACGCGGCGCAGGAAGTCCTGGGTGCGCGGCTGCTGGGGGTCGGAGATCACCGCGGCGGCCGGGCCGGCCTCCACCACGACGCCGCCGTCCATGAACACGACCCGGTCGGCCACCTCACGGGCGAAGCCCATCTCGTGGGTGACCACGAGCATGGTCATGCCGTCGCGGGCCAGCTGACGCATGATCGCCAGGACGTCGCCGACGGTCTCGGGGTCGAGGGCCGAGGTGGGCTCGTCGAAGAGCATCAGCTGCGGGTCCATGGCCAGCGCACGGGCGATCGCCACGCGCTGCTGCTGGCCGCCGGAGAGCTGGTCCGGGTAGCGGTCCTCGAGCTCGGCCAGGCCCACGCGGGCCAGCTGCCGACGGGCGATGTCCGCCGCCTCGGCCTTGCCCCGCTTGAGCACCTTGAGCTGGGCCACGGTGCAGTTCTCCAGCACGGACAGGTGCGGGAACAGGTTGAACTGCTGGAACACCATGCCCACGTGGCGGCGCAGCACGTCCAGGTCCACGTCCTCGTCCGTGACCGTGAACTCACCGACCGTGACGACGCCCGAGTCGGGCTTCTCCAGCAGGTTCACGCAGCGCAGGAGGGTGGACTTGCCCGAGCCGGACGGGCCGATCAGGCACACGACCTCGCCAGGGGCGACCTCGAGGTCGATGCCGCGCAGCACGTGGTTGGCGCCGAAGGACTTGTTGAGGCCGGCCACATGCACGCCGGCGGCGTCCGCGGCGGCCACCGCGCCGAAGGATCCGGTGATGGGGTTCTGCTGGGCCATCTCAGTGCCCCTTCTTGGTCGAACGGGCCTCGAACCGGCGGGCCAGCAGGGACAGCGGCACGGTGATCACGAGGTAGAACAGGCCGGCCACGAGGATCGGCGTCATGCCGGCGTCGAGGGCGGAGATGCCGTCGCGGCCGAACTTGGTGAGCTCGTACTCGTGCGCGGCCAGGCCGAGCACGTAGACCAGCGAGGAATCCTTGGTCAGGAGGATGACCTCATTGGTGAGCGGCGGCAGCACGATGCGGAACGCCTGGGGGATCACGATGGTGACCATGGCCCGCCACGTCGGCATGCCGAGGGACCGGGCCGCCTCCATCTGGCCGCGGGGCACGGCCTGCAGGCCGGCACGCAGGGTCTCGGCGATGTAGGCGGCCGAGACCATGCCCAGGGCCACCATCACGACGACGGGGATCGGCCAGGACACCCCGAACGCAAAGGGCACCCCGTAGCCGAAGGCGAGGAACACCAGCAGCGCGGGGACGCCGCGGAAGAACTCGACGTAGGCGGTGGCCAGCCACCGGTACGGGCCGAACGAGCTCAGGCGCATGAGCGCGAGCACGATGCCGCCCAGGAGGCCGACGACGAACGAGGTGACCGTGTAGAACAGCGTGTTGCCCAGGCCCACGAGGATCACGTTGGGGAACATCGGGGCCACGGCGGGGAAGTTCAGGACGTTCTCGGCGAGCGTGCCCCAGTCGATGAGGACGGCCAGGACGACGAGGGCGAGGACGAAGACGGCCGCCTGGATGATCAGGGACAGCCGGCGACGGCGGCGCGCACGGCCGGGCTTCATGGCCGGTGCGGGCGAGACGGGGGTCTGCGTGCTCATCGGTAGTCCTCCTGTGCCTGACCGAACCAGCGCTCCTGGAGCTCGGCCACGGTGCCGTCGTTGCGCAGCTCCTGCAGCGCGCGGTTCACGGCGGAGCCGAGCTGCGCCTTCTGCGGGCCGACCGCCATGCCGAGCTGCTCGCCCGTGGGCAGCGACTCGACCACCTCGAAGCGATCGTCGTCCTTGAGCGAGTAGAGCAGCACGGACTGGTTGCCCAGGGCGGCGTCCACGGTGCCGGCCTGGAGGGCCTGGATCTGCATGCCGCCGTCCTCGAACTGCACGGGGCTCAGGCCGTTCTGCTGGGCGTACTCGTCGCCGGTGGTCGCGGCCTGCACGCCGATCCGGCGGCCCTTCGCGGACTCGACGTCGGTGATGCCGGAGCCCTTCTTCGCGACCAGGACGAGGTCGTCGTCGAGGTAGGGGAGGGTGAAGGCCATGACGCGCTGGCGGGCCTCGGTGATGGAGATCGACGAGGCGTTCACGTCGCAGCCGGTGAGCGAGGCACCCGACTCGATGGCCTCGAAGGAGGAGTCGATCACGTTCACCCCGAGGCCCAGCTTCTCCGCCACCGCCTCGACCAGCTGGATGTCGTAGCCGGTCAGCTCACCCTTCTCCTCGAACTCGAAGGGCGGGTAGGGGATGTCGGAGCAGACCGTCAGGACGCCGGGCTGGACGAGGCCGTACGAGGTGCTCAGGTCGTCGTCGGACACGATGCCGGCGGATCCGGCGTCGCCGCCGAGGACGGCGCAGCCGGTGAGCAGCGCCGCTGACGCGGTGAGCCCCACGGCGCCGAGGAGGCGGGAGTGGATGCGGGTCATGGAGTGCCTTCTGTGCCGCCGTCGGGAGGACGGGCGTGCGGGTCGGAGGGAGCCGGCAGAGTGACGTGTTCCGCCGTGATTGGTGGTCATCGTAGTGCGTCGGGCCCGTCGCGGGCGCCGGGAGACGACTCGTCGCCGCGGAGCGAGCCGATCGACCGGTGGCCCTGCCGCGGCCCGCCCCAGCAGACGAAGGCTGGCCTCGCGCTGTGGGGATTGCCAGGCTGGTCACATCGTCGTCACCCGGTCTGAGAGGTCTCTCATCCTCCGCACCGCCGCCCCCGCCCGCCCCGTCGCCACCCTGTCCCTGCTCGCGGTGGGCGCCCTCGCGCTCGTCGGCTGTGCCGGGGGCGGCGGCGAGGCCTCGTCCTCCGCGTCGGCCGACGCGTCCGAGTCCGCCACGACGGGGGCCGGCTCGGACCTCACGGACGAGCAGGAGGAGCGTGTGGAGGCGCTCGAGGACGTCCTGCTCACGCCCCAGACCGCGCCCGACGGCGTGTTCACGGACATGGAGACCCAGGCCGGCGGCGGGGGTGAGCCGATCAGCACGAGTCTGAGCCTGACGGGCGTCACCCCCACGGGCGCCTGCGCGGACCTCATCGAGCAGATCAACACGCAGCAGGCGCCCGGGCTCGGCGGTGCGCTGGCCCAGTACGAGGTGGACCCGGCCGCGGTCACCGGCCTGGCCGGTTCCCAGGCCGGGGCGTTCGGCATGGTCGCGGTCACCGAGGACGGCACCGATCTGCTGGAGCCCTTCGGCGAGCTGACCGACACGTGCGGCACGTTCGGCGACCCGGACGGCGTCGAGGCGGCCTTCACGACGGTGCCCGGCGTGCCGGACGCGGTCCACATCTCCCTGGGGAACTCGGGCATGGACACGGCCTTGTTCACCATGACCGTCGGCGGCGTCACGGACGGGGACGAGCTCGTGTACCTCGGCATGGTGGGCCTCGACGAGGAGATCGCGGCCGAGACGCTGCGTGCCCAGGTCGAGGCGTTCGAGAAGCGGGAGCGCTGACCTCTCAGTCGTCGGGCCGCGGCGTCGGCTCGAGGCGGGCGCCGTCGTCGGACACCGGGTCCGCGTGGAACGGGCTGCCCGAGCTGACGTCCTCCGGGCATCGCCCTCCCGACTCGACCGCGAGGAGGCGCCCCTCCTCGGAGAGCAGGGGTGTGGCCTCGATCGTGAGGCTCTCGCCGGCGCGCACGGCCTCGGCCACGAGCCGGGCCAGGCGGCGGATGCGGGCCTCGTACCGTTCGAAGTCCTCGAGCACCGCGGTGTGCCGCGTCGCCAGCTGGATCTCGACGGAGGCGTCGATGCCGACGGCCAGCTGGCGGGCACGCAGCACCTCCGCGTCGAAGGCAGCCCCGGCCAACAGCACGATGCACGCCACCCACGCGAGGGCGAGCACGCCGATCGCGGAGTTGATCCGCCCGACCACGGCGAACTGGCCGAACCGGTCCGTGATCCAGCCCAGGGCCACGGTGGCGCCGAAGAGCAGGACCACCACGGCCACGGCGCCGAGCGAGAGCGGGCGGTAGCGGGGCTGCCGGACGTTGGGCCCCAGGCGGTAGGCGAGGGTCACGATGAGGGCGATCACCACGAGGATGACCGGCCACTTCACCACGTTCCACGTCTGGACCGTCTCCTCCGGCAGGCCGACGGCCTGGCCGAGGCGCTGGGAGAGGTCCCCGCCGACGACCACCAGGATCGTGATCAGCACGGCGCCGAGCATGAGGGCGAGCGTCTCGACGAAGACCACGAGGCGGAAGTGGAGGAAGGGCCGGCCCTCGCGGGTGTCGTGGATGCGGTGCATGGCCCGGTGGAACGCGCCGACGGCGCCCGAGGCGGACACCACGGTGCCGACGGCCCCCAGGACGACGGCGCCGGTGCCGGGCCCGGCCGAGCCGAGGGTCAGGATCCACTCGCGGACGACGTCGGGCGTCAGCGACGGCCAGATCTCGGCGGCCAGGTGCGCCGCGGCGTCCACGGTCTCCTCCTCGACGCCCAGCAGCGAGACCACGGAGAGCAGGGCGACGACGGTGGGCAGCAGAGACAGCGCCCCGAAGAAGGTCATGGCGGCGGCCACATCCCAGACCTGCAGCTCGAAGAGCCGGTGCAGGGTGCGGCGCAGGACGTACAGCAGGGACACCCGCGGTCGGGTGTACGTGCGGAGGCGCCGGGGCGCCGCTGTGGAGCCGGCCATGGCACCAACGTACCGGCGCGCGGGGGAATAGCCCTGGCACGAGGGGAGTTGAGCTACATAGACTCAACTTTGTCTCGGCGGTGGGAATGGCCCGCCGTCGACGGTTGTCCGACACCCCCGGGACACGGGGGAGAGAAGGAGCGAGGCGCACATGGATGCCAAGTTCACCACCAAGAGCCAGGAGGCGCTCTCGGCCGCGGCCATGAACGCCTCCACCGCCGGCAACCCCCAGATCGAGCCGGCCCACCTGCTGAAGGCCCTGATGGACCAGCGGGAGTCCGTCGCCGTGGCCGTCCTCAAGGCCGCCGGGGCCGACCCCGACGCCGTCTCCACGGCGGCCTCCTCGGCCATCCAGCGCCTGCCCTCCACCCAGGGCAGCACGGTGGCCCAGGCGCAGCTCTCGCGCGCCGCCCTGCAGGTCGTGCAGAACGCGCGCACCCAGGCCGAGCAGCGCTCGGACCAGTTCGTCTCCACCGAGCACCTGCTGCTCGGCGTGGCCGCGGATCCGGGCGAGGCCGGTGAGGCACTGCGCTCGAACGGGGCGAGCCTCGAGGCGCTCGCCGCCGCCCTGACCCAGGTGCGCGGCGACTCCCGCGTCACCACCCAGGACCCGGAGACCACCTTCCAGTCCCTGGAGAAGTACGGCACGGACCTCACCGAGCTCGCCCGCTCCGGCAAGCTCGACCCGGTGATCGGCCGCGACGCCGAGATCCGCCGCGTGGTGCAGGTGCTCTCGCGCCGCACCAAGAACAACCCCGTGCTCATCGGCGAGCCCGGCGTCGGCAAGACCGCCGTCGTCGAGGGCCTGGCCCAGCGGATGGTGGCCGGGGACGTCCCCGAGTCCCTGCGCGGCAAGACGCTGATCAGCCTGGACCTGGGCGCCATGGTCGCCGGCGCCAAGTACCGCGGTGAGTTCGAGGAGCGCCTGAAGGCCGTCCTCGAGGAGATCAAGGCCGCCGAGGGGCAGGTCGTCACGTTCATCGACGAGATCCACACCGTCGTGGGTGCGGGCGCGTCCGAGGGCGCCATGGACGCCGGCAACATGCTCAAGCCCATGCTGGCCCGCGGCGAGCTGCGCCTGATCGGCGCGACCACCTTGGACGAGTACCGCGAGAACATCGAGAAGGACCCCGCCCTGGAGCGCCGCTTCCAGCAGGTCTTCGTGGGCGAGCCCAGCGTGGACGACACGATCGCCATCCTGCGCGGGCTCAAGGAGCGCTACGAGGCCCACCACAAGGTGGCCATCGCCGACTCCGCGCTCGTGGCCGCGGCCACGCTGTCCCACCGGTACATCACCGGCCGCCAGCTGCCCGACAAGGCCATCGACCTCGTGGACGAGGCCGCCTCACGCCTGCGCATGGAGATCGACTCCGCCCCGGAGGAGATCGACGTCCTGCGCCGCCAGGTGGACCGCCTGACCATGGAGGAGCTCGCCCTCGAAGGCGAGACGGACCCGGCATCCGTCGAGCGGCTCGAGGCCCTGCGCGCCGAGAAGGCGGACCGCGAGGAGGAGCTCACCGCCCTCACCGCCCGCTGGGACGCGGAGAAGGCCACCCTGAACGAGGCCGGTG
This sequence comes from Micrococcus sp. Mcc28, assembly GCF_024519775.1. Lineage (NCBI taxonomy): Bacteria > Bacillati > Actinomycetota > Actinomycetes > Micrococcales > Micrococcaceae > Micrococcus > Micrococcus sp. Mcc28. Next base: position 92,414 of record NZ_JALJRH010000002.1, on the reverse strand, counting down.
ACCTGCGCGCCAAGGTGGACGAGCTGCGCTCGCTGGCCGAGAAGGCCCAGCGCGACGGCGACCTCGCCGAGGCCTCCCGCCTGCTGTACGGCGAGATCCCCGCGCTGGAGAAGCAGCTCGAGGAGGCGGACCGCGCCGCCCGCGAGGCCGACCGCTCGAGCACCGAGCCGATGGTCTCCGAGGAGGTCACGGCGGACGACATCGCCGAGGTGGTCTCCGCGTGGACCGGCATCCCCTCCGGCCGCATGCTCACCACCGAGTCCGAGAAGCTGCTCACCATGGAGGAGCACCTCGGCGAGCGGCTGATCGGGCAGCGGGACGCCGTCGTCGCCGTCGCGGACGCGGTGCGCCGCTCGCGGGCCGGCATCGCGGACCCGAACCGGCCCACCGGCTCGTTCCTGTTCCTGGGCCCCACGGGCGTGGGCAAGACCGAGCTCGCCAAGGCGCTCGCGGAGTTCCTCTTCGACGACGAGCGCGCCATGGTGCGGATCGACATGTCCGAGTACGCGGAGAAGCACTCCGTCTCCCGCCTGGTCGGCGCCCCTCCGGGATACGTCGGCTACGACGAGGGCGGCCAGCTCACGGAGGCCGTGCGGCGTCGCCCCTACTCGGTGGTGCTGCTGGACGAGGTGGAGAAGGCTCATCCCGAGGTCTTCGACATCCTGCTCCAGGTGCTCGACGACGGCCGCCTCACCGACGGCCAGGGCCGCACCGTGGACTTCCGCAACGTGATCCTGATCCTCACCTCGAACCTGGGCTCGCAGTTCCTCGTGGACCCGACCCTGGACGAGGCCGCCAAGCGCGAGTCCGTGATGTCCGTGGTGCGCGCGGCGTTCAAGCCCGAGTTCCTCAACCGCCTGGACGAGATCGTGCTGTTCGACGCGCTCACCGTGGACGAGCTGACGCGGATCGTGGACCTGCAGGTCGAGTCCCTGCAGGCGCGCCTGACGGACCGCCGCCTCACCCTCGAGGTGTCCGACGCCGCCAAGGCGTGGCTCGCCGAGACCGGGTTCGACCCGGCCTACGGCGCCCGGCCCCTGCGCCGCCTGGTGCAGCGCGAGATCGGCGACCAGCTGGCCCGCGGCATCCTCGCCGGGGAGATCGCGGACGGGGACACCGTGGTCGTGGACCGCGTCGAGGGCGAGAACGGCCTCACCGTGACCCGGAAGGGCTGACGCCGGGTCCGACGGACCGTGTTCCTCCTCCCTCTGGCACGTTGGGGGCGGTTTCGGGTGGTATCCAGGATGGATACCACCCGAAACCGCCCCCGACGGCATCTGTGAGTGGGGGGTCAGAAGGTCCCCACCGCGGCGCCGTGGACCCCGGCCCAGCTCACGAGGCCGAAGGCGACGCACGCCGTCAGCGCCGTGTAGAGGACGATGGCGACGGCCTGCCATGCCATCACGCGGTTCCGGCTCGCCCCGAAGGACACCATGGCCGGGGCCGCGACGTGCCCGGGGATGAAGAACCAGGGGCCGAGCAGGCTCAGCCCGGGCACGCCCCACGTCTCGAATCGGCGGTGCAGGTGGACGTGGTGATCGGCCACCGGGGTGCCGGGGTCGGTCGCCGGAACCGCGGTGTCGGCGGCCCTCCCACGACGCGCCGTGACGGCGGAGCGCACGCCGTGGGCCGCGTAGACCAGGAGCGCGACGGCGAGGAGGTTGCCCAGCACTGCGGCGGGGATGGCCACCCACGGGTGCACCCCGACGACGACGCCGATCAGCCCGGCGCCCTCGCCCTCCACGAACGGGATGAAGGAGACGAGGAAGACGCCGAGGCCCTGCAGGCCGTCGGGCAGCCCCATCACGAACTCGCGTGCGGTGTTCATCAGGTCCATCGTGACCACGTTCCTCTCCAGCGCTCTCGTTCGGGAAACCGTCGTGTTCCCCGGCGTCGTCGTCCGGGATCCGGTCGGGCTCCCGAGCTCTGACTCCAGCCTTCCGGCCGCCGCCCGTCCTCAGAAGTGCCGTGCGGTCACCTCCGCCCGGGCAATTCCGCACGGCGGGCAATGACAGTTGTCACGCCCGTAGGGTGAGGCCCATGAGGATCGAGGGGAACCACGACGACGGCCGCCCGGCCCCGCCGGCCGTCGCACCGGGGCGCCGTCCGACCGGTGCCCTGCCCACGGCCGGCCTCGCGGGCACAGGGTCGGCCGGACCCACCGTCCCCGGCCCGTACTCCGGCGACCTCACCGGCGCGTGGTGGTACACGTGGACCGGCTTCCTGCTCTGTGTCCTGGTGATCGCCGGCTTCTCCGCGTTCGGCCCGCTGTCCCACCTGCGGGAGCACCTGGAGGCCGGTCGCACCGAGCAGGTCGTCGCACTGGCGGTCCTGCTCCTGCTCCACGTCCTCGGAGTCGTCGGCCAGCTGCACGTCGCCCGCCACTTCCAGGCCCCGCCGCCCGAGGAGACGGAGGGGCCGGTGCTCGGCCGGCGGGACCTGGCCTGGCTGTTCGGCCCCACCGTCCCGCTCGCGCTCGCCGGTGCCGTCTTTCCGGCGCTGGGGCTCACGGGGACGGGCACGTGGTGGGCCCTGCCCCTCTGGCTGTCGTCCCTCGTCCTCGCCCTGCTGGTGCACCCGCGCCGGCGGCATCCCGTCCTCTGGGGCGGCGTGGCGGCCTCACTCGTCCTCGGGGCGGCGGCGGTCCTCCAGGATCCCGCAGGGCCCGCCGACACGGCTGTCGGCTTCCTCGTCTGGTCCGTGATCACCGCCTGCATGATCGTCCCCACGGTCTGGTTCTGGAGGCTGATGCAGCGCCTCGACAACGCCCGGCGGCAGGCCGCGGACCTCGCCGTCACCCGCGAGCGGCTGCGCTTCGCCGCCGACCTGCACGACGTCCAGGGCCACCACCTGCAGGTCATCGCACTCAAGGCCGAGCTCGCCGAGCGCCTGCTGGCCAAGGGCCGGACCGAGGACGCCGAAGCCTCGCTGCACGAGGTGCGTGAGCAGGCCCGGGAGGCGCTCGCCGAGACCCGGGCCCTCGTCCGCGACCTCCGCGAGGTCTCCGCCGAGCGCGAGCTGGTCAACGCGAAGGAGGTGCTCACCGCCGCCGGCACCGCCACCGAGGTCGGCGCCGACCCGCACCTGGGCTCGCTCGGCACGGCCGCCGGCCGCCTGGTCGGTCTGGCCGTCCGCGAGGCCACCACGAACATCCTGCGCCACGCCTCGGCCGGCCACGCCCGCATCGAGCTCACCGCGGCCGGCCCGGACGCGGTGAGCCTCGTCATCGTCAACGACGGCGCTCCCACGGCAGACGCCGGCACCGGCGGCACCGGGCTGGCGGCCCTGGCCGAGCGCGCGGAGGCCGCCGGCGGGACCCTGACCGCCGCCCAGGCCGGCGGGGAGTTCACCCTGACCCTGACCGTGCCCCGCACCGAGAAGGAGACCGCATGAGTGACCCGACCGAGAGGATCCGCGTGCTCGTCGCCGACGACGAGGTCCTCATCCGTGGCGCTGTGGAGGCGCTGCTCGCCCTGGAGGAGGACCTGGAGGTGCTGCCCGGCATCTCCGACGGCATCGCCGCCGTGGCCGCCGCACAGGAGCACCGCCCGGACGTCTGTCTGCTGGACCTGGAGATGCCCGGGCTGGACGGCGTGGAGGCCGCCCAGCAGATCCTCCGCTCGGTGCCCACGAAGGTCGTCATCTTCACCCGGCACGCCCGCCCCGGCGTGCTGCGCCGGGCGCTCGCGGCGCAGGTGTCCGGGTTCGTCCCGAAGTCGACGCCGGCCGAGGAGCTGGCCGTCGTCCTGCGGCAGGTGGTGGCGGGCCGGCGCTACGTGGACCCCGAGATCGCCGCCTCCGCGCTGACGGCCGAGCGCAGCCCCCTGACCGAGCGCGAGCTGGACGTGCTGCGGGCCGGGCGGGACGCCGCCCGCGTGGAGGACATCGCCGCCGCCCTGCACCTGGCCCCGGGGACCGTGCGGAACCACGTCTCGAACGCGATCGGCAAGCTCGGTGTGCGGACCCGCCAGGAGGCCGAACGGGCCGCGTGGGAGGCCGGCTGGATCTGAGCGCGGCCGGCCCTGCAGAAGACGCGTCGGGGGCGGTTTCGGGTGGTATCCGGCCTGGATACCACCCGAAACCGCCCCCGACGGCATCTGCGGGTCGGACGGGGCCGCTCGGGTCAGCGGGTGCCGAGGGCGTCGGCGTCCTGCTGGAGGGTGCCGATCAGGTTGGCCACCGCGCGGGCCGTGTGGGTCAGCGTCGTGATGGAGACGTTGTCGATGTCGTCCTGGGGCGTGTGGTAGTTGTCGCCGCGGATCGAGAGCAGGCCCGTCGAGGCGATGCCCGCGTCCACGAACGGCGCGTAGTCCGAGCGGCCGTTGCTGCCCTCGGGCTGGTGCGCGTGACCGTCGCGGTCGAGCTGCGCGCCGAGCAGGGACTCAGCACCGATCGACCAGTCGGCCGTGAGCACGCCCAGCGTGTTCTGGTGGTCCAGCGGGGCCACCATGTCCAGGTTGGTGTAGAGGATGATGTCCTCGCGCTCCGCGGCGGTCAGGGTGTCCACGTAGTGGTGCGAGCCCAGCAGGCCGATCTCCTCGGCACCCCACAGGGCGAAGCGGACCTTGCTCTCGGCCTTGTTGGCCTTGGCGGCCTGGCGCGCGACCTCGAGGGTCGCCGCCACGCCCGAGGCGTTGTCGTGGATGCCCGGGCCCTCCGGCACGCCGTCCAGGTGGGCGCCGAGCATCACGACGTCGTCGTCGCTGCCCGTGCGCGTCTCCGCCAGCACGTTCCAGGTGGGCCGCTGCTCCACGAGCTGCTCGAGGTCCAGGGTGACGGTCGCGCCGCCGGCGCGGGTCTGGGCCAGCAGGTCGGCGCCCAGCTCGCGGGTCACGCCCACGGTCCCGACGACGTCGCCCGGCTCGGCGCCCAGGGTGCCGTTCAGCGCGCCCTCGGCGTTGTTGTAGATGATGACGGCCTCGGCGCCGGAGGCGGCCGCGACCTGGGACTTCTGGGCGAAGGTGCAGTCGCCCCGAGAGACCAGGGCGACGCTGCCGGTCAGGTCCGCGCCGGCCCAGTCCGCATCGGCGCAGCCGGTGGCGGCGCCGGCGGGGGCGGTGAGCGGGGCGTCGGTAACTTGCGCCGACGGCGAGGACGTGAAGACGGTGTGCTCGAGGGCGCGCTGGACGGGGCCGGTCTGCTGAAGCCGGTCCCGCAGGGTCTCGGTGTAGGTGATCTCGAACTCCTGGAGCTCGACGTCGTAGCCGGCCTTCTCGAGCTCGCCCACGGCGTAGTCGAGGGACGCCTGGAAGCCCGGCGTGCCCGCGGCGCGGTTGCCGTGCTCGTCCGCGATGGCCGCGAACGCCGTGATGTCCTGGCGGAGGTGGTCCGAGGAGATGGAGCGGACCAGCTTCTTCGGGGAGTTCGGGTTGCCGCCGGCGCGGTTCTGCCCGGGGCCCAGGCCACGGTCGGCGGCCTGCGTGGTGCCCACGGGGGCCTTTGCGGGGGCGGACGGGGCGGCTGGTGCGGCGAGTGAGACGGGGGCGGCGGTCAGCGTGGCGGCCAGGGTGGCGGCGGCCAGCAGGGTGGGGGTGCGGCGCATGGGCATCCTCATCGTGGGGGGCGTATGTGACGTACGCAACATAGCCCATCGTCCAGCGACCGTGCAGGGTGTGTGTCACGCCTGTCCAGCCGGGTGCCGCCCGTGCTGCGGCCGCCCGCGCCGCACCCGGCGCCGCCGCACGCCCCGCCGGACCGGGCCGGCCGTCGTCGTCCTCGGGCCGTCCAGCCGGTCATGTATCCTTGTCCGCACGAACCATATTGACCAGTGAGTACCTCGGCGGGCCCCTGTGCGCCACAGATCCGAGGCGGCGAGAGATGCGAAGGGGGTCACGCTCATGGGGCGCGGCCGTCAGAAGGCTAAGGCCACGAAGCAGGCACGGGAGATGAAGTACTTCTCTCCCGGAACAGACCTCTCGGCACTGGAGCGAGAGCTCACGGGCGGGCGCACGCGCAGCCCGGAGCCGGACCAGGAGCCCGAGTACGAGGATCCCTACGAGGACCTCTACGCGGAGGACGAGGACGACGACGCACGGGCGCGATGACGCCCGCACGGCATCCGGCCCTGGACGGGCATCAGGCCGCCCTGCGGTCGATCGCCAGGGTGGTGGATGAGACAGCACCGCTGCAGGACCCCGAGACGGCGTCTCGGGGTCTGCTGCGTCTGATGGAGGAGTCCCGCCCGCTCGTGATCACCGGGGCCGGCGTGTCCACGGACTCCGGCATCCCGGACTACCGGGGGCCGAACGGGTCCCTGCACCGCCACCGGCCGATGACGTACCAGGAGTTCCGGGACGACCCGGCCGCCCGCCACCGCTACTGGGCGCGCTCGTTCGTGGGCTGGCGCCGCATGGACCAGGCCCGGCCGAACGAGGCGCACCGCATCCTCGCGCGCTGGGCGGCCGAGGGGCGGATCGCCGGCATCCTGACCCAGAACGTGGACGGGCTGCACGCCGAGGCCGGACGCGCGGCGGGCATGCCGGAGGACCGGCTGATCGAGCTCCACGGCGACCTGGCGTGCGTGGCCTGCCTGAACTGCGGGGCCACCGAGTCCCGCCGTGACCTGGACCTGCGGCTCGAGGCCGCCAATCCGGGCTACCTCGAGCGCGTGGCGATCGACCCGGACGCCGTGAACCCCGACGGCGACGTCTCCCTCGACCAGCACTGGGTGGAGGAGTTCACGATGGTCGGTTGCCGGGTCTGCGGCTCCGTGAAGCTCAAGCCGGACGTCGTGTACTTCGGTGAGTCCGTGCCCGCGGCGCGGCGCGCGGCCGCGGAGGCGATGGCCGACGACGGCGGCACGGTGCTCGCCGTCGGCACCTCGCTGGCCGTGATGAGCGGCTACCGGTTCGTGCTGCGGGCCGAGCGGGCCGGGCATGAGACGGGGCTGATCAACCTCGGCCCCACCCGCGCCGACGCCAAGGCCCGCTGGCGCTGGCGCGCCCCGGTCGCCGAGGCGCTGGCCTGGCTCGACGCCCGCCTCTGACCCCCACCCACGTTTTCGTTCGGGAAACGGCGGACGCCGGGGCGTTTTCGTGCGGGAAACGGCGGGCGCCGGGGGTGTGGACACCGGGTGGCCCGGGGCCACGCACGACTCCTGCACAGGTGGCGCCGCCGGCGTCGTCGTCCACGGTGGGTGCTCCTGAGCGGGCGGGATAGGCCGGGTTGAGCCATCGTCACGGGCATGGACACGTCTTCCCTGCCCCTGCCGGACATCGTCGAGACCGGCCGGCCGTTCACCCGTGGCGACCTGCGCGCGGCCGGGGTCTCGGAGCGACTGGTCCGCGGCGGTGACGTGCGGCGCGTGACGCATGGGGTCCATCGGCTCCGGACTGACCACCTCGGCTCGTGGGCGGATCTCGGCTACGCCGAGGCGCCCGCTCCCTTCGCGCCGGAGGAGACGGCCGCGATCGTGGAGGCGAGCGGGGGAGTGGCCTCCCACCTCACGGCGCTGCTCCTGCACCGCGTGCCGCTGCCGCCGTTCCTGGCGGAGGACGGCACGGTGCACGTGTCCCGGCCGCACCCGCGCGGGGCGAGCGTCCGACCGGAGATCACCTCGCATGCCCGCCTCGTCCCGGCCGCGGACGTCACAGCCCTCCACGGGATCCGCCTGACGAGCCTGGAGCGATCCTGGGCGGATCTGGCCGCGCTGCTTCGTCCAGGCATGCTCGAGCCCGTCGTGGCGGCCGGGGACGCCCTCATCCATCGGCCGTGGTCGCCGGAGGGGCGTCGCTCACCACGGACCACGACGGCGGCCCTGCGGTCCGCGCTCCTGCGTGCCGGACGGTTCAAGGGAGTGCGCACCGCCCGTGCCGCACTCGAGCTGGTGCGGGTGGGCGCGGATTCCCCGCAGGAGACAGCCCTGCGACTGGCCCTGCTCCACGCCGGCCTGCCCGAGCCGGAGCTCCAGCTGGTGCTGCACCCGGGCCGGGCCCGGTCACCGGACGCGGATCTGGGGTGGCGGCAGTGGCGCTTGGTGGTCCACTACGACGGCGGTCACCACCTCGATCCTGCACAGCTCGCGGTGGACTCGTGGCGAGACGAGGGATGGGCGCGCGCGGGCTGGACGCAGATCTGGGCCACGGTGGACGACGCGCGGGACGACTTCCGGCGCGTCGTCGCCGAGGTGCAGACGCACCGGGCCCGGCTCGGCGGGCGGATCTTCGCGTCGTGAACCGCCGTTTCCCGAACGAAAACGCCCCGGAGGCCGCCGTTTCCCGAACGAAAACGCTCCGGAGGCCGCCGTTTCCCGAACGAAAACGCCCCCGGGGGGTCAGGCGGCGTACTGGCCGCGCATCAGCACGGCGCCGCCGTCGACGCCCTTGGCGCCATGCACGAAGTCCAGGCCCGCGGCCGCCGCGTCGTCGGTGAGGGCGCCGATGGTGCCCATCTCCCACGCGTCGATGCCGGCGTCCACGAGCACGGAGATCGACGTCGCGGCCACCTCCGGGTCCACCACGGCCACCATGCCCACGCCGAGGTTGAGGGTGCGCTCGAGGTCGGACTGCGGAACGCGGCCGAGCTCGCCCACCAGGCGGAACACGGGCGGCAGGGACCAGGTGTCGCGCTCGACGGTCGCCATGAGGCCCTGCGGGAGCACGCGCGCCAGGTTCGCGGCCAGGCCGCCGCCGGTCACGTGGCTGAACGCGCGCACCGGCAGGTCCGAGCCGCCGTCGTGGCCGTTGAGGCGCTGCACCAGGTCGAGGCAGGCGCGGGAGTAGATGCGGGTCGGCACGAGCAGCTCCTCGCCGAGGGTGCAGCCGAACTCGGTGACCTCGCGGTCCAGGGACCAGCCCGCGGCGTTCACCACGCGGCGCACGAGCGAGTAGCCGTTCGAGTGGATGCCGGAGGAGGCCATGCCGATCACGACGTCGCCGGACTGCACCCGCTCCGCGCCCAGGACCATGTCCGCCTCGACCACGCCGGTGGCCGCGCCCGCCACGTCGTACTCTTCCGCGGCCAGCAGGCCCGGGTGCTCGGCGGTCTCGCCGCCCACGAGCGCAGTGTCGGCCAGGCGGCAGCCCTCGGCCACGCCGCGCACGATGTCCGCGATGCGCTCGGGCACGACCTTGCCGCATGCGATGTAGTCGGTCATGAACAGGGGCTGGGCGCCGACCACCACGATGTCGTCCACGACCATGCCCACGAGGTCCTGGCCGATGGTGTCGTGCTTGTCCATCGCCTGCGCGATCGCCACCTTGGTGCCGACGCCGTCCGTGGACGTGGTCAGCAGCGGCTTGCGGTACTGCAGCAGCGCGGAGGCGTCCCACATGCCGGCGAAGCCGCCGATGCCGCCCATGACCTCGGGGGTGTGGGTGGCCTTCACGGCGTCCTTCATCAGCTCGACGGCGCGGTCGCCGGCCTCCACGTCGACGCCGGCCGAGGCGTAGGTGATCGGGGCGGCGGAGGAGGGGGTCTGGTTCGGGGTCACAGCGGGGTCCTGTCCGTCTCGGTGAGCAGCTTCTCGTCGTCGGCGTCCGGGCCGGGCTCGCAGCCCGTGGCGGTCACGGTGGTGGTCTCGCCGTCCACGTCCAGCACCACGGTGGACGCGGGCGACACGGCGACCGGCTCCAGCAGGCCCTTGCCGCGCTCGCCCTCGTCGGCCAGCGGGATCGGGTAGTCACCGGTGAAGCAGGCGGTGCACAGGCGCTCGCGCGGCTGCCCGGTGGCCTCGATCATGCCCTCCTCGCTGATGTAGGCCAGCGAGTCGGCGCCGATGGATGCGGCGATCTGGTCCACCGCGGCTCCGTTGGCGATGAGCTCGGCGCGGGTGGCGAAGTCGATGCCGTAGAAGCAGGGCCACTTCACGGGAGGGGAGGAGATCTTCACGTGCACTTCGGCAGCGCCGGCCTCCTTGAGCATCCGCACGACGGCGCGCTGGGTGTTGCCGCGCACGATCGAGTCGTCCACCACCACGACGCGCTTGCCGGCCACCACGGTGGACTGGACGTTGAGCTTGAGGCGGATGCCGAGCTGGCGCAGCGTCTGGGACGGCTGGATGAAGGTGCGGCCCACGTACGCGTTCTTCACGAAGCCCTGGCGGAACGGCAGGCCCGAGGCGTCCGCGTAGCCCACGGCGGCGGGCGTGCCGGACTCGGGCACGGGGATCACGACGTCGGCCTCGACCGGCTGCTCGAGCGCGAGGCGGCGGCCCATCTCCACGCGGGACTCGTACACAGAGCGCCCGGCGATCGTGGCGTCCGGCCGGGCGAGGTACACGTACTCGAACACGCAGCCGGCCGGCTTGGACTCGGCGAAGCGGGTGGAGCGGATGCCCTCCTCGTCGATCGCGATCATCTCGCCGGGCTCGACCTCCCGGATGAACGAGGCGCCGACGGTGGCGAGGGCCGACTGCTCGGAGGCCACCACCCAGCCGCGCTCGAGGCGGCCGAGCACGAGCGGGCGCACGCCCTGCGGGTCGCGGGCGGCGTAGAGGGTGCGCTCGTCCATGAACACGAAGCAGTAGGCGCCGCGGATCTTCGGCAGCAGCTCGAGGGCGGTCTCCTCGAGACGGTCCCCGGGGGTGCCGTGCAGCAGGGCCGTGACCAGGGCGGTGTCCGTGGTGTTGCCCTGCTTCATCTCACCGTGGGTGTGGCGGCCCTCCGCGGCGTGCACCATGCGCAGCAGCTCGGCGGAGTTCACGAGGTTGCCGTTGTGCGCCAGGGCGACCGTGCCGTCGTCGGCGGTGGCGCCCAGGGTGGGCTGGGCGTTGGCCCACTTGTTCACGCCGGTGGTGGAGTAGCGGCAGTGGCCGACGGCGATGTGGCCGCTCAGCGCGGTGAGCGTGGCCTCGTCGAACACCTGGGAGACCAGGCCGATGTCCTTGTAGACGGCGATGCGCCCGCCGTCCGAGACGGCGATGCCCGCGGACTCCTGGCCGCGGTGCTGGAGCGCGTAGAGGCCGTAATAGGCAAGCTTCGCGACCTCCTCGCCCGGCGCCCACACGCCGAACACGCCGCATTCGTCCTGCGGCCCCTGGTCCTGGGGGTCGAGGGCGGCGGTCAGGCGGCCGTCGCCTCGTCGGGTGCGCGGTGCGATCACTGCTCGGGGGTCCTTTCGGTGGGCGTGGTGCGGGCGGGCGGGGTGCCCGCGTCCACGCGGTCCAGGCGGACGTCCGCCATGGCCGGGTCGTCGGTGCGCTCGAGGACCACGGTGCGCGCGGTCGACCGGGAGCGGCGGTCCAGCAGCAGCCACACGAGCAGTCCGAGCACGCCGGTGCCGAGCATGCTCAGCAGCGCCGCGAAGCCGAACGTCTCCGAGAAGGAGAGCGGGATGCCGGAGTACGGGTCCGCGGGCGGGGTGGGGGAGGCGTGGACCGCGGTGGTGATCACGAGGGCGATCAGCAGGCCGAGCGCGAGCGCCACCGCGAGCACCGCGGTCAGCCGCGGGGCGCGACGGACGGTGTAGGCGCGCTGATCGGGGGTCGGCTCGGGGGCGGAGGTCATGCGCGCCAGTCTATCGAGTCGGCCGCTGAGGCCAGTCCCGGGTGCCCGCGGCGGGATCGGCACTGCGGCATCCCGCGACGAGGAACGGTGTCGACGTTCGAACGGTTGGTGCCGCCGAGAGGACTGCCGGGCACCCCTCGCTCACGGCCGCACGAGCGGCAGGTGCGCGCCGAGGTCCGCCCGCACGCCCGAGGCGCGCACGCCGCCGGCCGCGGTCGCATCCTCCCAGGTCGTCAGCCCCGTCGCCAGGGACAGCCATGTCACGGCGTCCATCTCCACCACGTTGGGCGGGGTGCCCCGGGTGTGCCGGGGCCCGGGGAGGCACTGGGCGACGCCGAAGGGCGGCACGCGCACCTCCACCGAGTTCCCGGGCACGCGGGTCGCCAGCTCCTCGAGCGCGAAGCGCACCGCCGTCGCCCGCGTGGGGCGCGGCAGCGCGGCGGCCGCCGCGGGGTCCTCCTCGTGGGCGCGCGCCCACGACAGCAGCGCCGCATGGCCCTCGACGACAGGCACCCGGCGGCGGGGCACGGAACCGGTGGTCACGCCCGCGCCTCGAAGGCCGGCAGGACGTCCCCCAAGAGGTCCCGCACCGGCGCGGCCAGGCGGATCTCACCGACGGGCTCGCCCCGGCCGAGCACCGGGGGCACGACGGCGGCCAGCACGTCCGGCAGCGTCGCCCGGTCCACGTGGTCCGGGGCGCACCGGGCCAGCAGCGCGAGCGCGACCAGGTCGCCGGCCCGCGTGCCGCCGTCGAGCGCCTTGACGGCCACGGCCGTGCCGTCCGGCGCGGCCATGACGAGCACGCCGTCTGCGCCCGCCTTGGCGAGCAGGCCGAGCTCGCGCATCACCACGGTGTTGGAGCTCGTCTCCCCGTGGACGGCCCACGGGTGCTCGAGCATCGCCGTGGCGACGGCGGCCGCATGCGGATCCGCGTCGGTGCGGCCGGGCGCCGCGGCGACCCGCCCGATGCCGCGGGCCAGGCCCGCCAGCGAGATGACGGCGGCCGGGGCGCCGCAGCCGTCCACACCGGTGTGGGCCACCGGCTCGCCGCAGTACTCGGCGATCACCCCGTCCACCTCGCGCTGCAGCGGGTGCGCCGGGTCGAGGTACGTGGCGACGTCGTGCCCGGACGCCGCGCAGGCCGCGAGGAAGCCGGCGTGCTTGCCGGAGCAGTTGAAGGCCAGCGGGGTCGCGGCGGCGGCCTCGCCGTCGCGGCGGACCTGGGCGACCACCTCGGAGGTGTCCGCGGGCCAGGCCGGCGGGCACCGCAGGGCGGACGCGTCGAGGCCGGCGTCCGCGAGCATGCGCTCGGCCAGCGCCTGGTGCCGGAGCGTGCCCCGGTGCGAGCCGCACGCGATGGACAGGGCCTCACCCTCCAGCGCCGCCCCGTGGCGCAGCGACGCGATGGCCTGGAACGGCTTCAGCGTGGAGCGCGGGTAGATCAGCGCGTCCGCGGGGCCGAGCCCGGCCAGCACCCGCCCGTCGGGGCCGGTCACGACGGCGGCGCCCGCCGTCCGGGACTCGACGAAGCCGTTGCGGACGGTCTCCACGAGCTCGACGGCGTCGGACAGGGCGAAGGTCTCGCCCGCGGGGGCGACGGTGGCGTGGGTCATGCGGTCCAGGGTAGCGAGGGCCCCGGACGCGTCGGCGTCCGGGGCCGGTGCACCGGCTCAGGTCCGGCGGCGTCAGTGGCTCACTCCGCGGAGAGCCGCCCGTCCACCATGGTCAGCGTGCGGTCCGTGGCGGAGAGGAACTCGTGGTCGTGCGTGACCATGAGCGTCGCCACCTGCTCCTCGCGGGTCAGCGTGCCCAGCAGGTCCACCACGGCGGCCGAGCGCTCGCGGTCCAGGGCGGAGGTGGGCTCGTCCACGAGCAGCAGCGTCGGCGAGGCCATGAGCGCGCGCACGATGTTCACGCGCTGCCGCTGGCCGCCCGAGAGCTGGTGCGGGCGCTTGCCGGCCTGGTCGGCCAGGTCCACCCGCTCGAGCAGCTCCATGGCCCGCGTCCTGGCAGCTTTGCGGTCCGCGCGGGTGGCGTCGCGGTCCAGGTGCACGGTCAGCTCGAGCTGCTCGGCGGCGGTCAGCGACGGGATGAGGTTGGGCTGCTGGAAGATCATGCCGATCTCCTGGCCGCGCAGCGCGGTGCGCTCCCTCCGGGACAGTCCGGCCATCTCGCGGCCGGCCACGGACACACTGCCGGAGGTGGGCGTCACGAGGCCCGCGGCCACCGCCAGCAGGGAGGACTTGCCCGAGCCTGACGGGCCGACCATCGCCGTGAACGTGCCGGGGAGCAGGTCCAGGCTCACCTCGTCCAGGGCACGCAGCACGCCGCGTTCGCCGTCCGGGTACTCCAGGACGAGGTCGCGCACGGACAGCGCGGGGGTGGCGTCGGCCACGGCGGCGGGGCGCTCGCCGGCGACGCGGTGGGCGGCCGCGGCGGCCGGGGTGCGGAGGGCGTAGAGGTCGGCCTGCGGGGCGGTGAGGGCGGTCATGGTGAGGTCCTTTCTCCAAGCGGGGGCGAGGCGGAGCCGAGGGGGACGACGGCGCCGGGCGGCGCCGTCGTCAGAGGCGGTCAGTTGCCGCCGAGGGCGACCAGCGGGTCGATCCGGGTGACGCGGTAGACCGCGACGACGGCGGCGAGCATGCCGAGCACGAGGACCCCGGCGGCGGGCACCGCGGTGGTGGCCCACGAGAGCTCGAACGGGACGGCCCGCCCCGCGAACGCGCCGATCACGGCGGCCAGCCCGGTGCCCACGGCCACGCCGCCGACGAGCACGAACGCGGCCTGCGCGAGCGAGTCCTTCAGCACCCAGCCGTTCGAGCCGCCGAGGGCCTTGAGCACCGCGATGTCGCGGGTGCGCTGCACCGTCCAGATGGACAGGAACGCGATCACCACGAGCGCCGAGATGCCGTACAGGAAGCCCTGCATGGTCATCAGGGAGCCGTTCTCGGACCGGTAGCTGGGCAGCGCGGCGTAGGAGCCCTTCACGGTCTCGGCGACGGTGCCCGCGGCGTCGTCGCCGGCGGTGGCCACGGCGTCGGCGTCGGCGCCGGCGTCGAAGCGCACGAGGCCGGCGGTGCCGAGCACCGCGTCCTCGGCGGTGTGCGAGATGGCGTTCCAGTCCTCGAGCGCCAGCCACGTCACGGGGGAGTGGGAGTAGTGCTCGGTCGGCACGACGTCGGCCACGGTGTAGACGAAGCCGGAGACCGCGACGGCGTCACCCGCCTGGGCGTGGAGGGAGTCGGCCACGTCCTGGCTGAGCACGATCTCCCCCGGCTCGACGCCGGCCGGCGCGTCGGAGCCGTCCGGGGTGAGACCGATGAACGCGGTGGTGGCCACGCCGGTGGTGGGCTCGCCGGACACGTCCGCGCGGCCCTGCGGGTCCGTGTCCACGGGGTGCTCGAGCCCGATGGCCCGGCCCTGGCTCACCCCGAGCGGCTCGACGGAGGCCACGCCGTCCGTGGCCGCCCACGCGTCGCGCTGGGCCACGGTGAACTCGGACTGGGTGAACGACGCGGTGGGCTCCTGGTCCGCCGCGCCGCCGAAGACCAGACGCTGCACGCCCTGCTCGCCGAGGCGGTCGATCGCGGCGGTGTTCTGTCCGCCCAGGCCGGCCGTGAGGCCGGAGAGCATGACGAGCAGCAGGCTGATGAGGGCCACCACGGAGCCCATGAGGGCGAACCGCCCGGTGGCGAAGCGGAGGTCGCGGAGTGCGAGGAACACGGGTCGCGTCCTTTCCTGAAGGGGTCTGTCCTGAGATTGCCTCCACGGTCTCGCGCGGGGAGGGGTCGGCACATCGCCCGCGGCGGCTGGACCCGGTCAACCGAATGGTTGATCCCGGCGGCTCAGCGGCGCAGCCCCGGGGCCGCGGGCCGCTGTCGCGTCCGGGGCGCGCCCTAGGGTGGAGCCATGTCCGTCGCACCCCGCGCCGCCGTGCCCCCCGCGGCCGCCGAGACCGGCACCACCGCCGTGCTCGCCGGCCTGCGCGTGGCCCTGCACGTCACATTCGCCGCGCTGCTCACCGTGGGGCTGGCGCGCGCGCTCGCGGACCGGTCCCCGGAGGCGTCCGGTCCGTTCCCGGCCACCACCCTGGTGCTGCTGACCGCCGCACTGGCGGGCGTCTACCTGGCCGGGACCGTGCTGGAGCGGCGCCGGTGGGCCCGGGGCGACGACGTCGGCCGCGGTCCGGCGGTCGCCTGGCTGGCCCTGGTGCTGCTGCTGTGGGGGCTACTCGTGGCCCACCACGGCGACTTCGCGTGGGTCGCCTTCCCCCTCTTCTTCGTCGTCCTGCACGTGGTCGGCCGGGTGACCCGGCAGGCGTGGGTGCGCCACGTGGTCGGGCCCGTGCTGGTCGTGGCGATGGCCGCCGTCGTGGTGGCCGGGATGGCGTCGGGCGCCGGCGGCGTGCGGGTGCCGGCCGTGATCGGCCCGCTGGTGGGCGCCGCCGTGGCCGTGGTGCTCTCCGGGGCGTACCGCGCCCTGCACGCCGAGTCCGAACGCCAGCGTGCCGTGGCCGAGCAGCTGCGCGCCGCGCAGGCGGAGCTCGCGCGCACGGAGCACCGGGCGGGGGTGAGCGCCGAGCGGGAGCGGCTCGCCCGCGAGATCCACGAC
The DNA here is from genome assembly GCF_024519775.1 of Micrococcus sp. Mcc28. Classification (NCBI taxonomy): domain Bacteria; kingdom Bacillati; phylum Actinomycetota; class Actinomycetes; order Micrococcales; family Micrococcaceae; genus Micrococcus; species Micrococcus sp. Mcc28. The sequence goes on along the minus strand of NZ_JALJRH010000002.1, from coordinate 76,359 downwards.
ACCCTCACCCAGGGGCTGGCCTCGATCGTGCTGGTCTCGCGCGCGGCCCAGGACGCGCTCGACGCGGCCGACCCCGCCCTGGCCCGGCAGCGCATGGAGACCGTCCGCGCCACGGCTGCCGAGAACCTCGCCGAGTCCCGCCGCTTCGTCCGCGACCTGCGCGGCACCGGGGCGCCGTCCCTCGTCGAGGCGCTCGAGCGTGCGGTCGCCGGGTTCGCCGACCGGCAGGCCGCCGCCGGGACGCCCGTGGCCGCGGACGTCGAGGTCGTGGGCGAGCCCGTCGCGGTCGCCGAGGCCGTGGAGACCGCCGTGCTGCGCGCCGTGCAGGCGTCCCTGGCGAACGTCGGCGCCCACGCGGGCGCCCATCGCGCCCGCGTCACGCTGGGCTACCTCGGCGACGAGCTGACGGTGGACGTGGCCGACGACGGCGCGGGGTTCGACCCGGCCGTCGTCGCGGCCCGCACCCGGACCGGAGCCGCCGGTGCCGACCCGGGGGCGGGGACCGGCGTGGGACTGGCGAGCGTGCGCGAGCGCCTCGCGGCGGTGGGCGGCGAGGCCACCGTCGAGTCGGCCCCCGGCGAGGGCACTGTGGTGGCGCTGCGGGTGCCGCTGGCCGCCGCCGGGGCCGGCCGGGGCGCGGATCCCGAGCAGACCGAGAGCGAGGAGACCGCATGAGCGTGCGCGTGATGCTGGTGGACGACCACCCGGTGGTGCGGGCGGGGGTGCGGGCCGTCGTCGAGGCGCACCCGGACCTGACCGTGGTGGCCGAGGCCGCCGACGGGGCGGAGGCGATCGGCGTCCTGGAGGCGGGCGAGCCCGCGGTGGACGTCGTGCTGATGGACCTGCAGATGGGCGCGGGCATGGACGGCGTGACCGCCACCCGCGCCGTGCGGGAGCGGTGGCCGGGGGTGCAGGTGCTGATCCTGACGACCTTCGACACGGAGGCGGACATCCTCGCGGCCGTGAACGCGGGCGCCGCCGGCTACCTGCTCAAGGACGCCCCGAGCGAGGAGATCGCCTCGGCGGTGCGGCAGGCGGCGGCGGGGCGCAAGGCCCTGGCCCCGCAGGTCGCGGCCACGCTGATGGGGCGCATGTCCGGCGGCTCCGAGGTGCTGTCCGAGCGGGAGATCGAGCTGCTCGAGCTGATCGCGCGGGGCGCCACGAACAAGGTGGCCGCGAAGGAGCTGTTCATCTCCGAGGCCACTGTGAAGACGCACCTGGTGCACATCTTCCAGAAGCTCGGCGTGGACAACCGCACCCGCGCCGTCGACGAGGCCCGGCGACGGCGCATCATCCGCTGACGCGCAGGCCGGGGCGGCCGGCCCCCGCGGACCCGGTCCTGCTCAGCGGCGCCGCACGTACCGGGTGATCACCGCCGCGGCGACGGCGGCCAGCGCCAGCACGCCGAGCGCGGCGGGCAGGCTGAGGTCGCCGCGCTGGACGCCGAGCCCCCGCAGCGTCCAGAAGACGATCAGGGTGCACGTGAACATCACGCCGACGAACATCCAGGCCGTGCGCAGCCCGGGTCCCAGCCCCGCACCGGGCCGGTGGCGGGGGTCACGGGGATCACGGTCGTCACCGGGCTGACCGTGGTGGAGGGGAGGCATCGTCATGCGCTCCACCGTAAGGGCCACGGGCCGGGCCGGGCCAGGGCCACCGCGTAGGCTTCAGGCTCGTGAAGACCCTTGTGCTCGGCAACGGCGGCCGCGAACACGCGCTGCTCACCGCCCTCTCCCGTGATCCGCAGGTCAGCGCCCTCCACGCGGCGCCCGGCAACGCCGGCATGGCCGACCTCGCCACCCTCCACGCCGTCGAGGCCACCAACCCGGCCGCCGTCGTGGAGCTCGCGCGCGAGCTGGGGGCCGACCTCGTCGTCGTCGGACCCGAGGCCCCGCTGGCCGCCGGCGTCTCCGACGCCCTGCGCGAGGCCGGGTTCGCCGTGTTCGGCCCCTCGCAGGCCGCCGCGCAGCTCGAGGCGTCCAAGGCCTTCGCCAAGGAGGTCATGGCCGCCGCGGGCGTGCCCACCGCCGGCTCCCGCGTGTGCACCACCGCCGCGGAGGCCGCCGCCGCCCTCGACGAGTTCGGCGCCCCGCACGTCGTCAAGGACGACGGTCTGGCCGCGGGCAAGGGCGTCGTGGTCACCTCCGACCGCGCCGAGGCCCTCGCCCACGCCGAGGCCTGCTTCGCCGCCGGCGGCACCGTGGTGATCGAGGACTTCCTGGACGGCCCCGAGGTCTCCCTCTTCGTGATCTGCGACGGCGAGGCCGCCGTCGCCCTCACCCCCGCCCAGGACTTCAAGCGCATCCACGACGGCGACGCCGGCCCCAACACCGGCGGCATGGGCGCGTACACGCCGCTGCCGTGGCTGCCCGAGGGCTTCACGGACGAGGTCATGGACCGCGTGGCCCGCCCCGTGCTCGCCGAGATGGCCCGCCGCGGCACCCCGTTCACGGGCGTGCTGTTCTGCGGCCTGGCCGTGACCGCCGAGGGCGTGGAGGTCATCGAGTTCAACGTGCGCTTCGGCGACCCCGAGACCCAGGCCGTGCTCGCCCGCCTCGAGACGCCCCTGGGCGGGCTGCTCGCCGACGCCGCGGCCGGCCGGCTCGGCGCGGACCGTCGACTCGAGTGGAGCGACGACGTCGCCGTGGACGTGGTCATGGCCTCGGCCGGCTACCCGGCCTCCTCCTCGAAGGGCGACGTGATCACCGGGCTGGCCGACGCGGCCGGCCTCGAGGGCGTGCACGTGATCCACGCGGGCACCGCGGTGTCCGGTGAGGACGTGGTGACGGCGGGCGGCCGGGTGCTGGCCGTCGTCGGGCGCGGGGCGGACCTGGCCCAAGCGCGCGAGCGCGCCTACGCGGGCGTCGAGCGCATCCGGTTCGACGGCGCCCAGTGGCGCACGGACATCGGACTCAAGGCCGAGCGCGGCGAGATCACCGTGCCGGGGACGGAGGGAGCGAAGTGAGCGGGGAGCGCGTGGGGTTCACGGGGGCCGAGGCCCTCGAGCTGCCGGGCTGGCGGCACGTCTACTCGGGCAAGGTGCGGGACCTGTACGAGCCCGCTGACGCCGAGCCGGGGCGGTCCGCGACGCTGCTCGTGGTGGCCTCCGACCGGATCAGCGCCTACGACCACGTGCTGGAGCCGCCGATCCCGGACAAGGGCGCCATCCTCACCCGGTTGACCCTGTGGTGGTTCGAGAAGCTGGCCGAGGGCTACAACGGGGCCCACGCCGAGCCGGTCGAGCACCACGTGGTGAGCGCGGACGTGCCCGCGGCCGTGGCCGGGCGGGCGATGATCGTCAAGCGCCTGGACATGTTCCCCGTGGAGTGCATCGCCCGCGGCTACCTGACCGGCTCCGGCCTGGCCGAGTACCGCGCGTCGGGCACGGTGGCCGGCCTGCCGCTGCCCGCCGGGCTCGTGGACGGCTCGCGGGTCGACCCGCCGATCTTCACGCCGTCCGCGAAGGCCGAGGTCGGCGAGCACGACGAGAACATCACGTTCGAGCAGATGGTCGAGCGCGTGGGCACCGAGGCCGCCGAGCGCCTGCGGTTCCTCACCCTGGACCTGTACGCCCGCGCCGAGGCGATCGCCCGCGAGGCCGGCATCATCCTGGCGGACACGAAGGTCGAGTTCGGTGTGGACCCGGCCACCGGCCAGGTGGTGCTGGGCGACGAGGTCCTCACCCCGGACTCCTCCCGGTTCTGGGACGCCGAGGACTACGAGCCCGGCCGCCCCCAGGCGAGCTTCGACAAGCAGTTCGTCCGCGACTGGCTCACGGGCCCCGACTCCGGTTGGGACAAGACCAGCGGGGAGGCCCCGCCGGCGCTGCCCGCCGACGTCGTGGCCAAGACCCGCGACCGCTACGTGGAGGCGTACGAGCGCCTGACGGGCCGCCCCTTCGACGCCTGACCCGGACTTTCGAACGTGGGGTAGGCCCTCTGCCACGTTCGAAAGCGCGTCGGGCGCGCCACCCATCAGGCGAGCGAGTCCTCCCAGGCCCGGTGCAGCGCCGCGAACCGGCCGTCGGCCGCCACCAGCTCGGCGGGGCTGCCGTCCTCGATGATCCGGCCATCGTGCATCACGAGCACCCGGTCGGCGGTCTCGACGGTGCTGAGCCGGTGGGCGATGATCAGCGCCGTCCGGTTCCCCAGCAGCCGCTCCAGCCCGGCCTGCACGAGTCGCTCGCTCGGCAGGTCCAGCGACGACGTCGCCTCGTCCAGGATCAGCACGGCGGGGTCCGCGAGGAACGCCCGCGCGAACGACACGAGCTGCCGCTGTCCCGCGCTCAGCCGCCCGCCGCGCTTGGCGACGTCGGTCGCGTAGCCCTCGGGCAGCCCCAGGATGAAGTCGTGCGCCCCCACCGCCCGGGCGGCCGCCTGGATCTCGGCCTCGGTGGCGTCGGGCCGGCCGAGGGCGATGTTCTCCGCGATCGACCCGGAGAACAGGAACGCCTCCTGGGTCACCATCACCACGTTGCGCCGCAGATCCGCCTGGCTGAGTTCGCGCAGCTCCACCCCGTCCAGCGTCAGCGAGCCGGCAGAGACGTCGTAGAACCGGGCGATGAGCTTGGCCAGCGTCGACTTGCCCGCACCCGTCTGGCCCACCACGGCCACGGTCTGCCCGGCCGGGATCACGAGGTCGAACTCCGGCAGCACCACCCGGTCCGGCCCGTAGCTGAACACCGCGTCCCGGAACTCCACCCGCCCGGACGCCACGCCCGTCCCCGGAGCGTCGGCCCCGGGCAGCGGCGTGGGCTCGGCGGCCTCCACCACGGTGGGCTCCTCCTCGAGCAGGCCGGAGACCTTCTCGAGCGCCGCCGTCGCGGACTGCAGCGACGAGTAGAACATCGCCACCATCTCCATGGGCTGGAACACGCGCCGTCCGGCCAGCAGGAGCGCCACGAGCACCCCCACCTCGAGGTCGCCGTCGAGCACGCGCAGGCCCCCGGTCACGAGCAGCGCCGCCACCGTCAGGTTGCCCGTCGCCACGAGCACCGGCTGCAGGATGCCGAACAGGTTGAGCGTGGCCACCATGTCGTCCCGGTAGGCCGTGGCCAAGTCGCGGTACCGCGCGTCGTTGTCCCGTTCCCGCCGGAAGGCCTGGACCGCGCGGATGCCGGTCATGGTCTCCACGAAGTGCACGATCGACCGCGCCGAGGACACCCGCGACCGCCGGTACGCCTCCTCGGACCGCACCTGGTACCAGCGCGTCACGATCGCCACCGGCACGGCCGCGCCCAGCAGCACGAGGAACGACGGCGGGTCCAGCAGCAGGATGGACGCCGCGGTGAACGACATGAACATCAGCCCGGACACGAGCGAGGACACGCCCTGGTCCAGCAGCTCCCGCAGCGCCTCCAGGTCCGAGGTCTGCCGCGAGATCACCCGCCCGGACGTGTACCGCTCGTGGAACCCGAGGCTCAGCCGCTGCGTGTGCCGGAACACGCGCAGCCGCAGGCTGAGCAGCATGGCCTGGCTGGCCCGCGCGGTGAGCCACGTGTACGCCCCCAGCAGGCCCCCGGAGACGAGGGCCGCCGCCACGTACGCCCCGCCCACGGGGACGAGGATGGGCCAGACGGACTCGCCGGCCCGCACGGCCTCGACGACGCGCGGCAGCTCCGCGTCGATCGCCCAGGCGATGATCAGCGGCCCGGCCGCCCGCGCCGCGTTGGACACGAGCACGAAGACCACGGTGACCAGCAGCGTCCCCCGGACCGGCCGCGCGAGCTCGCCGAGCAGCCGGAAGGACCGGCGCCGGATGTGGCGGCGCTCCGCGCGGGTGTAGTCGAGGTCCTCTTCGGCCCCCACGCCGCGCACGCGGCTCACGTCGGCGGCGCTCATGCCTGCTCCTCCGGTCGGCTCGAGATGATGTGCCGGTACACGGCGCTGCGGGCCAGCAGTTCGGGGTGCGTCCCCACGTCCTCGATCCGCCCGTCCGCCAGCACCGCGACCCGGTCCGCCAGGGCCACGGTGGAGGGACGATGCGCCACGATCAGGGTGGTCGTCCCGTCGAGGACCTCGCGCAGGCGCGCGGTCACGGTCTCCTCGGTGCGCACGTCGAGGGCGGAGAGGGGGTCGTCCAGCACGAGCACGTCCGGGCGCGCCGCGATCGCGCGGGCGAGGGCGATCCGCTGGCGCTGTCCGCCGGAGAGGCTGAGGCCCTCCTCGCCGATCTCGGTCTCGACGCCGTCCGCCAGGTCCGCCACGAAGCCCGCCTGCGCGGTCTCGAGCGCGAGGTCGAGCAGGGCGTCCGCCGCGGGGGAGTGGAGGCCGTCCGCGAGCACGTCCGCCGGGGCGCCGAGCAGCACGTTCTGCCGGATGGTCGCGGAGAACAGCGTGGCGTCCTCGAACGCCACGGACACCCGCCGGCGCAGCTCCTCGAGCGGCATCCGGCGCACGTCCACCCCGTCCACGCAGACGGAGCCCGCCGTGACGTCGAGCAGCCGGGGGACCAGCTGCAGCAGCGTCGACTTGCCGGCGCCGGTCGCGCCGACCAGGGCCATCGTCTCGCCGGGCACCAGCTCGAGGTCGACGCCGTCGAGCAGGTCGCGCTCCCCGCGCCCCGGGTCCGCGTCCGGCCAGCGGAAGCGCACCCCGCGGAACGCGAGCGCGCCGGTGGCCGGGGGCACGACGGCGGCCTCCCCGGTGGGCGAGGCGATGTCCACGGGCGTGGCGAGGACGTCCACGTGGCGGTCGATCGCCGTGCGGGCCGAGAGCGTCATGCCCATCAGCTGGCCCACCGACTCGACCGGCCCGGCCAGCACGGCCGCGGTGGCGAAGTAGGCGGCGAGCGCGCCCACCGTCAGCTCCCCGGTCGCCACGAGCCACAGGCCCAGGGCGAGGCCCAGGCCCAGCACCGTCTCCGGCAGGGCCACGATGAGCGCGATGAACCGGGCCAGCACCGAGGCCTTGTGCACCTCGGTGCCCTGCAGCGTGCGGGCGCGCCCGCGGAAGCCGTCGAGGGCGTGCGCGCCGCGGCCGAACGCCTTGAGGACGCGGATGCCGTGCACCGACTCCTCGACGGACGTGGCGAGGTCCCCGGCCTGGTCCTGGGAGAGCCGGGACGCGGCGCGGAAGTCGTTGCGGAACCCGAACGACGCCCACATGATCGGCACGGCCGCGGCGAGGTAGAGCAGGGCCAGCTGCCAGGACAGCAGGAACAGCAGGACGAGGCCGACGGCGATGGTCACCACGTCCACCACGAGCATGACCGAGCCGAACGCGATCCACCGCCGCAGCAGCGAGAGGTCGCCCTGGGCCCGGGAGAGCAGCTGCCCCGAGGGCCACGCGTCGTGGAACGCCACCGGCAGGCGCTGGAGCCGTTCGAACAGGGCGATGCGCGCCCGGTTCTCCACCCCGGCGGCCGGCGGGAGGATGAAGTACCGGCGCAGGCCGATGAACGCGGCCTCGGCGAGGCCGAGCACGGTGAGTAGGCCGGCGGCCCGCCACACGTCCGCGCGGGAGTCGGGGGAGGAGGGCCCGGCGAGCACAGTCTGCGTGAACACGGTGTCCACGAGCAGGTGGATGACCTGCGGGATGGCCAGGGCCACGAGGCCCGCCGCCGTGGCCGAGGCGAGCCCGAGCACCCAGCGCGCCCGCACGCCCTCGAGGTACGGTGCGATCCCGCCCAGGGCGTCACGCAGGGACGAGGCGTCGGGAGAGGTGGCGCGGGTCACGGGGCCCCACTGTACCCGCGGCCCCGGACGGGACAGGCGGCTCAGCCCCGCGGGACCAGGTCCAGCACCACGGCCTCGGGCCGGCACGCGAACCGCACGGGCGCGGACGGCGCGGTCCCCAGGCCGGCCGACACCTCGAGGGGGACGGTCCGCCCCGCGGCCGTCCACGTCGAGACCCCGGAGGCCTGTCGGCGCGGCAGGTCGCAGTTGGTGACGAGCGCACCGAGGAACGGCACGCACACCTGCCCGCCGTGGGTGTGGCCGGCGAGCAGCAGGTCGGCGCCGTCGGCGGTCATGGCGTCCAGCACGCGGCGGTACGGGGCGTGGGTGACGCCCAGCCGGAACCGCCCGTCGTCACCGGGCCGCCCGGCGTTCTCGTCGGGTGCGGCGCCGGGGAAGCCGGCCCAGGCGTCCAGACCGAGGTGCGGGTCGTCGGTGCCGGCGGCGAGGACCTCGAGCGTGGTCCCGGCGCGGGTCGGCACGGCCAGGGCGGCGCCCCGGTTCGTCAGGTCGGCCCAGCCGGCGGCGCGGAACGCGCCGAACAGGACGTCGGAGGGAAGCCGGGGCCGGTCCTCGTCCATGCGCGAGGGGCCCGCGAAGTACCGCAGGGGGTTGGCCGCCTTGGGCGCGTAGTAGTCGTTGGAGCCGGGCACGAACACGCCGGGCCGCGCCAGCAGCGGCCCGAGCGCGTCGAGCACGAGCGGCACCGACGCCGCGGCGGACACGTTGTCTCCCGTGTTGACCACGAGGTCAGGCTCGAGTGCATCCAGCCCGCGCAGCCACGCCCGCTTGGCCCGGTGCCGGGGCAGCAGGTGGATGTCCGAGAGGTGCAGCACCCGCAACGGCGCCGACCCGGCCGGCAGCACGGCCAGTCGGTGCGTGCGCACCGTCCGGGCCTCAGCCTCGGCGAGGCCCCAGGCCAGGCCGAGGCCCGCCGTCGCGGCCATCCCGACGGCGGCAGGCGCTGCGGAACGGAGCATGCGGCGGGTGGGGGAGGCGGCGGGGGGCATCGCGGTCAGAAGCCCGGGACCGCCTCGGGCAACGGCCCGCCTCGGTCCAGGTCGTCGATGTGGAACTGGCGTCCGTCCGGGTGCTCGCCGGCCTCGCCCGGGTCCTCCGACTGCGGGCCGTCCCACTCGGGCAGTTCACCCGGCGGGAACTTCTCCTTGGCCAACTGGTTGTACTCGAGCCAGGACGGGCCGTTGATGGAGGTCGAGTAGAACGGGTTGCGGACCTCGCCGTTGACGGTCTCGCCCGTCATGGACTTCAGGTTGTTGTAGCGGCCGGTCCACACGGCGGTGGCCAGCTTGCTGGTGAATCCGACGAACCACGTGGAGGACACGTTGTCGTTCGTGCCCGTCTTGCCGCCGAACTCGTAGCCGGCGCCCTCCTCGGCGATGTTGAAGCCGGCGATGTGGCGCAGGACCGGCATCAGCTCCCGGACGTGGTCCGGGTCGATGACCTGGTCGCACTGAGGGTCGGCGACGTCGTACTGGTTGCCGACGGTGTCCGTGACCTCCAGGATGGCGCGCGGCTCGCAGTACAGGCCGTTCGCGGCGATGGCGGCGTACGCGCCGGCCAAGGACAGCGGGGCCACCGAGTCCTTGCCGAGCAGGAAGGACGGGTCGTCCGGCTGCAGCGGGGAGCTGTCCAGGGCGCGGGTGATGCCCAGCTGGGTGGTGAGGCTCGTGATGTCGCACAGGTCCAGCTGGTACGCGGTGGCGACGGTCGGGGTGTTCACGGACCAGAAGAGGCCCTCGTCCACGCGCACCTGCCGCAGCATGCCCGGGATCACGTTCTTGAACTGCCAGGTGCCGCCGATCGTGGTGTAGCCGCCCGGGCGGCACGAGGCAGCGAACCGCGTGCCCGTGGGGTAGACGTTCCGGGAGGCGTCCACGGAGTCGACCAGGCGGTTGCCGTTGCGCAGCCACGTCAGTGCCACGAAGGGCTTGAGCGTGGAGCCGGCCTGGAAGCCCTGGCCGCCACCCCACTGCTTGTCCACGTTGAAGTTCAGCGAGGTGTGGCCGAGCTCGTCCTGGATGGCGTACTCGGTGTTCTGGGCCATGGTGCGGATGTTGCCGGTGCCGGCCTCCACCGAGGTGAGCGCGTGGCCGGCGCCCAGCGACTCGTTGTTGGGCACCGAGGCGCGCAGGTTCTTCTCGGTCTCCTTCTGGAGCGTCGAGTCGATCGTTGTGCGGATGGTGAGTCCGCCGCGGTCCAGCAGGGCCTGGCGGGACTGGACGTCCGGGCCGAACGTGGGGTCGGCGAGGATCTGCCGCTCCACGTAGTCGCAGAAGTAGGTGCCGAACTTGGCGTAGAGGCAGCCCGAGGGGCGGGACTCCATGACCACCTCCATCGGCTGGGCGACGGCGTGGTCGTACTCCTCCTGGGAGAGGTAGCCGTTGTCCTTCATCGCGTTCAGCACGAGGTTGCGCCGCTCCGTGGCCTCCTCCGGGTTGCGGGCCGGGTTGAACCGGGTGGGGGACTGGACCATGCCGGCCAGCGTGGCGGCCTCCCAGCTCTCCAGGTCGGCGGCGGACTTGCCGAACACGTACTGCGAGGCAGCCTCGACCCCGTAGGCACGGCCGGAGAACAGCACGATGTTGAGGTAGCCCTCGAGGATCTCGTCCTTCGACATCTGCTTCTCGACGGCGACGGCCAGCTTGATCTCCTTGACCTTGTCCGCGATGTTCTTGGAGCCGGAGAGGGTGAGGCGGGAGTCGCCGCGGATCTGCTGCACGTTCACCAGCATGTTGTTCACGAACTGCTGGGTGAGGGTGGAGGCGCCCTGCGTGGAGTCGGAGGTGGCGTTGTTGACGGTCGCGCGAATGAGGCCGCGCGCGTCCACGCCGTCGTGATCGTAGAAGCGCTCGTCCTCGATGGCCACGATCGCGTGCTGCATGTGCTTTGAGATCTTGTCCAGTGGGACCGGGGTGCGGTTCTCCTCATAGAAGACGGCGATCTCCTCACCGTCCTCCGAGAGGATGCGCGACGGGACGGACACCGGCTCCGCGGGCAGCTCGTCCGGCAGCTCGTCCAGCATCTCCCGACCCGACGCGGCGGCGACACCGGCCAGGCCCGCGACGGGCAGCAGGAGGGCCGCCACGAGCAGGCCAGCCAGCGCCGACAGGCCCACGAAGGCGAGGAGGCGGCCGGGGGCGCTCGAGGGCGCGGGGAAGCGGGTCGTGCGGGAGGCCATGGGCGCGAGTGTAGCGCGGGCACCTGGGACCTCTTCCGGGGTCCGCGCCGGTGGCTAGGGTGGGTCCCATGACTCAGCAGACGCAGTGGGAGTACGCCACGATCCCCCTCCTCATCCACGCGACCAAGCAGATCCTCGACCAGTGGGGTGAGGACGGCTGGGAGCTCGTCACGGTGATCCCGGGCCCCGAGGGGAACAACCCCGTGGCCTACCTCAAGCGTCCGAAGGCGGCGTGAACGTGACGGCGCAGTCCTCGGCCCCCGCCTGGGGCGACGGCGCAGTCGCGGCCCGCCTCGCGGAGCTCGGCATCGACCGACCCGCCGTCGCGGCGCCGGTCGGCTCCTATGTCCCGGCCCTGCGGGACGGCGACCTCGTGCTGACCTCCGGCCAGCTCCCCTTCGTGGCCGGCGCCCTGCCCGCCACTGGCAAGGTGGGCGCGGAGGTCACCCCGGAACGCGCCCAGGAGCTCGCGCGGGTGTGCGCCGTGAACGCGGTGGCCGCGGTGCACGAGCTGTTGGGCGACCTGGACCGGGTCGCCCAGGTCGTCAAGGTCGTCGGTTTCGTGGCCTCCGACCCCGCGTTCACCGGTCAGCCCGGCGTGGTGAACGGCGCCTCGGACGTGCTGGCCGAGATCTTCGGCGAGGTCGGCCGCCACGCGCGCTCCGCCGTCGGCGTGGCCGTGCTGCCCATGGATGCTCCCGTCGAGGTGGAGATCACCGTCCGTGTCCGCTGATCCGGCCGGCCTGCTGCTGCCGGTCCCGGAGCAGGAGGAGGACCTCACCCGCCAGTGGCTGGACCGGCGCTTCCGCCAGGTGCGCCCGGCCCGGCCCGGGTCGGCCGTGGTGCTCGTACGCGACGGCGACGACGGCCCGGAGGTCTTCCTCCGTCACCGCGCGGGACGCACCCCGCTCGGCCGCGTGGGTCTGCCCGGCGGCGCGCTCATCGAGTCCGACGCCGACCTGTGCCCGTGGTACGGGCCCGAGCCCTCCCAGTGGGCCCACACGTTCGGGACCACGGATCGGCGGCGTGCGCGGCAGCACGTGGTGGCCGCCGTCCGTCAGCTCCACGACGAGGCCGGAGTGCTCCTCGCCGGTCGCTCCGACACGGACGTCGTGTCCACGGCGCGCGTCGAGACCTGGGGCGGGGGCCGCAGCTCCCTCGAGGAGGGCTCGGAGAGTCTGCCCCATCTGCTGGCCTCGCGCGGCCTCGGACTGCGCGCCGACCTGCTGCGCCCCGTCATGCGCTGGCATTCCGCGCCCCACGTCCACCGACGTTTCGACACGGCCGTGTTCGCCACGACGACCCCACCGGTGCAGTCCGCGCCGGCATCCGAGGAACCCGGTCCCGAACTCCAGGCGTGGGTGCCCGCGTGTCGCGCGCTGGCCGGCCCGCTGCGGCTGCCCGGACCCGCCGGGGCGGAGGGCACGGCACCCTTCGACCAGGTGGCGACCCCGCTGACGCAGGTGATCGTGCGTCGGGTCGCGGCGCACCGGACGGCCGCCGCCTTCCTGCTCTCCGTCACGCCCTGTGCCCGGCGTGGCCCCGTGCCGGAATACCACCTGGTCACCGAGGCCGGCGACGACGGCACCCCCCGGATGCGGGTGGAGCGGGCCACCCGGGACTGACCGGGGTGGCCCGCTCCAGGGCGGGGAGCGTCAGCGCGAACGCTGGCGCAGACGCTGCAGGTCCAGGATGACCACGGCGCGGTTCTCCAGGCGGATCCAGCCGCGCTGGACGAACTCGGCCAGGGCCTTGTTCACGGTCTCGCGGGACGCGCCCACCAGCTGGGCGAGTTCCTCCTGCGTGAGGTCGTGCGCCACCAGCAGGCCGTCCGCGGCCGGGCGGCCGAAGCGGTCCGCGAGGTCCAGGAGCGCCTTGGCCACGCGGCCCGGCACGTCCGAGAACACCAGGTCCGCCAGGGACTCGTTGGTCTTGGACAGACGCTGGGCCAGGGCCTGGAGCAGCTGGACCGACACGTCCGGCGACGAGGCGATGGCGCGGCGCAGGTTCTCGTGGCGCAGACCGGCCAGGCGCGTGGCGGACACCGCGGTGGCGGTGGCGTTGCGCGGGGCGGGGTTGAACAGGGCCATTTCGCCGAAGATCTCGCCGGGGCCGAGCACGGCCACGAGGTTCTCGCGGCCGTCCGAGGCGGTGCGGCCGAGCTTGATCTTGCCGGACATGATCACGTACAGCTGATCGCCCTGGTCGCCCTCGTGGAACGCGGACGCGCCGCGGGAGAGCTCGACCTCGGTCAGCTCCGAGGTGAGGATGGCGAACACCTCGTCGTCCAGGTTGGTGAACAGCGGAGCCTTCCGCAGAACCTCGAGATCCATGTGTGCGTGTCCTCTCTGTGGCCAGTTCCTCACACCGCGGCGGAGGAGCCGCCCGGTTCACTGGCGTCCATTGTGCCCCATACCCCAGTGCGGGCCGATACCCTGGATCCTCCACCGGGTGCGCGGGCCGTCCCCGTGCGTGGCCGGTGCCGTCACATCCGAAGGAGGTCGCCCATGCCGCTGGGTCTGACGTGGCTGGACGTCCTGCTCATCGTCGCGCTCGCGATGCTCCTGGTCCAGGGTCACCGTCGCGGCCTGTGGGTGGTGCTGGGCAACCTCGTCGGCCTGGTCGGCGGCGCCGCGATCGCGTTCTACGCCCTGCCTGAGGTGGCGAAGTTCGTCACCGCGCCGCAGTGGCGGTGGGCCGCGCTGATCGCCACCCTCGTCGTGCTCGTGGCGGCGGGCCAGTACGTGGGCGCCGCCATCGGCGAGGCGATCCGGTTGCGCGTGAACCTGCCGGCGCTGCGACTCGTCGACCGCCTGCTCGGCGCGCTCGCCACCGGTCTCGCGGGCGCCCTCGTCCTCTGGCTCGTGGCGTTCTCCATCGCGGCCTCCGGCTCCACCGCGGTCACCCGTGAGGTGACCCGCTCGCGGGTGATCGCAGCGCTGGACACCGTGATGCCCGACTCGCTCCTGGCCTGGGCCGCCCGCTCGCGTTCCGCCGTCGCCGACCTGGACGTGCTGCCGGAGCTCGAGCTGCCCGCCCCCGTCCCGGAGACCGACGACGGCGTCCGCGCCGCTCCGGCCCCGGCCGCGACGCCGGGTCTGCCCTCGGCCGCCTCCTCCCCGTCCGCCCCGCCCGCGACGTCCGCCGCGGCGACCCCCGAGGAGCCCGACGACGCCGCCGCGGCCTCGTCGTCCACGTCCGCCGCGCCGTCGGCCACGACGACCGCCCCCGCCTCGTCGACGTCGACGGCCGCCCCCTCGACTCCCGCCGCCTCCTCGGCGTCGGCCGCCGTCGTCCGGCTGACCGGGACGGCCGCGCAGTGCAACCAGGTGCAGAGCGGCTCGGGCGTGGCCGTGGCCCCGGACCGCGTGCTCACGAACGCGCACGTGGTCCTCGGCGTGGACGCCCCCACCGTGACGGACCGCGCCCGCGGCGTGCACGCGGCGCGGATCGTCCACCTGGACACGGCGCACGACCTCGCCGTCCTGGCGGTCGACGACGCGGACCTGCCCGTCATGCCGGTCGGGGCCGAGCTGACGGGCGGCGCGTCGGCCTCCGTCCTGGGGTACCCCGACGGCGGCCCGTTCGCCTCCACCCCCGCGACCGTGCAGGCTGTCGGCGAGGTGCCGCTCGGCGACGTCCTGACCGGGGCCGCGAGCATGGTGGACGTCTACACCCTCGCGGCGGACATCCGCCACGGCTACTCGGGCGGCCCGGTGGTGGACGCCGCCGGGAACCTGGCCGGTCTGGTGTTCGCCCGGGCCCCGGGCTCGGACGCCGTCGGCTACGCCCTGACGGCGGACACCATCGCCCCCGTCGTCGCCGCGGCCCCGGGGATGACAGCCACGGTCCCCTCGGGGGACTGCGTCCCGGGCGGCTGAGCCGGCGCCGCGCCACGCGCCTGACGCCCGCATTCCGGACCGGACTGTCCGGTAACGGCCCGCGTCGACTATTGTGGCATCCGTCACACTCGAGTTTCCCCGACCCTCGGAGGTCCTGCATGTCCAGCACCGTCTCCGCGCCCGCCACGGCGCCGAAGCGCACCCGGGAGGAGTTCACCGGCCGGTGGGCCTTCATCCTGGCGGCCATCGGCTCCGCCGTGGGCCTCGGCAACATCTGGCGCTTCCCCTACGTCGCCTATGAGAACGGCGGTGGCGCGTTCGTCATCCCCTACCTGATCGCGCTGCTCACGGCGGGCATCCCGCTGCTGTTCTTCGACTACGCGATCGGCCACCGCTTCCGCGGCTCCGCGCCTCTGGCGTTCCGGCGCCTGTCCCGGTGGACCGAGACCGTCGGCTGGTGGCAGGTGCTCATCTGCGTCGTCATCGGGATCTACTACGCCGCGATCATCGGCTGGGCGATCATGTACACCTGGTTCTCCGTGGACCAGCGGTGGGGCGAGGACCCGGAGACCTTCCTCATGGGCGACTACCTGCGGGTCGCCGACGACCCGTCCCCGTCCTTCGACTTCGTCTCGGGCGTCTTCTGGCCCATGCTCGCCGTCTGGGTGATCACGCTGCTCATCATGGGCTTCGGCGTGCGCCGGGGCGTGGCCCTGGCCTCGATGGTCGGCATCCCGCTGCTCATCGTGATGTTCCTGATCCTCGTCGGCATCGCCCTCACCCTGCCGGGCGCCGCCCAGGGCCTGGACGCCCTGTTCACGCCGAACTGGGCCGCGCTCGCTGACCCCGGCGTCTGGATCGCCGCCTACGGCCAGATCTTCTTCTCGCTGTCCGTCGGTTTCGGCATCATGATCACCTACGCCTCCTACCTCAACCGCCGGACGAACCTTACCGGCTCCGGCCTGGTCGTCGGCTTCTCCAACTCGGGCTTCGAGATCCTGGCCGGCATCGGCGTGTTCTCCGCCCTGGGCTTCATGGCGCAGGCCTCCGGCGTGTCCGTGTCCGAGGTGGCCGGCAGCGGCATCGGCCTGGCGTTCATCGCCTTCCCCACCCTGATCTCGCAGGCCCCGCTCGGCGCCCTGATCGGCGTGCTGTTCTTCGGCTCGCTCGTGGTCGCCGGCTTCACCTCGCTGATCTCGATCCTCGAGGTCGTCATCTCCGCCGTGAAGGACAAGCTCGGCTGGGGCCGCTGGACGGCCACGATCGTCGTGATCGGCCTGTCCGGGGTGGTCTCCCTCGCCCTGTTCTCCACCACCACGGGCCTGCAGATGCTCGACACCATGGACGCGTTCGCCAACAACTTCGGCATCGTGGGCGCGGCGCTCCTGTCGGTGCTCCTGGTCACCGGCGCACTGGGCTCGGCCCGCCGCATCACGGCGCACCTCAACGCCGTCTCCTCCTTCAAGGTCGGCCGCGGGTACGTGCTGCTGATCGGCGTGCTCATGCCGATCGTGCTCGCCTACATCTGGCTCTCCTGGATCATGAAGGTGATCGCGGAGGGCTATGAGGGCTACCCGGGCGACTTCCTCGGCGTCTTCGGCTGGGGCATCGCGCTCGGCTCCGTCGCCCTGGCCGTCCTGCTCTCCCTGATCCCGTGGTCCCGCAAGTCCAACCTCTACGCGGAGGACCTGGACAGCGAGATCCACGGCGACCTCATCCCGCACAACGCCGTGCCCGAGGGCACCGTCCCCACCGGCGCCCTGCCGGTGGTGCCCGCGGCCACCACCCGGAAGGAGCTCTGACCGATGAGCACCGCAGCGATCGTCATGATGTCCCTGGCCATCCTCCTGGTGTGGGGCGGCCTCGCGGTCTCCGCCATCCACCTGCTCCGCCACCCGGACGACTCCTCGGGCGACCTCGCCATCGAGGACGAGCTGGCCCCCGCCGTGCGGGAGCGCGAGGATGGCCGTCTCGACGCGCGGCACCGGTGAGTCGATGAGGCTCCCCGGTCCGTTCGCGGCGGCCCCGGTCGCCGACGGGGCCGCGGGCGTGGTCTCCGCCTCCCTGCCGGTCGTGGCGGTGGACGCGAGCCTGCCGGCCCCGCCCTACCGGCAGATCGTGGACGCGGTCCTGGCCGGCGTCGCCTCCGGATCCCTGGCCCGCGGGGACCGACTGCCGCCCGTGCGCGTGCTCGCCGCCGAGCTCGGCGTGGCACCGGGCACCGTGGCCCGGGCCTACAAGGAGCTCGAGGCGCACGGCACCATCCGCACCCGGGGTCGCGCGGGCACGTTCGTGGCCGCCTCGGCGGACGCCCGCGCCGACGCCGCGCACCAGGCCGTGCGGCGCTGTCTGGACACCCTGCTCGAGCGCCTCGGGTACACGCCCGACGAGGCCGTGGAGCTGGTCCGCCGGGACGCGGCCGCCCGCGCCTGAGGCGGGCCCGCCCACCGACGACGCCGCCCCGGACCGCACGCAGCGTGCGGTCCGGGGCGGCGTCGTCGTGCCGGCTCAGGCCTTCGGGGCGAGCGTCTCCACGATGCGCTGCATGACCGTGGGGTCGGCCAGCGTGGTGGAGTCGCCCGGGTCGCGGCCCTCGGCCACGTCCTTGAGCAGACGGCGCATGATCTTGCCGGAGCGCGTCTTGGGCAGCTCGGGGACCACGAGCACGCGCTTGGGCTTGGCGATGGGGCCGATGTCCTTGCCCACGTGCTGCCGCAGCTCCTCCTCGACCTCGGCGACGTCGCGGTCGGCCGCGACGGCGACCGCGGTGAGCAGGACGAACGCGACGACCGCCTCACCCGTGGTCTCGTCCTTCGCACCGACCACCGCGGACTCGGCCACGGACGGGTGCGCCACGAGGGAGGACTCGATCTCGGTGGTGGACAGGCGGTGGCCGGAGACGTTCATGACGTCGTCCACGCGGCCCAGCAGCCAGATGTCGCCGTCCTCGTCGTAGCGGGCGCCGTCGCCGGCGAAGTACATGCCGGGGAAGCGGGACCAGTAGGTCTCCTTGAAGCGCTCCCGGTCGCCCCAGATGCCGCGCAGCATGGACGGCCACGGCTCGCGCACCACGAGGAAGCCCGCGCTCGTGTCCGTCATGGGTTCGCCGAGCTCGTCCACGACCTCCAGCACGACGCCGGGCACCGGCCTCTGGGCGGAACCGGGCTTGAGGGTGGTCACGCCGGGCAGCGGGGTGAGCATGTGGGCGCCCGTCTCGGTCTGCCACCAGGTGTCCACGATGGGGCAGCGGCCGGCGCCGATGACCTCGTGGTACCAGAGCCAGGCCTCCGGGTTGATGGCCTCGCCCACGGAGCCGAGCACGCGCAGGCTGGAGAGGTCGTACTCGTCCGGGATGTGCCGGCCCCACTTCATGAACGTGCGGATCGCCGTCGGCGCCGTGTAGAGGATGCTCACGCCGTACTTCTGCACGATCTCCCACCAGCGGCCCTGGTGCGGGGAGTCCGGGGTGCCCTCGTAGATCACCTGGGTGGCGCCGTTGACCAGCGGTGCGTAGGCGACGTAGGAGTGCCCGGTGACCCAGCCGACGTCGGCGGTGCACCAGAAGACGTCCGACTCCGGGTGCAGGTCGAAGGTGTCGTGGTGGGTGACCGCGGCCTGCACGAGGTAGCCGCCGGTGGTGTGCAGGATGCCCTTCGGCTTCCCGGTGGTGCCGGAGGTGTACAGGATGTAGAGCGGGTGCTCGGCGTCGTGCCACACGAGCTCGTGCTCGTCGGACTGGCCGTCCACGACGTCGTGCCACCACAGGTCGCGGCCCTCGGTCATCTCGACCTCGGCCTCGTTGCGGCGGACCACGAGCACGTGCTCGGCGGTGTGGCCGGGCGCGGAGAGGGCCTGGTCCACGGCGGGCTTGAGCATGGAGGGTTTGCCGCGGCGGAAGGAGCCGTCGGCCGTGACGACGAGCTTGGCCTCGGCGTCGTCCACGCGGGAGCGCAGGGCGTCGGAGGAGAAGCCGCCGAACACCACGGAGTGGACCGCGCCGATGCGCGCGCACGCGAGCATCGTGATGACGGCCTCGGGGATCATCGGCAGGTAGACGGCCACGCGGTCGCCCTTGGTCACGCCGAGGGACTCGAACGCGTTGGCGGCGCGCCGGACCTCGGCGGCCAGGTCGGCGTAGGTGTAGGTCCGGGTGTCGCCGGGCTCGCCCTCGAAGTGGATGGCCACGCGGTCGCCGTGGCCGGCCTCGACGTGGCGGTCCAGGGCGTTGTACGCGGCGTTGGTGGTGCCGCCGACGAACCACTTCGCGAAGGGTGCGTCGGACCAGTCCAGGACGTCGGTGAAGTCCTGCTCCCAGTGCAGGACCTCGCGGGCGCGGCGGGCCCAGTAGGCCAGGCGGTCCTTGGCGGCCTCCTCGTACAGGTCGGCTCCGGCCACCGCCTGGGCGGCGAACTCGGCCGGGGGCGGGAACGTGGGGATCTGCTCGTCCATCGACGGGGTCCTTTCGGGGTGGTGCGGTCAGTGCGCGGCGCGGATGTGACGCGCCCCACACTAGTCTCCCGCCTCAGCATGCCGCGCGCGGCGTCGTCGCCACAAATCCTCGGGTCCTGTGTGTCGCATCGTGCCCGGAAGCGGGGGCCGGACGCGGTGCGGACGTCGGCACGCGCCCCGCTCCCTAGGATGGTCGGACCTGAGCGGATCGCACGAGGGCGGGAGGACGCGCGGATGGAGACGGAGTCGACGGGCACGCCGACCGGGGAGACCCGGCCGGCACTGGTGCGCCGGGCGCGGCGGATCAACCGGATCCTGGCCGAGACGTACCCGTACGCCGTCGCCGAGCTGGACTTCGAGACGCCGTTCGAGCTGCTCGTGGCCACGGTGCTGTCCGCCCAGACCACCGACGTGCGGGTCAACGCGGCCACGCCGGCGCTGTTCGCCCGCTTCCCGGACGCCCATGCGATGGCCGCGGCCACCGAGCCGGAGCTGCAGGAGCTCGTGCGCTCCACGGGGTTCTACCGGAACAAGGCCTCCGCGATCCTGCGGTTGTCCCAGGAGCTCGTGGCCCGGCACGACGGCGAGGTCCCCGCCCGTCTCGAGGACCTCGTGGCGCTGCCCGGGGTGGGGCGCAAGACCGCGTTCGTGGTGCTCGGCAACGCCTTCGGCCAGCCCGGGATCACCGTGGACACGCACGTCGGCCGGCTCGCCCGGCGCCTGGGGTTCACGGACGAGACCGACCCGGTGAAGGTCGAGCACGCCGTGGGTGCCCTGTTCCCGCGCCGGGACTGGACGATGCTCTCCCACCGGCTGATCTTCCACGGCCGCCGCGTGTGCCACGCGCGCCGCCCGGCGTGCGGGGCGTGCCCGATCGCCCGCTGGTGCCCGTCCTACGGCGCGGGGGAGACCGACCCCGAGCGGGCGCGCGCCCTGCTCGCCTACGAGCTCAAGCCCGGCCGGGAGGAGCTGCTCGAGCTCCTGCGCGCGGGGCGGACGCGCCGGGAGCTGCGCGCCCTCGGCCACGGGCTGGAGGCCTGAGCGCTCAGCCTGCCCGCCCGCTCAGCCGGCGGTGAGGCCCGCGAGGATCGCGTCGACGGCCCGGCGCGCGTGCACCCCCACGCCCGCGAGCGTGGCCGAGGCGGCCCCGCACCAGTCGTCGTAGCCGAGCAGGTGCAGCCCCGGCACGTCCACCGAGGCGGTCGGCAGCGCACGCTCCGTCGCCGGCGCCCCGGAGGGGCGGCGGGTCAGCTCGAGGCCCCGCAGATGGCGCAGGTCCGCCCGGAAGCCCGTGCACCAGACGACGTCATCCACCGGGTGCTCGGCCCCGCGCACCCGGGCCGCGGCGCGGCTGGCGGCGGGCCAGCCGTGGCTTGCGCCGGCGTCGTGGCCCCAACGGACGCCCTCCGGCGTGAGCGCCGTGGGCGCGGGGACCGCGTGGAGCCCGGCCTCGTCGCGGGCGCGGATCACCGAGGGCACCATGACGATGTCCCCGAGGTCGCCCACGCGCGCCTCGGAGCGGCCCAGCACGCGCGCCGAGGCCCGGTCGAAGAGCACCCGCCCGTCCACGTCGTCCGGCATGAACCGGGGCGGACGCCGGGTGGCCCACGTGGTGGCGACACCCGCCAGCAGCAGGTCAGCCGCGATCTGGGCGCCCGAGTTGCCGCCGCCCACCACGAGGACGCGCCGCCCGGCGAACGCGTCGGGGGAGCGGTACGCGGCGGAGTGCCGCTGCGTGCCGCCGAAGCGGTCGGCGCCCGGGAGGGCCGGCACGAACGGGCGGGTGAACGAGCCGGTCGCGGAGACCACGGCCCGGGCGCTCAGGGCCGTGCCGTCCTCGAGCCGCAGGGTGAACGGCGGGGACGCGGCGGCGTCGTGCGTCACCTCCGCGACACGCACGCCCCGGCGCACCGGCAGCCCGTAGCGGTCCTCGTAGTCGGCCAGGTAGGCGACGACGTGCCCGGCGTCCGGGGTGCCGGGACCGGGCGACGGCGGCATGGGTCGGCCCGGCAGGGAGGAGTGCTCGGCGGGGGAGAACAGGCGCAGGGAGTCCCAGTGGTGCGGCCACGCGCCGCCGGGCTGGGCGGACGCGTCGAGCAGGACGAACGACGGCGGCGGGCCCGGCCGGCGCCCGCGGTCGACGTCCCGCGCGGCCCGGGCCAGGAAGTAGCCGACCGCCAGTCCGGCCTGTCCGGCGCCGATCACCGCGACGTCCACCGGATCCGGGGACGCGGCGTCCGCCGGGGGCGAGGTCAGGGGAGCCGTCATGCCCCGAGGCTACGACCGGCGGCTAGCGTGGGGGCCATGCCTGAGACCCCCGCGAGCCCCCGCCCGACCTCCCGCGACGCCGCCGGGACGTCCGAGGCGTCGCTGACGGGTGCGCGGGACCAGCTGGCGGACCTCGTGGCCCGGTGGGGCACGGCCCCTGCGGACGCGCCCGGTCACCACGACCCGGCCTCGCTCACCACCATCCCGCCCGAGGCCGTGCCGATGTGGGGCTTCGAGTGGCCCCGGTCCGGCGATCCGCGCCCCTCCGCCGTGCTGATCCTGTTCGGCGCCCTCGACGACGTCCCCGCCCGTCACGACGCCGAGCGCGTGCACCCGCACGTGGACGTGCTGCTGACCCAGCGCGCCGCCACCCTGCGCCAGCACGCCGGGCAGATCGCGTTCCCCGGCGGTCGCGTCGACCCCGAGGACGCCGACGTCGTGGCCACGGCCCTGCGCGAGGCGCAGGAGGAGACCGGCTTGGACCCGGCCGGCGTGGAGGTCCTGGGCGTGCTGCCGGCGGTGCCGGTGGTGGTCTCCGGGCACGTGGTGCACCCGGTGCTCGGGTGGTGGCGGGACCCCAGTCGCGTGGCGGTGGTCGACCAGGCCGAGGCCGCGGCCGTGTTCCGGATGCCGGTCGCGGACCTGGTGGACCCCGCGAACCGGTGCCGCGTGGCCCGGCCCGGCGGCCGCCGCGGCGAGACGCCGGGCTTCCTCGTGGGCGAGCGCCTGGTGTGGGGGTTCACGGCGGCGCTGCTGGACCGTGTGCTGGCGCTGCTGGGCTGGGACGTGCCGTGGGACGACTCCCGCGTGCGCGACGCGCGGACCCACGAGATCCTGCGCGGTTGACGGCTGCGCGGCGCCGTCCGCTCCTGCACAGGCGCCGGGGGGTGGGCACGTGTCCCCAGCCGGACGACCGGGGCAGGCGGGCGCGCGGGCGAGGCGGTGGACTGGACGGGCCGGCGGCCGCGGACCGCGGCGGCCGCCCCCCATCCCGCAGGAGGTCCGCCATGCGCCCGTTCGTCCCCGCCGCCCCGCCCCGCCCGCCCCGGGGCCGACGGTCCCGCCTCGCCCCGCCCGAGGTCGGCCGACGGTTCCCGTGGCCCCGCACTGACCCGGCCGAGCCGGAACGCACGCAGGTCGCCGCGCCGCCGCTGGCCACACCCGCAGCGGGCCCCGGCGGGCTGGACGCCGCCGTCGTGCGCCGGCGCGTGGCCGAGGCCCGTGCGTCGGCCGCCGACGGGGCGGAGCCGCCGCTGGCCCCGCTGATCGCCGAGGCCCTCGATGCGCCGATCGACGACCCGCGCGTGGCGGCGCTGGTCGATGAGCTCGACGGCTTCGGCCCGCTCGCACCCTGGGTGCGCACCCCGGGCGTGACCGACGTGCTCGTGGACGGCGCGGGCGCGGTGTGGACCGACGGGGACGAAGGCCTCGTCCGCCGCCCCGGTCGGCTCGACCCCGAGACCGCCCGGGAGCTCGCGGTGCGGCTGCTGCACCGGGCCGGCCGCCGCCTCGACGCGGCGGTGCCGCTGGCCGACGCCCGCGTGGGCGGCGTGCGCGTCCACGCGGTCCTGCCCCCGGTCAGTGGCGGCGGCACCCTGCTGAGCCTGCGGATCCCGGCCGCGACGACGCCGTCGCTGGCCGCGCTGGCCGACGGCTGGCCGGACGGCGCCCTCTGGGCCGACGCCCTCGAGGCGCTCGTGCGCGACCGTGCCACCGTCCTGGTCAGCGGCGCGACCGGGGCAGGCAAGACCACGCTGCTCTCCGCAGCCCTCGGCCGGGTGCCGGGGGACGAACGGATCGTCGTCGTGGAGGACACGGCCGAGGCCGCGCCCGATCACCCGCACGTGGTCGCACTGCAGTGCCGCGCCGCCAACGCGGAGGGCGCCGGCGAGGTCGGACTGGCCGAGCTCGTCCGCCACGCGCTGCGGATGCGGCCGGACCGGCTCGTGGTCGGCGAGTGCCGCGGCGCCGAGGTGGCCGACGTCCTCACCGCCCTGAACACGGGACACCAGGGCGCGTGGGGCACCCTGCACGCCAACGCCGCCGCCGAGGTGCCCGCCCGGCTGACGGCCATGGCCTCCCTGGCCGGCTGGCGGCCCGAGACGGTGGCCGCGCAGGCCCGCGCCGGCGTGGACGCCGTGCTGCACGTCGCCCGGGACGGCCACGGGCGGCACCCCGTCGAGCTCGCCGTCCCGGACCCGCGCGCCGACGGGTTCGCCCTGCTGCCCGCCCTCACGTGGCGGCCCGGGACGGAGGCGACGGGCGGGCGGACCGTCGAGGGACCCGGCGTGCCCGCGCTCGCGGCGCGGCTGGCGGGGCGGGGCGGCCGGTGAGCCCGACGACGGCCACCGGGCCGGCGCGGCGGTCCCGCGCCGGGCGTGCCGTGGCGCTGCTGCCCTGGCGGGCCGGGCGGGCGAGGCCGGAGGAGGAGACGGAGGTGCTCGTCGGCGTGCTGCGCCGCTGGGCCGCCCTCGTCGCGGCCGGTCTGACCGAGGAGCAGGCCTGGCGGGAGACCGCGTGCACCCTGCCCGCCTGCGGGTCGGGCCCGGGCGAGGCGGGTGCCGCATGCTGCGCCCATCACCACGCCCGACGCCGGGCCGAGGCGCTGGCCTGGGATGTGCCGGCGTCGCCTGCGCCGACCGGGGAGGCGGCGCGCCGCGGTGGGACCCCGCCCTGGCGGACCCCCGCACGGGACCCGGGCTGGGCGTTGGTCGATGCGGCGCTCGCGGCCGGGGCCCGGGCGGGTGCCGCTCCCGCAGCCGTGGCCCGGCGGCTGGCCCACAGCCTCGAGGCGGACGTGGACGCGGCCCGGGCCCGCCGCTCGGCCGCGGCGGGGCCGGGCGCGACGTCCCGACTGCTGCAGTGGCTGCCCCTGGGCGGCCTCGGCCTCGCGTGGCTGCTCGGCACCTCCCCGTGGGACCTGGTCCGCTCGCCCTTCGGTGCCGTGGTCGCCGCGGTGGGGCTGCTGTTCTGGCTGGCCGGGCGGTCCTGGACGCGCCTGCTGCTGCGTGCGGCCGCGCGCGAGCCGGCGGCGGTGGGCGCCGCCGTCGTGCTGGACGTGCTGGCGGCGCTGCTCAGCGCCGGCCGATCCCTGCCCGCCGCGCTGGACGACCTCGGCCGGACCCTGCCGGGCGCCCGCGGCCTGCGGGCCACGGCGGCGCTGCTGCTCTGGGGCCGGGACTGGGACGAGGCGTGGGTGGGCCTCGACACGGACCCGGTGTGGGCCGAGACCGCCGCCCGACTGCGTCCGCTGCACCGGTCCGGGATGGCCGGCGCCCGCACGCTGGCCGAGACCGCCGCCGCCGTCCGTCAGCAGACCCGGCGGACCGATGAACGGGCGGCCGAGGAGCTGGCCGTGCGCCTGGTGATGCCGCTGGGGCTGTGCCTGCTGCCCGCCTTCGTGTGCTGGGGCGTTGTGCCCGTCGTCATGGCCCTGCTCGGGGCGGGACCGGGCTGAGGCGGCGGCGACACCGGGGCGTCCGGTCCTGCACAGGGCCCCGTTCGCCCCGCCCCATCCCCGGATCCGCACCGCCCCCGGCGCGCGGGGCCCGCACCGGGCCAGCCTGGGACCAGCGGCCCGGCCGGGCCGTCACCACCGCCCCGCACCGCGGGGCCCACTCCAGGAGGACCACCATGACCCACCGCTCCCACTCCGCCCAGCCCGCCGTCACTCGCCCGAGCGAGCGCGACCGCCTCGCCCGCGTCGTCGACGCCGCGAGCGAGGAGACCGGCGCGATCACGGCCGAGTACGGCATCCTCACGCTCGCCGCCGTGGGCTTCGCGGGCGTGCTGGCCGTCGTGCTCACCAGCCCGGACGTGCAGTCGCTGCTCGTGGACCTCGTCTCCGGGGCGCTCCAGCGTGACTGAGCACCCGATCTCCGCCCCGCCGTCCGGGCGCCGCACGGGCGCCCGGACGGCGGGGTGGCCCCGGGCGCTCCGGGGCGGCGAGACCGGGGCCGTCACGGCCGAGTACGCGGTGCTGCTGCCCGTGATCGCGTTCGTGCTCGTGTCCGTCCTGCTGGCCGGCGCCGCCGCGGTGCAGCAGGTGCGGGGTCAGGACGCCGCGGCGTCGGCCGCCCGCATCCTCGCCCGGGGCGACGACGAGGCGGCGGCCCGGGACGCGGTGGCGCGCATGGCCGGCGACGACGCCTCGCTCTCGCACACCGTCGAGGGCGGGTGGGTGACCGTCGAGGTCGTCCAGCCCGGCCCCGGGCCGCTCGCCTGGGCCGAGGTGCTCACCCTCACCGCCCACGCCGCCGCCCCCGACCAGCGGCCCGGAACGCCCGCCGCCTCACCGGAGGACCGGTCATGACCCGCGGGAGGGCGCCCGCGCGGGGCGAACGCGGCTCGGGCACCGTGTCCGTCCTGGGCACGGCCGCCCTGGGGGCGGGTCTGCTGCTGGCGGTCGCGGCGCTCGGGCAGGCCTCGGTCACCGGCTCCCGGGCGGCCGGGGCCGCCGACCTGGCGGCGCTCGCCGCCTCCGACGCCCGGCGCGGGCTCTCCGACCACGAGCCGTGCGTGCTGGCCGGGCGGACCGCCGAACGCAACGGGGCCGTCGTCGTGGCGTGCGAGGTGCGCGAGGACGGGACCGTGCGCGTCGCGGTCGAGCTCGCCCGCGCCCCGCTGCCGGCGGCCACGGCCGACGCCGTCGCGGGTCCGCCGCGGTCTCAGGCCCCGGGCGCCGCGTCCGCGGCCCCGCCGGGGGCGCCGCCCGAGCCGTCGGCCGAGGCGTCCGCCGGGACGAGGTGATCGGCGTGGTCCATCAGGAACCGCAGGACGGTCAGCGCGCCGGCCTTGTCCAGGGGGCTGTTGCGGTTGCCGCACTTGGGGGACTGCACGCAGGACGGGCAGCCCTCCGCGCACTCGCAGGCCGCGATGGCCCCCGCCGTCGCCTCGACCCAGCGTCGCGCCTGCTCGAAGCCGCGTTCGGCGAAGCCCGCCCCGCCGGGCCGGCCGTCGTAGACGAACACGGCGGGGGAGCCCGTGTCCGGGTGCAGGACCATCGAGACGCCGCCGATGTCCCAGCGGTCGTTCGAGGCGACGAGCGGCATCATGCCGATCATCGCGTGTTCCGCCGCGTGGAGGGCGCCGGGCAGGCGATCCGTGGTCAGACCCGCGGCGATGAGCTCGTCCGAGGCCGCCTGGAACCACACCGCCGAGGTGAACAGGTCCCGCGCCGGCAGGTCGAGGGGCTCCTCGCCGAGCACCTCCCCGGAGGCCAGGGCCTTGCGCTGGAAGGACACCACCTGGGTGCGGACCTGCACCTCCCCGAGGCACCAGCGCAGGGTGCTCTCGCGCGCGTCCAGGCGACGGTGCACCGCGACGATCTCGATCTCCGTGACGTCCCGGGCCTGCGTGGTGAAGTCCGGCCAGGCCCGCGTGACCACCACGGCGTGCGCGTCCTCGTCCAGCTCCGCCACGAGGTACGTGCGGTCCTGGTGCACGTACACCGCGCCGGGATGCGCCTGGTAGTGGGTCTGGGGCGAGTCCATCGTGCCCAGCAGGGCACCGGACTCGGCGTCGATGATGTCCATGGGCCCGCCGCCGTCGTCCCGCAGGGAGACCATGCCGGCGGCGTGCTCGGGGTGCGTCCAGAACCAGCCGGCCGGCCGACGGCGCAGCAGCCCCTGCTCGACCAGCACGTCCAGCAGGGCGCGCACCCGCCCCGGTTCCCCGAACCAGCCGAACGCCTCGGGCGTGATCGGCAGTTCCGCGGCGGCCGCGCACAGCTGCGGGCCGAGCAGGTGCGGGTTCTCCGGGTCCACCACGGTGTCCTCCACGCCCAGGTCGAACACGGCCTCCGGGTGGTCCACCACGAACGTGTCCAGGGGGTCGTCCGAGGCCACGAAGAACGCGAGCGCATCCTGGCCACCGCGCCCGGCGCGGCCGATCTGCTGGAAGAACGACGCGCGGGTGCCCGGCCAGCCGGCCACCACCACCGCGTCCAGCCCCGCGACGTCGATGCCCATCTCCAGCGCCGGCGTCGAGGCCATGCCCAGCAGCCGACCCGAGCGCAGGTCCGCCTCCAGCTCCCGCCGCTCCTCGGGCAGGTAGCCCGAGCGGTAGGCCGCGATCCGCGTGCCGAGCCCCGGCTCGACCTCCTCGAGCTGCCGCTTGGCCGCGCTGGCGATGGCCTCGGCCCCGCGCCGCGAGCGGATGAACGCCAGCGTGCGCACCTGCTGCAGGGCCAGGTCCGTGACCAGGTCGGCGGCGGCGGCCATCGCCGAGCGGCGGACGGGCGCGCCGTTCTCGCCCCGACGGTCCGTCAGCTCCGGCTCCCAGAACGCCACCGTGACCGCCCCGTGCGGGGACGCGTCCTCGGTGACGGCCGTGGCCGGCGCCCCGATCAGTCGGGCGAAGTGCCCGGCCGGATCCGCCGACGTCGCGGACGCTCCGATGAACACGGTCTCCGGACGGTCCCCGCGGTAGTGGGCGGCGATGCGCCGCAGCCGGCGCAGCAGGATGCCCACCTGCGAGCCGAAGACGCCCCGGTACGTGTGCGACTCGTCCACCACCACGAACGCCAGGTTCCGGAAGAACGCGGCCCACCGCTCGTGGTGCGGCAGGATCCCCACGTGGAGCATGTCCGGGTTGGTCATGAGAACGGTGGCGTGCTCGCGAGCCCAGATCCGGTCCTGCGGTGCGGTGTCGCCGTCGTAGGGGGCCGCGCGCAGCCCCGGGGCGCCGTCCCGCTCGAGGGCGCGCCAAGAGGTCAGCTGGTCCGCCGCGAGGGCCTTGGTGGGGGCGAGGTAGAGCGCGGTGGCCCGGGGGTCGGCGGCCAGCCGGGTGCCGACCGCCAGCTGGTAGCCCAGCGACTTGCCCGACGCCGTGCCCGTGGCGAGCACGGTGTGCGTCCCCGCGCCGGCCAGGGCCGCGGCGCGCACCTGGTGCAGCCACGGCCGCTCGACGCCGCGTGCCGCGAACGCCCTGACCAGGCCCTCCGGCGCGTCCGCGGGCCAGTCCGTGTGCCGGGCCTGCCGGGCGGGCAGCTCGGTGACGTGGCGAATCTGCTCGGGCAGCCCGGTCCGGCCCAGCGCCGCACGGAGTCCGGCCCCCGCCGGCGTGTCCGGGCGCAGGTCGCCGGGTGCCGTGACGGACAGCCCGGCCACGACGTCGGCCACCACCTCACCGACGGGCTGCGGCTCCGGTCCGGAGCAGTCCGGGGCGGCGTCGTCCACGCCCGGCGCGGCGTCCGCCGTGCCGGGCGGCCCCCAGCCGCCCGCGGGATCCGCCCAGGGATCGTGCTCCGGGAGGTGGCCGGTCACGCCCCCATGGTGCCGGTGTGCTCGGCGGTGGGGTTGTCCTCGGCCAGGCCGCGACCCCAGATGGACACGGGGCCGAGGTCGGTCCAGGCCAGGTGGCGGTACAGCTTCTGCCCGTCCGGCGAGGCGACGAGCAGGCCGCGGCTGATCTCACCCTCGCTCATGACCTCGGAGGTGAGGTAGCGCATCACGAGGGAGCCGAGGCCGCGGCGACGGTGGTTCGGGGACGTCCAGATCCGGTCGTAGACGGCGGTGCCGTCCTCCTCGGTGACCCAGCCGAGGGCGGCGAGCTCTTCCTCGCCCTCCGGCGCGGTCGAGGCGCCGACGGCCAGGATGCGCAGGCGACGGCTGCCCTCCATCGGCTGGTCCACGCGGGCCTCATAGCCCTCGGGCAGCAGCGGGGGCTCCACGTCCTGCAGCTCGGGGTCCATGTCCATGGTCATGAAGCGCTCCGGCTCGGCCTGGGCCTTCAGACCCATGGCCTTCGGGTCCTCGCCGGCGTCGCCGAACACGGTGAGCAGAATCTGCTCCTGGTCCCGCACCGCCTCGCGCAGGTCCTCGAGCTCCGCGCGGGAGGGGTTCACCACCACGTACTCCCACGTGGCCGGCACGTCCACCGTGGCGCGACCGGAGCCGCCGGGGATCATGCGGGCGGGGCGAGGGGTGCGCAGGGCCGCGCGTCGCCCCGCTTCCTGGCTGATGCGGTAGCCGCGCGATCGCGACCAGGCCGCGAACCAGGTGTCGACCAGTGCCGGATCCAGATGCTCAGTCATGTCTGAAGGGTAAGGCGTGAGGCCGGTGCGGGCCAGGTCCCGCCCGTCCCGCACGGCCGTCACGTCCGGGGTCGCGCACTAGCCTGGACCTCGATGAGCACCGCCCCCCTCTCCCGCATCGCGCTGTACTACCGGTTCACCCCGCTCGCCGACCCCGAGGCGGTGCGGTTGTGGCAGCGCACGCTCGCCGCGTCCCTCGGCCTGACCGGCCGGATCATCGTGTCGTCGCAGGGGATCAACGGGACCGTCGGCGGACCGGTCGACGCGGTCAAGCGCTACGTGCGCGGCACGCGGGAGCATCCGGCGTTCCGGGACCTCGAGGTGAAGTGGTCGGACGGCTCGGCGGCGGACTTCCCCCGCCTCTCCGTCAAGCTCAAGCCCGAGCTCGTCGCGTTCGGGGCCCCCGAGCGCGTCTCCGTGGACGCGGACGGCGTCGTCGGCACGGGGGAGCGGCTCACCCCCGCCCAGGTGGACGCACTCGTCGCCGAGCGCGCCGGCACCGCGAACCCCGTGCGCTTCCTCGACGGCCGCAACACGGTGGAAGCGGCCATCGGCCGATTCGACGGGGCCGTGGTCCCGGACGCGCACACCACCCGCGACCTGCTCGCCGCCGTCGACTCCGGGGCCCTGGACCACCTCAAGGACGCGCCGCTGATCACCTACTGCACGGGCGGCGTGCGCTGCGAGGTCCTCTCCGCCCTGCTCAAGGACCGCGGCTTCGCCGAGGTCTACCAGCTCGACGGCGGCATCGTCCGCTACGGCGAGGCCCGCGGCGACGCCGGACTGTGGCGGGGCGAGCTGGCCGTGTTCGACCGACGCCTGTCCACCCGCTTCACCGCCGACGCCGAGACCATCGGCCGGTGCGTCACGTGCCAGGCCCCGACCTCGGCGCTGCGCAACTGCGCCGACCCGGCCTGCACCACGCTCGAGGTCCGCTGCGCGGCCTGCGCCGTCGACGACCCCGAGCACCGCTGCCCCGTCTGCGCCCACCGCCCCCACCCCGCTGAGAGGACCGAGGCATGAGTCCCGTCCCGACACCTCCGTCGCCCCCCGCCCCGCGGCTGACACCGGCCACGGCCGTGGCCCTCGCCGCGGACCTGGCGGCCCTGCCGTTCACCACCGCCGCCGTCGAGGGGCTGCTCGGACCCGTGGCCACGCTCGCCCTGGACCGCGAGCACGCCGAGGCCGCCCGCCGCGTCGTCGCCGGTCACCTGGCGGGCCCCGACCGGCACGACGACGCAGCCGGCCCCGGCGACCGGCACGGCACGCGGGCCCTCGCCGCCGCCGTCGGGGCCTGGCTGCTCGGCGAGCCCGTCCCCGCCGCCGACCTCGACGCCGCCCTGCCCAGCCTCGGCCTGGCCGGGGCCGTGGCGGCCGGGCTCGTCGTCGAGGGGCCGGACGGACGCGTGCGCGGCGCGGTGGACCTCTCGCCGTATGAGGCGGACGAGCCGGGCCGGATGTGGATCGCCTCGGACCTGACGGCCCTGCAGCGGCGCGGCCCGCTGCCTCCCGAGCACGTGCTCGGCGTCGGTCGGGCCTCCCTCACGCTCGCCGGCGCCACGCAGCGCCGTCCCGTGGCCCGCGCCCTCGACGTGGGGGTGGGCTGCGGGATCCAGACCCTGCACCTGCTCGCCCACGCCGACCACGTCACCGCCACGGACCTGTCCGAGCGCGCCCTGGCCTTCACCCGGTTCAACCTGCTGCTCAACGCGGACGTGCTCGGCCTCGACCGGGAGCGGCTCGAGGACCGGGTCCGGCTGGCGGCCGGCGATCTGCTGGCGCCGGTGGCGGGGGAGCGGTTCGACCTCGTGGTCTCGAACCCGCCGTTCGTGATCACCCCGCGCACGGACCCGGACGCGCCCGTGCTGACCTACCGCGACGGCGGCCGCGAGGGCGACCGGATCGTCGCGGAGCTGATCGCGGCCCTGCCGGACGTGCTCGCCGAGGGCGGCACCGCGCAGCTGCTCGCCAACTGGGAGATCCCGGCGGGAGACACCGCCGACGCCGACACCGCACCCTGGGACGCGCGCCCGCGCTCGTGGCTGGCGTCGGGGATGCAGGCCTGGTTCATCCAGCGCGACCGGCAGGACCCCGCGGGCTACGCGGAGACGTGGCTGCAGGACTCCTCGCTCGAGCTCGACCCGCCCGCCTATGAGGCCGCCTACCGTGGGTACCTGGACGACTTCGCCGCGCGCGGGGTCGCGGGCGTGGGCTTCGGCCACGTGTGGCTGCGTCGGCCCGCCGCGGACGGCTCCCAGGGCCGGGGGTGGGTGGTCGCCGAGGAGCTGACCCAGGCCGTGGACGAGGCCCTCGGCGCCGCGTGGGCCGCCGCCGTCGCCCGCCGGGACCGGCTGGCCGCGGGCGCCGGGACGGGGGTCGACGTCGGGGACCCGGCCCTGGCCGCGCTGCGCGGCCTGCACCTGCGGGTGGCATCCGACGTGACCGAGGAGCGCCACCAGCGGTTCGGGGCGGAGCACCCCGAGGTGATCCTGGCCCGTCAGGGCTCCGGGTTCCGGCGTGTGGCGCGCCTGGACACCGCGACGGCGGGCGTCCTCTCGGCCAGCGACGGCGAGCTGTCCGTGGGGCAGCTGGTGGGCGCGGTCGCCGCGCTGCTGGAGCTGGACGAAGCGGGCCGGGCCGGCCTGCTGGCCGCGCTGCGGGAGCTGCACGAGGACGGTTTCCTCGTGGAGGGCTGAGCGGACGGCCCGGCCCACATCTCAGATCAAGCCGAGCCGCGCAGCGTGGCGCAGATGGCGCACGAACATCTCGTCGTCGGGATCCCCGCGGCGCATCACCGGCACGGCCTCGCCGAAGTCCGGGTCCGGCTCGGGGAAGCCCACGAGTCCCTCGAGGTGCTCGTCCACCATCTGCCCGAGCACGCCCTCCACCGTGAAGCCGGTCACCGCCCCGTCCTCGACCTCGAGGATCGCGGTGACGCGCTGACCCAGTGCGTGCTGGGTGAGGACCAGCCCGTAGGGGTGGTCCTCCTGGGGGACCTGACTCTCCAGCCCTGTCCAGTAGGCGACGTCGGCACGCTCGGCGCCCTCGTCCCACTCGGCTGCCGCGTCCGCGTCCTCCCGCTCCGACTCGAGGTGCAGGAGATACGCATCGAGGGAGCCGAAGGCGTGCCGGGCGAAGTGCAGCAGGGTGACGGTGTCCGTGACCGTCCACAGGAGCTTCTCCGTGTGGTTGCGCAGCTCCTCGTCGTGCTGCAGATGGCCGCCCGAGAGGATCTCGCGTGCCAGAGGTCTCGCGCGGTAGCACTTCTCCAGCAGGGAGCCCACGTCCGTCGCCGTGGGGTTCGGCCGAGCCGCGGACTCCCAGCGGCGGACGAGGTCCGCCGTCGACCCCGGGGCCGTCAACACCTCTCCTGCCCGGCCACGCCGTCGAACGCGTGGACGCCTTCGGGCTTGCGGTTGTCGCCGTGGTGGTGGCAGTACGTGCCCGAGCCCGACGTGTCCTTCTCCGGACCCACAGGCCTGAGGCCGGAGCCTGCGGACCGGGCGACGTGGACAGCACCCTGGACCGTGTGGGACGTGGCGCGGGACCGACGAGGATGCATGGCCTGAGCATAGGCTGAGTGTCCGGAGGCGGGCAGGAGGACCCGAGCCCGTGTCCGGCGGACGGGGCCCGCCCAGGGGCCTGTCAGGCTCCGGGCGTTATCGTGGTCAGCGCGCCCTACGATGTGGGGACGTCCGCCCCCGGCGGACACGGGTCGGCTCGCGTCGGCCCCGGACCCGCAGCCATCCCGTCCCAGGAGGACCCGTTGTCCACTACCCCCGCTTCCGTGACCGCTTCCGTGCCCGAGGGCAAGAAGCTGGTCATCGTGGAGTCCCCGGCCAAGAGCAAGTCCATCGCGAAGTACCTCAACGCGGTGGGCTCCGGCTGGGTGGTGGACTCCTCCGTGGGGCACATCCGCGACCTCCCCAAGCCCTCGGACCTGCCGGCGGACATGAAGAAGGGCCCGTTCGGCAAGTTCGCCGTGGACACGGAGCACGGCTTCACCCCGTACTACGTGGTGCACCCGGACAAGAAGAAGAAGGTCACGGAGCTCAAGCGCGAGCTCAAGGACGCCGAGGCCCTCTACCTCGCCACGGATGCGGACCGCGAGGGCGAGGCCATCGCCTGGCACCTGCTGGACACCCTCAAGCCCACGGTGCCGGTGTACCGGATGACCTTCGGCGAGATCACCGAGGAGGGCGTGCGCCGAGGCCTGGAGAACATCCGTGAGCTGGACACGGCCCTCGTGGACGCCCAGGAGACGCGCCGCATCCTCGACCGGCTCTTCGGCTACGAGCTCTCCCCGGTGCTGTGGCGCAAGGTCTCCCGCGGCCTCTCCGCGGGCCGTGTGCAGTCCGTGGCCACCCGCCTCGTCGTCGAGCGCGAGCGCGAGCGCATGGCCTTCGTCTCCGCGCAGTACTGGGGCGTGGAGGGCACCTTCACCGTCGCCGAGGGCGTGCAGGCCGCGGACGCCGTGGGCAGCTCGTTCACGGCCCGCCTCAGCACGGTGGACGGCGAGCGCGTGGCCACGGGCCGCGACTTCGACGACACCGGGCGGCTCAAGGCCTCCGCCGGCAAGAAGGTGACCCACCTGGACGAGGCCGGCGCCCGCTCGCTGGCCGAGGGTCTGCGCGGAGCGGACTTCACGGTCGACTCGGTGGAGGACAAGCCGTACACCCGCCGCCCGGCCGCCCCCTTCACCACCTCCACGCTGCAGCAGGAGGCCGCCCGCAAGCTCCGCATGAGCTCCCGCGTCTCCATGCAGGTGGCCCAGCGCCTGTACGAGAACGGCTACATCACGTACATGCGCACGGACTCGGTGAACCTCTCGCAGGAGGCCGTGCAGGCCGCCCGGCGCCAGGCCACCGAGCTCTACGGGGCGGACGCCGTGCCGGCCCAGCCGCGCGTCTACGCCAAGCGCAACGAGACCGCGCAGGAGGCCCACGAGGCCATCCGGCCCGCGGGGGACTCCTTCCGGACCCCGGCCCAGGTCAAGGCCGAGCTGCGCCCGGACGAGTTCCGCCTGTACGAGCTGATCTGGAAGCGCACCGTGGCCTCGCAGATGGCCGACGCCAAGGGCTACACCGCCACGCTGCGGCTCTCGGCCACCGCGCAGGACGGCCGCCTCGCGCAGTTCAGCGCCTCGGGCACGGTCATCACGTTCAAGGGCTTCCTCGACGCGTACGAGGAGGGTCGGGACGCCGAGGTCGACGGCGAGAACGCGGAGGCCAAGGACCGCCGACTGCCGCAGGTGGCCCAGGGCGAGCGCCTCACCGGTGACCCGATCGAGGCCACCGGGCACGAGACCTCCCCGCCGGCCCGCTACACCGAGGCGTCGATCGTCGCCGAGCTGGAGCGCCGCGAGATCGGGCGTCCCTCCACGTACGCCCCGACGATCTCCACGATCATGGACCGCGGCTACGTGTCCAAGCGCGGCACCGCGCTCGTCCCGTCGTGGACCGCGTTCGCGGTGATCGGCCTGCTCGAGGACTACTTCGCGAAGTACGTGGACTACGACTTCACGGCCCGCATGGAGGACGACCTCGACCGGATCGCCGCGGGCGAACTCGGCCGCGAGGCCTGGCTGCAGACCTTCTACTTCGGGGCCCCCGCCGCGGAGACGGAGAAGGGCGTCGAGGGCCTCAAGCACGTGGTGGACAACCTCGGCGAGATCGACGCGCGGGCCGTGAACTCGCTGCCGATCACCGAGGACATCACCCTGCGGGTGGGCCAGTACGGTCCGTACCTGGAGCGGTCGCTGCCGGCCGACGCGGAGGCGGGCGCCACCCCGCCGCGCGCCAACGTCCCCGAGGACCTGGCCCCGGACGAGCTCACCCCGGCCAAGGCCGAGGAGCTGTTCGCCACCGCCCAGCCCTCCGAGCGCGAGCTCGGCACGGACCCGGAGACGGGCCGGACCATCGTCGCCAAGGACGGGCGCTACGGGCCCTACGTCACCGAGGTCATCCCCGAGATGACCGAGGAGGAGCTGCAGGCCTGGCTCGACGCCCAGCCCACCGAGTACTACAAGAACGGCAAGCCCAAGCCGAAGAAGAAGCCGGCCAAGGAGAAGCCCCGCACCGGCTCCCTCTTCACGAGCATGTCCGTGGACACCGTGACCCTCGAGCAGGCGCTGCAGCTGATGTCCCTGCCGCGCGTCGTGGGCGCGGACGCCGAGGGCGAGGTCATCACCGCCCAGAACGGCCGCTTCGGGCCCTACCTGAAGAAGGGCTCGGACTCGCGCTCGCTCGAGTCCGAGGACCAGATCTTCAGCATCACGCAGGAGCAGGCCCTCGAGATCTACGCCCAGCCGAAGCAGCGTGGCCGCGGGGCCGCCAAGCCGCCGCTGGCCGAGTTCGGCGAGGACCCGGTCTCCGGCAAGAAGGTCACTGTGAAGGAGGGCCGCTTCGGCCCGTACATCACGGACGGCGTCACCAACATCACCGTCCCGCGCGGCCGCCAGCCCGAGGAGCT
Source organism: Micrococcus sp. Mcc28 (assembly GCF_024519775.1). Lineage (NCBI taxonomy): Bacteria > Bacillati > Actinomycetota > Actinomycetes > Micrococcales > Micrococcaceae > Micrococcus > Micrococcus sp. Mcc28. The sequence continues at coordinate 40,420 of NZ_JALJRH010000002.1, read as the reverse complement.
CACGGCGGAGGAGGCCTACCAGCTGCTCGCGGACAAGCGCGCCAAGGGCCCGGCCACCCGCGGCGGTGCCAAGAAGCCGGCGGCGCGCAAGGTCCCGGCCAAGAAGACCACCGCGCGGAAGAAGGCCTGAGCGCCATGCGCCTCGGCGTCCTGGACATCGGGTCCAACACCGTCCACCTGCTGCTCGTGGACGCCCACCCGGGGGCCCGCCCGGTCGCCTACGCGGAGCACAAGCGCTCCCTTCCGCTGATCCGCTACCAGGACGCCGACGGGGCGATCACGGAGGAGGGACAGCGGGAGCTCGTGGACTTCGTCCGTGAGGCCGCCGCGTTCGCGGAGGAGCATCGGGCGGAGGACATGATCTCGTTCTGCACCTCGGCGATCCGCGAGTCCGCGAACGGCGCCGCCGTGCTGGCCCGCGTGCAGGCCGAGACCGGTGTGCACCTCTCCGAGCTCACGGGGGACCAGGAGTCGGCCATGACGTACTTCGCCGTGCGCCGCTGGCAGGGCTGGGGCGCCGGCTCCATCCTGAACTTCGACATCGGCGGCGGCTCCTTCGAGATCGCCTACGGCCAGGACGAGCTGCCCTCGCACGCCCTGTCCCTGCCGCTGGGCGCCGGCCGCCTCACCCGCGACTGGGTGCTCGAGGACCCGCCCAGCCCCAAGGCGGTGAAGAAGCTCCGCAAGCACGTGGAGAAGCGACTCGAGGAGGCGTATACGGCCTTCCCGCGCATCGAGTCGCCCGTGGTGGTCACCGCCACCTCGAAGACGTTCCGCTCCCTCGCCCGGATCACCGGGGCGGCGCCGTCGGCGGCGGGCCCCTTCGTGAAGCGGCACCTGCGCGCGGACGACCTGCACCTGTGGGTGAACCGCCTCGCGGCGATGACCGTCGCGGAGCGGGCGGAGCTGCCCGGCGTCTCGGACGTGCGCGCGCACCAGGTGTTCGCGGGGGCGATCGTCGCGCTGACGGCCATGCGCACGTTCGGCATCGCCCAGCTCGAGATCTGCCCGTGGGCGCTGCGCGAGGGCCTGATCCTCAACCGCCTCGACGCGCTCATGCTCGAGGGCCACCTCACCCGGGACGGCCGGCCCGGCGTCGGCCACGTGAACCTCAACCCGGACACCCTCCTGCCGGGACTGAGCCTGGGGGTGCGCTGAGCATGGCGGACGCCACCGCGCACCTGGCCCCCGCGGCGCGCTTCGGCGCGGACATCCCCGTGACCCTGTCCTCCTCGTCCGTGTTCCCCCTGGGCACCCAGGACGTGTTCGCCACCGCCGAGGACCTCGGCTACGACGGCGTGGAGGTCATGGTCACGCACAACGCGTGGAGCCAGGACGCGCGGCGGCTGACGCGGCTGTCCGAGCGTCACGGGATGCCCATCGACTCCATCCACGCCCCCACCCTGCTGTTCACGCAGCAGGTCTGGGGCTCCGCGTGGTCCAAGATCCGCCGCTCCGTGGAGCTGGCGCAGGCCGTGGGTGCGGCCACCGTGGTCGCCCACCCGCCGTTCCGCTGGCAGGGCACGTACGCGGTGCGCTTCGCCGAGGGCATCCATGAGCTCATGGCGGAGACCGGCGTGGTGATCGCGGTGGAGAACATGTACCCGTGGCGGGCCTACGGCCGCGAGGCCAAGATGTACCTGCCGCACTGGAACCCGCTGCCCGAGCCGTACGAGCACATCTGCTGGGACTTCTCCCACGCGGCCATCGCGCGGGCGGACTCCCTGGCGGCCGTCCGCGAGCTCGGCCCGCGGCTGCGGCACGTCCACCTCACCGACGGCAACGACTCCGGCAAGGACGACCACCTGCTCCCCGGCGAGGGCACGCAGCGCGTGGCCGAGACCCTGCGCCACCTGGCGGCCGAGGGCCTGGCCGGTGCGGTGTGCGTGGAGGTGGGCACCCGCGGCGTGGAGTACGCGGGCCAGCGCGAGGAGAAGCTGGCCGCCTCGCTCGCCTTCGCGCGCGAGCACCTGGCCGCCGGCGGGACCGACCACCACGACGACGACGGCGTTCCGCGCCCGACCACGAAGGAGACGGACCGACCATGAAGCTGACCATCCTGGGCCTGGGCACCATGACCGGCGCGATCCTCGCCGGAGCCCTCGACGCCGGCGCCGTGCGCGCCGAGGACGTCACCGCCACCACCCGCTCCGCCGCCTCCGCCGAGAAGGCCGCCGCGCAGCACGGCGTCACCGTGACCTCCCAGGAGCGGGACGAACGCGCCAACCATGCCGCGGTCGCTGAGGCGGACATCGTCCTGGTGGGCGTGAAGCCGAAGGACATGGTCGCCACCCTCACGGACCTGGCGCCGTCGCTGCGCCCCGAGACCGTGGTGGTGTCCGTGGCAGCCGGCGTCACCGCCGCGACCATGGCCGCCGTGCTGCCGGCGGGGCAGCCGATCGTGCGGACCATGCCGAACACGCCCCTGACGGTGGGCTCCGGCGTCGTGGGCGTGGCCCCCGGGCCGGGCGTCACCGAGGAGCAGACCACCGCCGTGCGCGCTCTCTTCGAGGGCTCCGGCCTGGTGGTGCCGGTGGCCGAGGAGCAGCTCTCCGCCGTGGTGGCCACCGCCGGCTCCGCCCCGGCCTACGTGTTCCTGCTGGCCGAGCTGATCGCCGCCCACGGTGCGGAGATGGGACTGGACGCCGCCTCCGCCGAGGCCATGGCCGCGGCCACCGTCAAGGGCGCCGGCATCATGCTCCAGCAGGAGGGGGCCAGGGCCGAGGCTCTGCGCAAGGCCGTGATGAGCCCGAACGGCACCACCGAGAAGGCCGTGGAGGCGTTCCTGGACGGCGGCATGGGCGACCTCGTGAACCGTGCCATGGACGCGGCCGCGCAGCGCGACAAGGAGATGGCCGAGGAGTTCGGGGCCTGACGGCTCCGGCGTGCCTCAGGGCCGGGCGGCGAACCGGTCGATGAGGTCGGTGTGGCCCGAGACGATGAGGGTGTCGCGCGGGCCCACCCGGGTGTCCGGCTGGGCGTAGGTGAAGTCCTCGCCCGGGGTCTTCACACCCACCACGGTCACGCCGTACTTGGAGCGCACGTGGGACTCGGCGAGCGTGAAGCCCACGCACTCGGCCGGCGGGTACATCTTCACGATCGCGAAGTCGTCGTCGAACTCGATGAAGTCGAGCATGCGCCCGTTCACGAGGTGGGCGGCGCGCACGCCGGCGTCGTGCTCCGGGAAGATCACATGGTTCGCCCCGATCCGCTTGAGGATCGTGCCGTGCGCCTCGCTGATCGCCTTCACCCAGATGTGCGGGATCTCCAGGTCCACGAGGTTCACGGTGATCAGCACCGATGCCTCGATGGAGGTGCCCACGCCGACCACCGCCGTCGAGAAGTCCTGCGCACCGAGCTGGCGCAGGGCCTCGGAGTCGGTGGCGTCCGCCTCCACCACGTGGGTCAGCGAGGGGGCGTAGCGCTGCACGAGGACGGGGTCCCGCTCGACGGCGAGCACCTCGCGCCCCTGTGCGACGAGCTCCTCGGCCGTGGCGGCGCCGAAGCGGCCCAGCCCCACGACGAGCACGGGGGCGTTGGGATCGGTGCGCTGCGGGGTGTCAGCCAATGACCGGCCTCTCGACGGGGTAGCGGTAGAGCACGCGCCGCTGGCGCAGGGCGAGGGCGGCGGCGAACGTGATCGTACCAACGCGGCCCGCGAACATCATGGCCGTCAGGACGTACTTGCCGGCCGGTGGGCTCTCCGCGGAGACGCCCACGGAGAGCCCGCACGTGCCGAACGCGGAGATCACCTCGAACAGGGGCCGCTGGAGGGACTCGTCGGTGATGTGCACCAGCGCCAGAGTGGCCACGAGCACGAGGGTGGCCCCGAGTGCGAGCACCGCGATGGCCACGCGCAGGGACTCGGGGGCGATCGTGCGGCCGTGCGCCGTCACCTCGCGGTCGCCGCGCGCCTCCGCCACGATCGCGAGGAACATGATCGCCAGCGTGGTCACCTTGATGCCGCCCGCGGTGGAGGCGGACCCACCGCCCACGAACATCAGCGCGTCCATGAGCAGCAGGGACTCGGGCTGGTGCGCGTTCGTGTCGTCGATCGCGAAGCCTCCGGAGCGGGTCATCACGGAGCCGAACAGGGAGTGCCCGACCCGCTGCCAGAAGCCCATGCCGGCCTGGGTCGCCGGGTTGCCCGCCTCGAAGAAGAAGAGGGCGACGGCGCCGAGCACCAGCAGGGCCAGCGTCACCTCGACCGTGAGCTTGGTGTGCAGGTTCCACTCCCGGAACCGCCACCCCTTCTCCAGCAGCACCATGACCACGGGGAAGCCGAGCGCGCCGAGGAACACGCCGACGCCGAGCACCGTGATGACCACCGGGTCGTGCATGATCTCCGGCAGGCCGTCCACGTGCAGGGTGAACCCCGCGTTGTTGAAGGCGCTGACCGAGTAGAAGACACCGTGCCACAGGCCGGTGAGCCACGAGCCGGAGATGGCCGCGAACCGCGGCACGAGGACGAGCGCCAGCGCGGCCTCGGCGGTCAGCACCGTCACGACGACGACGCGCAGCAGCTGGCCGACCTCGCCGAGACTGCCGGAGGTCATGCCCGCCTGCTGCGTCGCCAGCTTCGACCTCAGGCCCAGATGCCGGGAGACGGCCAACGTGAGCAGCGAGGCCATCGAGAGGATGCCCAGGCCGCCGATCTGGATGGCCACGAGGATGATCACCTGGCCCGCGGGGGACCAGTGCTCGGCCGTGTTGACGGTGGTCAGACCGGTCACGGAGAAGGCGGAGACCGCGGTGAACATGGCGTCGTGCAGGGGGGTGGCGTGGCCGTCCGCCGCGGCCCACGGCAGGGCGAGGAGCCCGGTGAACACCAGGGCCATGAGGGCGAAGGCGGAGAGGGCGGCGCGGGCCGGGGAGCCGCCCACCACCGAGCTGACGGCACGGCCCGAGCGCCGCAGCGCCGTGCGCAGGTCGGTCGAGGACTCCAGCGTGGAGGCCTGGCCGGGCCGGGGGAGTCCGCCGGGCCGGCGCACCCCGCCGTGGCGGCGGGCGTGCGGGGTCGGACGGGGACCTGCCACGGGGCACCTCCTGCACGGGGACGGGGAACGGACCGGCTCCCAGTATCGCGCGCCCCTGAGGCCCGCGCGTCACGTGGGTGAGACATCCGAGGCGCTCGTCGCCACCGTGCCGCCCGGAGCCCTAGGCTGGACCGTGATGAGCACCACGTCCACCCCTCCCGCTCCCACCCCCGCCGCTGTGGTGTGGGACTCCAGCCTGCTCCGCTACCGGTTCAGCGCGGAGCACCCGATGGCGCCCCTGCGGCTGGACCTCACGCACCGGCTCGTGGAGGCGTTCGGCCTGCTGGACGCGCCCCACGTGCGGATCGTGGAGCCGCCCGTGGCCACGGACGAGCAGCTCGCCCTCGTCCACGATCCCGAGTACGTCGCCGCCGTGCGCCGGGCCGCGGCGACGTCGTCGGACGAGGACGGCTGCTTCGGCCTGGGCACCGAGGACTGTCCCGTGTTCCCGGACCTGCACGAGTCCGCCGCCCGGATCGCGGGCGGCTCCCTCGTCGCCGCGGAGGCGATCTGGTCCGGCGAGGTGGACCGCGCCGTGAACTTCGCCGGCGGCATGCACCACGCCGCCCGGTCCTCGGCGTCCGGGTTCTGCATCTACAACGACTGCGCCGTGGCCATCCAGCGCCTGCTGGACCTCGGCGCGGAGCGCGTCGCCTACGTCGACGTGGACGCGCACCACGGCGACGGCACGCAGTCGATCTTCTACGACGACCCCCGCGTGCTCACCATCTCCCTGCACGAGACGGGCATCAGCCTGTTCCCGGGCACGGGCTTCGCCAACGAGATCGGCGGCTCGGCCGCTCAGGGCACAGCGGTGAACGTCGCGCTGCCCCCGCGCACCGGCGACGCCGGCTTCCTGCGCGCCGCCCACGCCGTGGTCCCCCCGCTGCTGCAGGCGTTCGCCCCGGACGTGCTGGTCAGCCAGCACGGCTGCGACGGTCACCGCACGGACCCGCTCGCCGACCTGCGGCTGAGCGTGGACGGCCAGCGCCAGCTCGCGTTCGACGTCGGCGACTGGGCCGACCGGTTCGCGCACGGCCGGTGGCTGGCCACCGGGGGCGGCGGCTACAACCCGCTGCGGGTGGTGCCGCGCGCGTGGGCCCACCTGACCGCCGCCGTCCTGCAGACCCCGATCCCGGTGAAGAGCGAGATCCCCGCCGCCTGGATCGAGCACGTCCGGACCCTCACCGCGGACGAGCTGACCGGGGACATGTCCGTGCACGAGGGGGACGACGCCGAGCGGATCCCCACCGTGATGGGCGAGGACGCGGATGTGTGGTGGCGCTCGTGGGAGGTGGGCTACGACCCGGCCGACCCGGTGGACCAGTCGATCATGGCCACGCGCCGCGAGGTGTTCCCGCTGCACGGGCTGGACCCCTGGTTCGACTGAGACGGCCCGCGTCCCGGTTCGACCGCGGCCCGTGCGGCCGGTATTGTGGCCGAGAACGTTTCCAGGCGTTCCACATCCGGTGGAATGCGGGTCGGCGTGTCCGGCGCCCCGGATGCCTGCGGTCCCACGACCGCCGACCCTCGCCCCGATTCAAGGAGTCCCCATGGGATCTGTGATCAAGAAGCGCCGCAAGCGCATGTCGAAGAAGAAGCACCGCAAGCTGCTTCGCAAGACCCGTCACCAGCGTCGCAACAAGAAGTGACGCCCGCGCCCTCCGGGCGCTGACGAGACGAAGCCGCCGTCCCCTTCCGGGGGCGGCGGCTTCGTCGTGGACGGCGATCCGTAGAGTGGGGGCCATGACCGCCGACCTGCCCGCCGCCACCGCCCGCGTCCAGCTGCTCGTGAAGCCCGGCTGCCACCTGTGCGCCGACGCCGAGGCCACGGTGGCGCAGGTGTGCGACGCGCGGGGCGAGGCCTGGGAGGCCGTCGACGGCGCCGCGCACCCGGCCCTGCTCGAGCGGTTCGCGGACGAGGTGCCCGTGCTGTTCGTCGACGGCGTCCAGCGCGACTTCTGGCGCGTGGACCCGGCCCGCCTGGGCCGGCTCCTGGACGCCCCGCGGGCCTGAGCGGGCTCAGCGGCGCGCGAAGCGCTGCCAGGCCTTCAGCCGCATGTACTCCGTGGCGTCCGGGCGGTAGGCGAGCACGATGCCGGCGACGCCGAGGCCCACCCACACCAGGTCCAGCGAGCTGAACGCCCCCATCACCGCGTTGGAGACCAGCACCAGCACGGACAAGGACGCCAGCACCGTTCCGACGATGCGCGCGGCGCGCGAGCCGCCGCGGATCGCGAACGCCACCCACAGGTAGACGAGGAACGCGAGCACGCCGAACACGGCCGCCGTCGTGGCGAGGGCCGGAAGCATCCCGTCCGTCATGGCGCGCATCTGCTCCGCCTGGTCGGCGGGCAGATTCATCTGCTCGACGGACCGGTCCAGCTCCTGCTGGATCGCGGCCTGGCCCTCCGGCTGGGTGATGGCGAAGGCCGCCAGCAGGGTCGTCGCCAGCAGCAGGAGGCCGCCCGAGACGATCAGCCAGAACGCGGCCGTCAGGGAACGCGGCCGCGGGGGCAGCTCGACCGGGCCGGGAGACTGCCAGCCGGCCGGGCCGTGGGGGGAGGGGGCCTGGGGCATCCCCGCCTGGCCCGGGGCGCCGTACGGAGCCGCCGGCGGTGCGCCGTAGGGGTTCTGGCCGTACGGGCTCGCGCCCGACGGGTCGGGGGAGCCCGGGGTCGGCCCCTGCGGGGCGGCGCCGTACGGGTCGGAGCCGTACGGGTTCTGGCTGCCGTGGGGATCGGTGGGCGAGGTGCCGGACATGGGGCCTCCTAGCGACGCCGACGCTCGCGGCGCCTCGGTGCGGACGGGGGTGGCGGCGCGGTCGCGCCGAGCTGTGCCCCACGCTACCGCCGGGGCCACCGGTCCGCCTCTGCCAGACTTGCCCCATGCAGACGCTCGCCACCGTCCACCTGGTCCGCCACGGAGAAGTCCACAACCCCGATCGTGTCCTCTACGGCCGCTTGCCGGAGTTCGGGCTCTCGGAGCTCGGCCACGAGATGGCCCGGGGCGTGGCCGCGTGGTTCGAGGAGCGCGCCGCGCAGACCGGCCGGGCGCCCGCCGTCGTCGCCGCCTCCCCGCTGACCCGCGCGCAGCAGACCGCCGCGCCCATCGCGGCCGCGTTCGACCTGCCGCTGGTCACCGAGCCGGACCTGATCGAGGCGGAGAACGCCTTCGAGGGCATGTCCCAGGTGGCGGCGTCGCTGAAGCGGAACCCGCGGCTGTGGCCCCGGCTGCGCAATCCCCTGCGCCCGTCCTGGGGCGAGCCGTACCGCGCGCAGGCCGCCCGGATGCTGGCCGTCGTCGACCGGCTCCGCGGCGAGACCGTGGCCGCCGACGGGCCCGGCGCCGAGTCCGTGCTCGTCTCGCACCAGCTGCCGATCTGGGTGACGCGCCTGGCCGTCGAGGGCCGTCCGCTGTGGCACGACCCGCGCCGGCGTGAGTGCTCGCTGACCTCCGTGACCTCGCTCGTGTACGAGGAAGGGCGCAGGGTGCCGCGCGTCGAGTACCGCGAGCCGAACCAGGCCCTGCTGAAGGACGCCTCCTCCCTGCCGGGCGCCTGAGGCCCCGACGGCGGCCGGCGTCGACGACGCCGTCCGTGGCCTCCCACGGGGTGGGGGTGTGACGTCCAGGGTTCAGTCAGAATGCGGGGCGGACAGTAGACTCCCCAGGTCCCCGGAATCCAGCCCCGCGCGTCCCCTGGAAGGCAGCCCGCCATGCAGACCCCCCGTCCGTCCCGTCGCACCGTGCTGACCGGCCTCTCGCTGCTCGGCCTCGCGCCCGTCCTCGCGGCGTGCTCGGGGGACGACTCGCTGACGCAGCAGGCCGGCAACGCGGACGGCAAGAACTACATCGCCGGCGACGGCTCCGTCCTGGAGATCGCCCCCGCCGAGCGCGGCGCCCCCGTGGAGTTCGCCGCCGAGCTCTTCGACGGCACCCCCGTGACCGGCGCGAGCCTGCGCGGCGCCCCGGCCCTGCTGAACTTCTGGTACGCCGCATGCGCCCCGTGCCGCGTGGAGGCCCCCCACCTCGTGGCCCTGCACGAGCAGTTCGCCCCGCAGGGGGTGCGGTTCCTCGGCGTGAACGTCCGGGACACCGTCACCACCGCGCAGGCCTTCGAGCGCACCTTCGAGATCCCCTACCCGTCCATCGAGGACGCCCGCGGGGACGTGCTCCTGAACATGACCGACTACGTGCCCCCGCAGGCCGTGCCCTCCACCCTCGTCCTGGACGTCGAGGGCCGCGTGGCCGCCCGCGTGCTCGGCGCCGTGGAGGAGTCCACCCTGCGCGCCCTGCTCACCACAGTGGTGGACGAGGCCGCGGCCTGACCCGGCCGCCGTGTCCATGCAGAGCAACCCCTTCGCCGAGATCGCCCTCGACGGCTCCCTGCTGCTGGCCGCGCCGATCGCCGTGCTGGCCGGCCTGATCTCCTTCCTCTCCCCGTGCGTGCTGCCGCTCGTGCCCGGCTACCTCGGGTACGTCACCGGCCTCGGCGGGGACGTGCTCACCAGCCGCCGCCGCGGGCGCCTCGTGCTCGGCTCCGTGCTGTTCGTGCTCGGGTTCGCCGTGGTGTTCGTGGGCATCACCGTGGTGTTCACCCAGGCCATGGTCTGGCTGCGGCGCGACGGCGCCTGGGTCACCCCCGTGCTCGGCGTGCTCGTGATGCTCATGGGCCTCGTGTTCCTCGGCGGCGGCGGCCGGCTTCAGCAGGAGCGCCGCGTCCACTTCAAGCCCGCCGCCGGCCTGGTCGGCGCGCCCCTGCTGGGCATGACCTTCGGCCTGGGCTGGGCGCCGTGCATCGGCCCCACCATGGCCGCCGTCCTGGCCATGTCCACGGCCAGCTCCGGCTCCGTGGGCCGCGGCGCCCTGCTCGCCTTCCTCTACTGCCTCGGCCTGGGCCTGCCGTTCGTGCTCATGGCCCTCGGCATGGAGCGCGGCATGCGGGCGGTCGGGTTCTTCACGCGGCACCGCGTGCTGATCATGCGCCTCGGCGGCGCCCTGCTGATCGCGCTGGGCCTGCTCATGGTCACCGGCGTCTGGACCGCCTGGACCACGCAGCTGCAGCTGTGGTTCGCCAACGAATGGGAGATGCCCCTGTGAGCTCCAAGGCCGCCCGGACGCGCTCCGAGCCCGTCACCCTGCCGCGCCTCGGCCTGGCGGGCACCCTGCGCTGGATCTGGACCCAGCTGACCAGCATGAGCACCGCGCTCATGCTGCTGCTCCTGCTCGCCGTCGCCGCCGTGCCCGGCTCCCTCGTGCCCCAGCGCCGTGCCGGCCCCGAGATCGTGGACCAGTGGATCGAGGACAACCCCGTGTGGGGCCCCGTCCTGGACGCCCTGCAGTTCTTCGACGTCTACAACTCCGTCTGGTTCTCGGCCATCTACCTGCTGCTGTTCGTCTCCCTCGTGGGCTGCGTGTGGCCGCGCGCCATCCAGCACGCCAAGGCCCTGCGCCAGCCCCCGGCCCGCACCCCCCGCAACCTGACGCGCCTGCCGGCCTCCGGCGTCGTCGTCCTCGAGGAGGGCGGCCCGAGCCCCGAGGAGGCCGTGGCCAGAGCCCAGGCGTGGCTGCGCAAGCGCCGCTACCGCGTGGAGCACCGCCCCGAGGCCGGCGGCGCGTCCGTGGGCGCCGAGCGCGGATACCTGCGCGAGATCGGCAACATCCTGTTCCACGTCTCGCTGATCGGCGTGCTCGTGTTCATGGCCTACGGCGGCATGACCAAGTACGGCGGGCAGAAGATCATCGTGGAGGGCGAGGGCTTCGCCAACAACCTCGTGGCCTACGACTCCTTCACCCCCGGCACCTACTTCAGCGCGGACGACCTCCAGCCGTTCTCCCTCACCCTCGACTCCTTCGACGCCGTGTTCGACCGCGAGTCCGAGACCCACTACGGCCAGCCGCTGGACTACACCGCCGTGATGGAGGTCCGCGAGGGCAGCGAGGCCGAGCTCCAGCGCCAGATCCTCAAGGTCAACCAGCCGCTGGACATCGACGGCGTGCGCGTCTACCTCGTGGGCAACGGCTACGCGCCCGTGGTGACCATCCGCGACGGCGCCGGGGACGTGGCCTTCCAGGGCCCCGTGGTCACCCGCGTGTTCGACCAGAACTACGGCTCGCAGGCCACCATCAAGGTCCCCGACGCGCGGCCGGACCAGCTGGGCTTCGTCGGCTTCTTCCTGCCCACGGCGGTGGAGGACGAGAAGGGCGCCGCCTTCTCGGCCGACCCCGAGCTGCTCAACCCGGAGCTGCAGCTGAACTCGTACTACGGGGACCTCGGCCTGGACACCGGCCGCCCGCAGAACGTGTACGTGCTGGACACCGCATCCCTCACCGAGCTCAACAGCCGCACCAACGAGAACGGCGGCATCGTGCTCAGCCCGGGCCAGACGTATGAGCTGCCCGAGGGCAAGGGCTCCATCAGCTTCGACGGCGTCCGCCGCTACGTCGGCCTGGACATCCACTACGACCCGGGCAAGTGGGGCGTCGGCGTGTTCGCCGGCACCGCCCTGCTCGGCCTGGCGATCAGTCTGTTCGTCCGCCGTCGCCGCGTGTGGGTGCGTGCCCGCACCGACGACGACGGCCGCACCCGCGTGGAGTACGCGCTGCTCGCCCGCGGCGAGGAGTTCGGTCTCCACGAGGAGCACGTGGCCCTGCGCGCCGCCATGGAGAAGTGGTGGCCCATCGTCGCCGCCACCGAGACGGCCGACGACGCCGCGGCCGGTGCCGCCCCCCAGTCCACCCCCACCGCCCCCGAGACCCCCGCCGGCCCCGCCGACGCCCGATCAGGAGACTGACAGTGTTCAACCCCACGGCCCCCGTGAACGAGCAGCTGGCGCTGTACAGCGACCTCTTCATGCTCATCGCCGCGCTCGTGTACGCGGCGGCGTTCATCCTGTTCACCATCGACATGGCCACCGCCTCGGCCACCATCCGCCGCCTCGAGGCCGACCTCGCGGCCCAGCGCGGGCAGGTGCGCACCGCTCCGGCCCGCGAGACCGTGGGGGTCGCCGTCGGCGGGTCCACGGCGGTCGGCGCGAGCGCCTCCGACGCGGCCCGTCCGACCGGCGCCGCCGAGCGCGGCGTCGACGCGGACGGCGCCCTCGTGGACGAGGACATGGACTACACGGGCGGCGGCCGCCGCCCGGTCGCCAACGTGGCGGTGGCCGTGCTGGCCGTCGGCTGGGCGCTGCACGCGTTCGCCGTCGTCGCCCGCGGCCTCGCCGCCTCCCGCGTGCCGTGGGGCAACCTGTACGAGTTCATGACCACGGGCGCGCTCGTGATCACGACCGTCTACCTGCTGTTCCTCTTGCGCAAGGATCTGCGCTTCGTGGGCACGTTCGTCACCGGCATCGTCGTGGCGATGATGTGCGCGGCCACCATGGGCTTCCCGACGCCGGTGGGCCACCTCCAGCCGCCGCTGCAGACGCCGTGGCTCGTCATCCACGTATCCATCGCCGTGCTTGCCAGCTCGCTGTTCGCGCTGACCGCCGCGATGTCCGTGCTGCAGCTGCTGCAGGACCGCGCGGAGAAGCGCGCTGCGGCGGGCGAGCGCTCGTGGGCGTTCCTGCGCCTCGTGCCGGCCGCGCAGGGGCTCGAGAACTGGTCCTACCGCCTCAACGCGATCGCCTTCGTGATGTGGACGTTCACCGTGATCGCCGGCGCCATCTGGGCCGAGGCCGCGTGGGGCCGCTACTGGAACTGGGACACCAAGGAGGTCTGGTCCTTCGTGATCTGGGTGGTCTACGCGGCGTACCTGCACGCCCGGGCCACCCGCGGCTGGACCGGTGCCCGCGCGGCCTGGCTGAGCATCGTGGGCTTCCTGTGCATCGTGTTCAACTACACGATCGTCAACACGTACTTCCCGGGCCTGCACTCGTACGCGGGTCTGCCCGGCTGAGTCCGGCGGGGCCCCTCAGGCGCGCGGCCCGTCGCCCTCCGGGTCGGCGTCGTCGTCGCCCTGCTCCCGACGACGGCGCAGCTCCTCCTCGCGGGCGCGCAGCTCGGCCTCGCGGCGGTCCAGGTCCTGCTCACGGGCGTCCTGGCGGCGCTGCACGCGCAGGCTGCGCAGGAACGCCTCGTCGTCGTCCGGGGCTCCGGAGGGCCGGGGTGCGGCCCGTCCGCCCGCGCCGGCCGGGCGGGCGCGCCCGAGCAGCAGCCACAGCAGCGGCCCCACGAGCGGCACGAGCACGATGACCGCCACCCACGCCGTCTTCGGCAGGCTGCGCACCTCGCGGGCGGGGGTCAGCAGCGCCTCGAACAGCGCGTAGAGGGTCAGTCCGGCGAGGATGATCGCGGCGGGGATGATGAAGCGGCCCATCCCGCCAGTCTAGGCGCGGGCTGTGGGGTCGGCGGACGGGCCGTCCGTCCTCGTAGGATGGACCGGTGCGCATCTTCTTCTACGGTCTGGTCCGCGTGGTCGTCTTCGTCGCCCTGTGGGCGCTGTTCTACTACGTGATGGACCTCGGGATGATCTTCGGGGTGATCGCGGCCACGATCCTGACGTTCGCGGTCAGCTACCTCTTCCTCGGTCGCCTGCGCACGGGGGCCACCGAGGACCTGTCCGCCGCGTGGGAGGGCCGCCCGGGCCGCCGGGGCCGCACCGAGACCGCCGATGCGGACGCCGAGGACGCCTACACCGAGGGCCGGTTCCGCGAGTGAGCCCCGCGGGGCGACGGGGCGGATGCCGCCGCCGCCGACGCCGCCGTCATCCCGTGCGGCTCAGAGCAGCGCGCCGAGGGTGAACGTGATCGCGTAGACGATCCCGATCACGCCGGTCGCGCGCAGCACCGGGATCAGCGCCCGGCGGTCGTCGGCGCGCAGCACCGTGCGGATCGGCCGGATCGCGAGCAGGCCGCCGATCGGCACGAGCAGCAGCCCCGGGTGCGCCGCCACCCAGAACAGCGGCAGCAGCAGGGCGACGGCCAGCATGACGCCGTAGGACGCCCGCGCCGGCCCGTCGCCCAGGCGGGCGGCCAGCGTCATCTTCCCGACCTCGCGGTCCGTGGGGATGTCCCGGATGTTGTTGACCATGAGCAGGGCCGTGGAGATCAGCCCGCAGCCGATCGCGCCGGCCCAGGCCAGGCCGCTCACGGTGTCGGCCTGGGTGTACGTGGTGCCGAGGACGGCCACGAGCCCGAAGAACACGAACACGAACACCTCACCGAGGCCGAGGTACCCGTACGGCCGCTTCCCGCCGGTGTAGAACCACGCGGCCAGCACGCAGGCGACGCCGACCAGCAGGAACCACCAGTGCCCCGAGAGCAGGATGAGCCCCAGGCCGGCCAGCCCGGCGAGGCCGAAGAACGCGAAGGCCGCCTGCTTCACCTGGGCCGCGGGCACGAGCCCGGAGACGGTGAGCCGGAAGGGGCCGACGCGGTCGTCGTCGGTGCCGCGGATCCCGTCCGAGTAGTCGTTGGCGTAGTTCACGCCGATCTGCAGGGCGAGCGACACCACGAGGGCCAGCAGCGCCGCGCCGAGGTGGAAGGAGCCGAGCTCCGCGGCGGCGGCCGAACCGACGATCACGGGGGCGATCGCCATGGGCAGCGTGCGTAGGCGCGCGGCGGCGACCCACTGGGAGAGCGTGGCGGCCATGGGCGGGGGTTCCTCCTGGGGAGCGGGGTGGGGATCGGCGCGCGGCGGGCCGGGTCGACGGCGGAGCGCGGCCGGGGCCCGACGTCGGCCGGGCCCGGGTCATTCTCCCACGCGGGCGGGGTGACGCTCAGCCGGCGGTGAACCGGGCGGCCAGGGCCTGCCGGTCGGTCTTGCCGGTGGAGAGCAACGGCAGGGCGTCGAGGGCGAGCCACGTCTTGGGCACCGCGGCCGCACCCAGCGCCTCGCGCACGTGGGCGCGCAGGACGGCCTCGTCGGGGGCCGCGGCCGGGTGGGCGGGCACGACGGCGGCGCACAGCCGGGCGCCCCACTCGGGATCCGGCACGCCGGCCACGTGGGCCGCCGCGACGCCCGGGTGCGCCTCGAGCACCGCGGTCACCGCCGCCGCGGACACCTTCACCCCGCCCGTGATGACGACGTCGTCCAGGCGGCCGGTCACGGCCAGCCGCACGCCGCCGTCGTCGGTGGGGGAGAGCATGCCCGTGTCCTCGGTCAGGAAGGCGCGGGCGCCGTCCGCGGCGGGGACGAAGTGGGCGGCGGTGCGGGCGGGGTCGTCGAGGTAGCCGGCCGCCACCATGGGCCCGGCCAGGCGCACGTGCGGCGGGGCGTCGGGGTCGTCCGGGGCCACCGCGACGGCGACGCCGGGCAGCGGCACGCCGTCGTAGACGCAGCCGCCGCACGTCTCGGCCATGCCGTAGGTGGCGGTGAGACGCACCCCCGCCGCCTCGGCCGCGGCCCGCAGCGCGGGATCGAGCCGGGCGCCGCCCACGAGCACGCGGTCGAAGGAGCGCAGGGCCGCCCGTCCGGCCGGGTCGGCGTCGGCCGCGAGGAGGCGGGCGAGCTGGGTGGGGACGAGCGAGACGAGTCGGGGGCCGGCGTCGTCGGGCAGGGCGGCCGCCCCGGTGGCGAACGCCGCGGGGGTGAAGGGGCCCGGTGGCAGGGCCACGGGTGCGGTCCCGGCCGCGATCGAGCGGGAGAGCACGGCGAGCCCGGCCACGTAGTGCACGCCGAGGGCCAGCAGCCACGCCCCCTCGCCGCCGAGCCGCCGGGCCGTGGCCGCGGCCGAGGCGCGCAGGGCCGTGCCGGTCAGGACGATCTGCTTCGGCGTGCCCGTGGACCCGGAGGTGCGCACCACGGCGACGGCGTCCGGGTCCCCGCAGCGGCGCGGGTCGCGGGCCTCGGGCCGGGGGCGCGCGGCGCCGTCGGCGGTCAGCTCGACGGGGGCGCCGCCGTCGAAGGCCGCGGCGAGGGCGTCCGTGGCGCGGGCGAGGGCGTCGGCGGTGGCGGGCATGGCCCCGAGTGTAGGAGGCCCGGCGGTCGGACGGACCCGCCCGGTGGGCCTGATCCGCCCGGCCGGTCAGAGCAGGAACGGCACGGTGGCGATCTTGACCACCATGATCAGCGCGAACAGCTGGGCGTACCCCTCGGTCACGCGGGCGTCGGTGGACCGGGAGAGCGCGTAGTCCAGGATCGCCGGCTGGCCCGTGATGCCCGCCAGCGCCCCGAACGTGCGATCCACGGACTGCCCCAGCAGCCGTGCCGCGGCGATGAGCAGGGCGGCGGTCAGCGCGGTGAGCACGGCGGACATCAGGATGGCCAGCCCGCCGACCCGGGTGAACACCGTCTCGATGAACGCCGGGCCGGCGGCCAGGCCCACCACGCCCAGGAAGAGCATGAGGCCGAACTGCCGCAGCGTCAGCGCGATCTCCGTGGACGGCTCCCACACCGTGGGTCCCGTTCGGCCGATCGCACCGAGGGCGAGGCCGACGAGGATGCACCCGGCCGCCGGGCCGAGGGAGAAGGAGGCCCCGCCCGGAAGCGGGATCGTCACCATGCCCAGCAGGTAGCCCAGCGCCATGCCCGTGCCCAGGGAGATCCAGTCCAGGTTCGAGAGCCCCCGGGTCGAGTTGCCGAAGAAGTCGCGCACCGCCTCCATCCGCGGCGCGGTGGTCACGATGAGCACCCGGTCGCCGACCTTGAGCTCGGTCTGCGGGGTGGCCAGCGACTCGACGTCGTCGCGCCGCAGCCGGGCGACGTCGGTGCCGAAGCGCTCGCGCAGGGACAGCGTGCCCAGGCGGCGATCGGCCAGGGGGCGGGCCGTGACGATGACCATGGAGGTCTGCAGCGGGTTCATCACCTGCGCCGGGTCGGCGTCGGTGCGGCGGCCGAAGGCCTGCACGGCCGCGTCGATGTTCTTCTCCGTGCCGTCCAGGACGACCTCGTCCCCGGGTTCGATCCGGTCGGCGGAGCCGGCGATCCGGGCCACGCCGCCGTGGCGCAGCGCCACCACGCGCACCAGCCCGTCGGAGATCCCGGGGATCTCCCGCACGGCGAGGGCGGAGGTGGCGGCCGCGGCGGTGAAGCGCAGCTTGCCGTCGGTCACCGGCGCCGGATCGCGCGGGGAGCTGTTCCACGGGCGGGCGGCGAGCAGGGTGATCGCGATGATGGTGCCGACCACGCCCACCAGGTAGGACAGCCCGTAGCCCACGGCCGGGGCCTGCCCGCCGGTGAGCTGGTTCGCCAGCGCCATCGCCGGCGTCGCGGTGAGCGAGCCCGTCCACACGCCGATCGCCGTCGGCAGGTCCATGTGCAGCAGCGCGGCCAGGGGGTGCACCGTGAAGGCGGTGAGGATCACCACGACGACGGCGGCCAGCATCAGGGGCAGGTTGCGGCGCAGGTCCCGGAAGAACACCTTGCCGGCGCCGAGCCCGATCAGGTAGGCGAACAGGGCCAGGCCGAAGCTCTGGAACAGGGCCAGCCGGTCGCCGACGTCGGGCAGCACCGCCCCGACGAGCAGGCCCACGAACAGTGCTCCCGAAGCGCCGAGGCGGATCTTGCCCAGGGGGATGGTGCCGACGGCGGCGCCCAGGGCGACCGTGGCCATGAGGACGAGGATGGGCTGGTCGTTGAGCAGTGCGAGCATGGGCGGGTCTCCGTCCTGCCGTGGTGGTCGGTCAGAAGTGGTACGGGAAGGCGGACCAGTCCGGGTCGCGCTTCTGCAGGAACGCGTCCCGGCCCTCCACGGCCTCGTCCGTCATGTAGGCCATGCGCGTGGCCTCGCCGGCGAAGACCTGCTGGCCGGCCATGCCGTCGTCGGGAAGGTTGAACGCGAACTTGAGCATGCGCAGGGCCTGCGGGGACTGACGGTTGATGTCCGCGGCGTACTCGAGGGCGACCTCCTCGAGGCGCTCGTGGTCCACGGCCTCGTTCACCGCGCCCATGGCCACCATCTCCTCGGCCGAGTACTCGCGCGCCGTGAAGAAGATCTCCCGGGCGCGCTTCTGGCCCACCTGCCGGGCGAGCAGGGCCGAGCCGTAGCCGGCGTCGAAGGAGCCCACGGTGGCGTCCGTCTGCTTGAACTTCCCGTGCTCGCGGGAGGCCAGGGTCAGGTCCGCGACCACGTGGAGCGAGTGGCCGCCGCCTGCCGCCCAGCCGTTCACGACGGCGATGATCGCCTTGGGCGAGGTGCGCATCAGGCGCTGGACCTCGAGGATGTGGAGGCGTCCAGCGCGGGCCGGGTCGATGGTCTCGGCCGTCTCCCCCTCGGCGTAGCGGTAGCCGTCGCGGCCGCGGATGCGCTGGTCCCCGCCGGAGCAGAACGCGTGGCCGCCGTCCTTGGGGGAGGGGCCGTTGCCGGTGAGCAGCACCGTGCCGACGTCCGGGGTCATGCGGGCGTGGTCGAGGGCGCGGTAGAGCTCGTCCACGGTGCCGGGGCGGAACGCGTTGCGGACCTCGGGGCGGTCGAAGGCGATGCGCACCGTGGGCAGGTCGCGCACCCAGCGGCCGTCGGCGTCGCGCTCCACCTGGCGGTGGTAGGTCAGGTCCTCGAAGTCGAAGCCCTCGACCACGCGCCAGCGCGTGGGGTCGAAGATGTCGGAGACCTTGTCCGGAAGCCGGTCGCGGTCCGGGTGCTCGGGGCTGTGCGGGGTCATGGCATCGAGTCTAGGTGTCCCCCCGGACCCCCACCGCTCGAGGTGATGTGTGTCACCGTGGGGGACGGGGGCCGGCGACGGTGCCCGGACGCGGGCGGGCGCCGCCGTGGGCTCCTCGCTCAAAACGTCTGGGCGAACTCAGGAGAGAAACGCAGCATGCTTTTCCAGATTATTCCATCAAATCCTGTCGCATCCACCACTTCAACCTGCCCTTTAAAGCACCCGTTTCCCGAATGAAAGTGTTCTGGGAAATTCCCAGTTCCCAAATAGAATCGGGGCTCGAGGGGAAATTGACTAAGCGCCCGGGTGCGCGAAGCCGGCCAAGTGCTCGTGTGGCAACAGGCAATCGGCCAGCTTGTGTACCAGAGGCGCGAGGGCGGCTGGGGTCTCCTCCCTGAATCGGACGACCTCAGCAGGCAAAAAAGGTCAGGCCGGTGAGGAAGATCTGCTGGGCCGTCGTTCCATCGGTGGACGCGAAGTACAGAGTGAAGGAGTTGATCGGGCCGGCGTAGGTGACCACGGACCGGTTCGCCTCGGTGTCGGACCTGACCTCACCGGCTGACACGGCCCTCACGGGCGATCCGGTCGTCCCGTTGCCCTGCAGGGGGGGGCCGTTGGTCACGCTGGTGGGTTCGGGGTCGAGCACGATGGCGTCACGGTACCCCTTGTCCAGCCAGTCGACGTCGGCAATCGTGAACTGGAGGTTGGTCACGGGGCGGCTGAACGTGATCGTGAGTCTCTGCCCGCCAGAGCCGGACTGCTGGAGCAGCAGACCGTCCGCCCTCAGGTCTCCGAGTCCGTTGTAGCCCTGGTTGATGCCGCCGGCCGAGGTGAGGTTGTTGGGCGTCAGAGACTTGCCGCTGTCGGCGACGGTGTTCAGGGACAGGGTGATGGGAGTGCGGCCTGCGGCTGACCACGTGTAGGTGGACGGGGGCGTCCCATAAACGTTGGCCTGGGTGAACCTGCCCGTGAACGCGGCCGGGTTCGCGCATGAGACGGCGAAAGCCGGGGCTGCGGCGGCGGCTGCCACGGCCGGAACAGTCCAGGCCAGTCCGTGGGCCACGGTACGGCGGGACAGGGAAGGGGGCGAGGCGGGTGACTGAGGGTCCGTGAAGGACATGGGTTTCTCCGATGGTAGGGGAGCCGCCCGGCGGGCAGGTTGCCCAGCGTCAGCGCAGCGTTCGATTCACGGTGCTTCAAAGCATAGGGGTATCGCTGGCATCCTCGATAATCGGTGAGGGTTGCAGCTCCCCGGAGAGAGGGGCCGGATCGCCGGGCGGGCCGGTCAGTCCACCCGCTCCGTGGCCCCCAGTGCCGTCAGCAGGAACGCGTACTCCCACGCGGTGTCCTCCCAGCCCTGGTACCGGCCGGACGCGCCGCCGTGGCCGCCGTCCATCTCGGTGCGCAGCAGGATCGGGGCGCCGCCCTCGGCCAGGGGCGTGGTCTGGTCGCTCGTCACCGTCCGCCGCAGCTGGGCCACCCACTTCGCCGGCTCGACGTAGTGCACGCGGGTGTCGTTCAGTGAGGTCACCGCGGCGATGGCCGGGTAGTCCACCGCCCGCACGTTCTCATACGGGGTGTAGGCACGAATGGCCTCGTACACGGCCGCGTCCTCGATCGGGTTGCCCCACTCCTCCCACTCGAGCGCGGACAGCGGCAGCTCCGGGTCGAGGATGGTGGTGAGCGCGTCCACGAACGGCACCACCGCCAGGCACGCCCGGTACAGCTCCGGCGCGAGGTTCAGCACCGCGCCCATGAGCAGGCCGCCGGCCGAGCCGCCCATGCAGGCCACGCGCGCCGGGTCCGCCCAGCCGAGGTCCACGAGGTGCCGGGTGGCGTCCACGAAGTCCGTGAAGGAATGCCGCTTGGCCAGCTTCTTGCCGTCCTCGTACCAGCGCCGGCCCAGTTCGCCGCCGCCGCGCACGTGCGCGACCGCGAACACCACGCCCCGGTCCAGCAGGGACAGCCGGGCCACACCCAGCACGGGGTCCATGGACATCTCGTAGGAGCCGTAGCCGTACACCACGCACGGGGCCGTCCCGTCCGCGGCCACGTCGCGGCGCCGGATCACGGTGACGGGGATCCGCACGTCCTCCCCGGTCACCGACGACGGCTCGGACGCCGGCGCCCACACGCGCTCGGCCACGTAGTCGGCCGGGTCGTAGCCGGGCACCTCGGTCTCGCGGCGCAGGTGCACCTCGCCGGTCGCCGCCGAGACGTCCAGCACGCGCGCGGGCGTGATCCAGGACGTGTAGGCCAGCCGCAGGAACGGGGACTCGGCCGCCGTCGCGGACAGATGGCACGCGTAGAGCTCCTCGTCGAACGCGGGCTCGCGCCAGTGCGCGGCCCGCCCGGCCAGCACCGCGTCCAGCTCGGCGACGACGACGCGCGGGGTCGTCTCCCGGCGCACGGCCAGGGCGGCGTGGGTCAGGGTGACCATGACGCCGTCGACCTTCACGTCCTCGCGGTGCGGGACGACCGTGCGCCAGGCGCCGCGGTCGGCGACGTCCGCCTCGGCGACCACCGAGAGCATCCCGTTGGGCGCGGCGACGGGGGCGCCGTCGTCGTCCAGGGCGCGGTCGTGGACCACGAGCAGCCGGCGGACGCCGTCGGCGTCCGTGACGGGCTCGACGTCGGCGAGCATCCGCCACGCGCGGGGGATCAGCACGCGCGGGGCCGGCAGGGGCGCGGCGGGGTCCTCCGGCAGGTCGACCACGAGGGTCTCGGAGACCTCCGAGTTGCCGACGCCGATCAGCAGCTGGGTGCGGTCGGCCACGCCCTCGAAGCCGGTCCACATGCCCGGGTCGGCCTCCTCGTGCAGGAGCACGTCCTCGGCCGGGTCGGTGCCGAGCACGTGGGCCCTGACCTGGTACGGCCGCCACGAGTCGTCCCAGACGGTGTAGAACACGCGGGTGCCCGAGCGGTCGAAGCGGACGCCGTGGGCCACGTTCTCGACCGCGTCCGGCAGGTCCTCGCCCGTGGCGATCTCGCGCACGCGCAGGGTGAAGCGCTCGTCGCCGGTGTGGTCCACGGCGTAGGCCACCCGGGTGGCGTCCGGGCTGATGTGCAGGCCGCCGAGCGCGAAGAACGGGTGGCCCTCGGCCTCGGCGTTGCCGTCCAGGATCACCTGCTCGCCCGGCAGGGCGGCGTCCGGGGTGATGACGGGCGGGGTCCAGTCGGCCTCGAGGTCGCCGGTGTCGCGTGCGGGCACGCGGCAGTGGATCGGGTACTCGGCGCCCTCGCGGGTGCGCACGAAGTACCACCAGCCGTCCCGGCGGGCGGGCACGGAGCGGTCCGTCTCCACCGTGCGGGCCTTGATCTCGCCGACGATCGCCTCGCGCAGCGGCGCCTGGTCCGCGGTCACGGCCTCGGTGTACGCGTTCTCGGCGGCCAGGTGCTCGAGCACGCGGGGCTCCGCCTTGCCGCGCAGCCACTCGAAGTCGTCCTGGAACGTGTGGCCGTGGTGGCGGCGGGTCACGGGCTCGGCGGCAACGGACGGCGGGACGGGGGCGTGCGTAGTGGTCTGGGGCATGCGGCCCATCCCATCACGCCGCGCGGGGCGGGGCCGACACCCCGCGCCGCACACGACGACGGCGGCGCACCGGCCCGGTGCGCCGCCGTCGGGGGTGGCGGGTCAGTTCAGGCCGAGCGCCGCCCGGACCACGCCGAGCCCGAAGTACGCGACGAACGCGAGCGCCACGAACCACAGCAGCGGGTGCACCTCGCGGCCGCGGCCCTGGCCCGTGCGGATCACCGCGTAGGCCACCACGCCGGCGCCGATGCCGTTGACGATCGAGTAGGTGAACGGCATGAGGATGAACGTGAGGAACGCCGGGAAGGCCGCGCCCGGGTCGGACCAGTCGATCTGCACCACGTGCTGGCACATCATGAACCCGACCACCACGAGCGCGGGGGCCACGGCCTCGAACGGCACCAGGTGGATGAGCGGGGAGAGGAACACGGCCGCGAGGAAGAACAGGCCGGTGAACACGGAGGCCAGGCCGGTCCGGGCGCCCTCGCCGATGCCGGTGCCGGACTCCACGAAGATCTGGTGGGCCGAGCCGGAGGCGCCGCCGCCCACGGCGACCGCGAGCGCGTCCGCGGCGAGCACCCGGTTCAGGTCGGGGATGGAGCCGTCCGGGTTCACGGTGCCGGCCTCGCGGGCCAGGCCCACGGAGACGCCCATCGCGTCGAAGAACACGGAGAGCAGGATCGCGAACACGAGCAGGGAGGCCATCAGCCCGCCCACGGAGGTGAAGGCGCCGAACAGGTCCACGCTGCCGAGCAGGTGCAGGTCCGGGGCGGTCCACTCGGGCAGGGAGGGGGCGATCAGGGACCAGCCGGTGGGCACGGCGTTCCCGTCGGCGTCCACGGAGGGGCCGATGTGGAACACGGCCTCCAGCACGTTGGCGAGGATCGTCGCCGCGACGATGCCGATCAGGATGGCGCCGCGCACCTTGCGGATCACGAGGACCGCGGTCAGCAGCAGCCCGACGACGAAGACCAGCACGGGCCAGCCCTCGAGCTCGCCGCCCGTGCCCAGGCCCACCGGGACCGTGGTGTCGGCGGCGTCCGGCAGCCGCCGCACGAACCCGGCGTTGACGAGGCCGATCAGTGCGATGAACAGGCCGATGCCCACCACGATGCCGGACTTCAGCGCCTCCGGGACCGCGTCGAACACGGCGCGGCGGAAGCCGGTCACCACGAGCACCAGCATCACGAGACCGGCGAGGGTGACGAGGCCCATCAGCTGGGGCCAGGTGAGTCCCGGCGTCGTGGCGATGGTGATGGAGACGAACGCGGAGACGCCCAGGCCCGCGGCCACCGCGAACGGGTGCCGCGCCCACACGCCCATGACGATGGTCATGACGCCCGCCACGAGCGCAGTCACGGCGGCCACGGCGGGGATGCCCAGGGTGTTCCCGGCCGAGTCGGGCCCGGACAGGATCAGCGGGTTCAGCACCACGATGTAGCTCATCGCCAGGAACGTGGCGAGGCCGCCGCGGAACTCCTGGCCCACCGACGAGCCGCGCTCGGTGATGCGGAAATACCGGTCCAGGGCGCCGCGGGGAGCGGCGGGCGACGGGGCGGGCGAGGGCGGTGGAGAGGCGGTGCGGGAGGCCATGGCACCAGCGTAGTGACCCGGTCCCACGACGATCGCGCGCGTGCCGTCCCGCTACGCTCGCGGGCATGCGTCCCCGCTCCGCCTCCGCCGCCCGCACCCGGGAGGCGCTGCGCGACGCCGTGCAGATCTACGCCCCCCTCCACCGTCTACGCCGTCGGCCTGGGCGCCATGACACCCGCGCTCGCGGTGGCGGCGCTGGCCCTCGGCCTGGACGCGGCGCGGGCGGCTGCCGTCGTGCTGCTGGTGGGGCTCGGCTCGCTCGTGGCCAACGGGCCGGCCTCGGCGCTCGCGGCCCGGGCGGGGGAGCGGGTCACCATGGTCGTCTCCGCCGGGCTCGGCACGGTCGGCGCGGGTCTGGCCTGGGCGACGACGGCCGGGGTGTCCTCCGGGCCGTCGGCGGCGGGGGTGGCCGAACCGGGGCGGTTGGCGCTGTTCCTGGCCGCGGTGCTCGCCGTGGGCATGGCCGGGGCCGGGTTCAACCTGGCCCGCCAGGCGTACCTGGCGGTGGCGGTGCCGGCCACGCACCGGGCCCGCGCGATGTCCACGCTCGGCGGGACCGTGCGGATCGGGACGTTCCTGGGCCCGTTCCTGGGTGCCGCCGCGCAGGCCCCGCTCGGGCTGGACGGCGCGTTCGCCGCGGCCGCCGCGGCCATGGCCGTCGGCGCCCTGCTGTGCCTGCGGATCCGGGATCTGCCGGTGCCGGCGTCCGATCCGGCGGCGGGGGAGGAGCCCGGCCCGGCCGGTCGACCCCGGCTGCTGGACGTGGCGCGCGCCCGGCGCGGGGCGTTGCTCACGGCCGGCTTCGGTGTCGTGGCCGTCTCCGCCGCCCGCGCGGCGCGCAACGCCGTCATCCCGCTGTGGGCCACGCACCTGGGCCTGGACGCGGCGACGGCGTCGCTCGTCTTCGGCCTGGCCGGCGCGGCGGACCTGCTGCTCTTCTACCCCTCGGGTCGGCTCATGGACCGCTTCGGCCGGCGCGCTGTGGCGGTGCCGTGCCTGACCCTGCTGGGGGCGGGGTTCCTGGCGATCAGCCTCACCCGGGAGCCGACGGCGTTCGCGGCGGCGGCGGTGCTGCTGGGCATCGGCAACGGCTTCGGCGCGGGGATCGTGATGACCCTCGGGGCGGACCACTCGCCGCCGAACGCGCGCGCCCCGTTCCTCGGCCTGTGGCGCTCGATGTCCGACGCGGGGATGCTGGCCGGGCCGCTGCTGCTCTCCGGGGCGACCGCCGCGGCCGGGCTGGCCGTCGGCGTCGGCTCCCTCGCGGTCGTCTGCGGTGTCGGAGCGGTCGTGTTCGCCGCGGTGCTGCCGCGCGGGCCGGGGGCCGTGGCGGACCCGCCGCCCGTCGTCGTGCGCCCCCGCTGACCGGGGCGCCGGACCGTCGGCTCAGTCGGCGGTCTCGTCCGGGGGGATGGTCTGCCCGGAGGCCTGGTCGTCGAAGACCATGTACGTCTGCGTGTCGACGACGCTCGGCAGGGTCTGCAGTTCGTCGAAGATCACACGGCGCAGGTCGGCGGTGTCCCGCGCGCGGACCAGCAGGATCACGTCCATGTTCCCGCCCACGAGGGAGACGTGGGAGACCTCGGGGATGGCCAGGAGCGTGGCGCGCAGCTCTCGCCAGTCGTGCTGACGCAGCTTCATGGTCACGTGGGCGGAGGCCCCGAAGCCGACCTTGACGGGGTCGACCCGCACGGTGAAGCCTGTGATCACGCCCGCGTCCTGCAGGCGGTTCAGGCGCGAGTAGCAGTGCGCGCGGGAGATGTGCACGCGCTCGGCCAGGGCCGCGACGGACATCCGCCCGTCCTGCGTCAGTTCGCGGACGATCGCGCGGTCCACGCGGTCCACGCGGTCCAGCGGCTCGGCGGCCATGGCTCCTCCTGGGGCGGGCGGACGGGTCGGCCACGCGGCGGCGGACCGTCTACGTGGCACGAGTCACCATAGCAGTTCGTCTGATGGAGTGCCTGGTTTGCATTCGATTGTCTCGTGATCCCGGGCGGGCGAGCGACACATTGACCCTCTTGGGCACACTGAAGGCCACAGATCGAGAGGACCCGCCATGAGTGACCCCACCCCCGCCGTGCCCGGGGCCGCCCGGACCGACGAGGCCGAGACCCGCCCGAACGCCGGCGCCGCCTTCGGCATCTCCCTCGAGGAGTACCTGCTCCCCGCCGCCCGCCGCATCCAGCTGATCGGCGAGGACGGCACGCTGCTGGCCCCGGAGGAGCAGGGCACCGAGCCCGGCCACGAGTATCCCCTGCCCTCCGACGAGGAGCTGCTGGCCGCCTACCGCCACCTCGTCATCGGCCGCCGCGTCAACGACCAGGCCTACGCCCTGGTGCGCCAGGGCCGCATGGCCGTCTATCCGTCCTCGCACGGCCAGGAGGCCTCCGAGGTCGCCGCCGCCGTCTGCCTGGGCGAGCACGACTGGCTGTTCCCGACCTACCGCGACACCGTGGCCGTGATCGCCCGCGGCGTCCCGCCGCTCGAGGTGATGGTGGCCTACCAGGGCACCTGGCATCAGGGCTACGACCCCCAGAAGCACCACGTCTCCATCCAGTCCACGCCCCTGACCACCCAGATGCTGCACGCCGTCGGGATGGCCAAGGCCGCCCGCCTGCGCGGCGAGGAGGTCGTGTGCCTGGCCATGGTCGGCGACGGCGGCACCTCCGAGGGCGACTTCCACGAGGCGCTGAACTTCGCGGCCGTGTTCAAGCTGCCGGTGATCTTCTTCGTGCAGAACAACAAGTTCGCCATCTCCGTGCCGTTCGCCAAGCAGTCGGCCGCCCCGTCCCTGGCCCACAAGGCCGTGGGCTACGGCCTGGCCGGCGAGCGCGTGGACGGCAACGACCTCGGCGCCCTGCTGGCCGTGCTGGGCCGCGCCGTGGAGCTGTGCCGGCAGGGACAGGGCCCCTTCCTCGTGGAGGCGGACACCTACCGCATGCAGGCGCACACCAACACGGACGACCCCTCGCGCTACCGCGACGACGCCGAGGTGAAGGAGTGGGAGGCGCGCGACCCGCTGCGCCGCATGACCGCCTACCTCGAGTCCACCGGCGCCCTCACCGAGGAGGTCTCGGCCCAGATCGCCCGCGACGCGGAGGACGTCGCGCAGCAGCTGCGCGACGCCATGAACGCCGAGACGGAGCTCGATCCGCTCGAGCTGTTCGACCACGTCTACTCCGTGCAGACCCCGCAGCTCGCCGCCCAGCGCGCGCAGCTGGCCGAGGAGCTGTCCCGTTCCGAGAACCAGGAGGCCTGAGCATGGCGACCCTGACCTTCGCCGCCGCGCTCAACGCGGCGCTGGCCGACGAGATGGCCGCCGACGACATGGTGGTGGTGTTCGGCGAGGACGTCGGCACCCTCGGCGGCGTCTTCCGCATCACGGACGGGCTGACCGCGCGCTTCGGCGAGGAGCGCTGCTTCGACACCCCGCTGGCCGAGTCCGGCATCGCGGGCATGGCCGTGGGCATGGCCCTCGGCGGCGCCCGCCCCGTGATCGAGATGCAGTTCGACGCGTTCGCGTACCCGGCCTTCGAGCAGATCGCCTCGCACGTGGCCAAGATGCGCAACCGCACCAAGGGCGCCACGCCCATGCCGATCACCCTCCGCATCCCCTACGGCGGCGGCATCGGCGGCGTGGAGCACCACTGCGACTCCTCCGAGTCCTACTACGCGCACACCCCGGGCCTGAAGGTGTACACCCCGGCCTCGGTGAAGGACGCGTACATGATGCTGCGCTCGGCCATCCGCCTGGACGACCCGGTGGTCTTCATGGAGCCCAAGAAGATGTACTGGACCAAGGCCGAGCTCGACCTCGACCAGCTGCGCGCCGAGTTCGAGGAGGGCTGGGCCCGCGTCGAGGACAAGAAGGAGCACGGCGAGGCCTGGGCGCGCGCCGCCGTCGTCCGCGAGGGCACGGACGTCACCCTCGTCTCCTACGGCCCCTCCGTGCCCACCTGCCTCGCCGCCGCCCACGCGGCCGCGGAGGAGGGGCTCTCGGTGGAGGTCGTGGACCTGCGCACCGTGAACCCGCTGGACGAGGACACGATGACCGCCTCGGTCGCCAAGACCGGCCGCGCCGTCGTCGTCGCCGAGCCGCAGGGCTTCGCGTCCGTGGCCTCCGAGCTGGTGGCCCGGATCCAGCAGCGCTGCTTCCACTCGCTGGCGGCGCCCGTGGGCCGCGTGACCGGCTTCGACATCCCGTTCCCCGCGCCGAAGCTCGAGGAGCACCACCTGCCGAACATCGACCGCATCCTGGACGCGATCGACGACCTGAACTGGGACCTGGACGCCGAGGAGGCCCGCGCATGAGCAACACCTTCCTGCTGCCCGACCTGGGCGAAGGCCTGACCGAGGCCGACATCGTCCGCTGGCTCGTCGCCGAGGGCGACACCGTGGCCGTCGACCAGCCCATGGTCGAGGTCGAGACCGCCAAGGCCCTCGTCGAGGTGCCGAGCCCGTACGCCGGCACCGTGCTGACCCTGCACGGCGCCGAGGGCGAGACGATGGACGTCGGCAGCCCGCTGATCACCGTCGGCGAGGCCGGCGAGTCCGGTGAGGGCTCCGCGCCCGTCGCCGGCACCGATGCCCAGGCCGTCCCGCCTTCGACCGGTGCGGCCGCGGCCGAGGCCGCCCGCCCCGGCGCGCTGAGCTACCGCGAGGAGGAGATGGCCGGGGTCCAGCCGAAGCCGGACAAGGCCCGCGGCGGCGACGGCGACGTCGCCGGCTCCGACGACGAGGCCTCCGGCGCCGTGCTCATCGGCTACGGCACCTCCGGCCACAGGGCCACCTCCCGCAGCCGTCCGTCCAAGCGCGGCCGCGGCGCCGCCCGCCCGACACCGGCCCCCACGGCCGAGGCCGGCGCCCCGCGCGTGACCTCCCCGATCGTCCGCAAGCTCGCCCGCGAGAAGGGCGTGGACGTGGCCGCGCTGACCGGCACGGGCCCGGACGGCCTGATCACCCGCGCCGACGTGCTCGCCGCGGCCGAGGGCTCCACCCCGCAGACCGCCCCGACCCCGGCCCCGTCGGCCGCGGCCGCCGCGCAGGCGGGCGCCGTGGACGGGCGGACCGGCCTGGCCGTCGTCGCCCGCACCCCGATCTCGGGGGTGCGCAAGGTGATCGCGGACCAGCTCTCCCGCTCGCGCCGCGAGGTCCCGGAGGTCACGGCGTGGCTGGACGTGGACGTCACCGCCCTGCTCGAGCTGCGGGTCGCGCTCAAGGCGAAGGACCCGGAGAACGCGCCCTCGCTGCTCGGCCTGATCGCCCGCTTCACCCTGGCCGGCCTGCGCCGGTACCCGGTGATGAACGCGCGCATCGAGGCCGGGGCGGACGGCAAGGACGAGATCGTGGAGGTCGACGGCGTCCACCTCGGCCTGGCCGTGCAGACCGACCGCGGCCTCATGGTGCCCTCCGTCGAGCACGCGGAGAAGCTGTCCGCGGACGAGCTCACCGCCGCGATCAACGACACCGTCAGCCGTGCCCGCGCGGGCAGGGCCGCCCCGGCCGAGCTCACCCGCGGCACGTTCACGCTGAACAACTACGGCCCGCTGGGCACGGACGGCGCCACGCCGATCATCAACGTGCCCGAGGTCGGGATGCTCGGCATCGGCCGGATCATCGACCGCCCGTGGGTCGTGGACGGGGAGATCGTGGTCCGCAAGGTCACCGAGATGACCGTGACCTTCGACCACCGCGTCACCGACGGCGCCACCGCGAGCGCGTTCCTCACGTTCGTGGCGGACTGCCTCCACGATCCGACGGCGGCCCTCGCCCGGATCTGATCCGGACGATCCCGGCCCGCCCCCGGCCCCTGACGAGCCCTGCGATGTGGCGGCCATTCCTCGCGGATGGCCGCCACATCGCAGGGCTCGTCGTCTGGTGGGGGTGCGGCGAGCGTGCGGGGAGGGGCGGTCAGTCGGCGCGGCCGCGGCGGAAGGCCGTGCCGAGCGCACCCCACAGCAGGACCGCGGGGGAGGCGCTGAGCAGGATCCCGGCCGGCTCGGCCGCCGGGTGGGGGCCGGCGCCGCTGGTCGCGGGGGTGTCGAGGGTGAGGGCCAGCAGCGTCAGCCCGACCGCCAGGCCCGCGACGCCCAGGGACCAGAGCGTGGCCTCCACGCCGCGGGCGCCGCGCGGTGCGGGCCGGGGTGCGCCGTCGTACCGGACGAACGGCACGGCGAGCAGCCCCCAGGCGGCGGACACGAGCGCTGCGGCGGCCATGTCCGACGGCCGGTGCCAGGCCTCCGTGTAGGCGACGGCGCCGGTGCAGGCGCTGACCACGGCGCCGAGGACGGTGGTGAGCGGTCGCCACCGGGCGGGCACGAGCAGCAGCGCGGCCACCGCGGCGCCCGTCGCGAGCGTCATGTGGCCCGAGGGCAGTGAGTTGCCGCCGGACCACGGGACCCCGTCGGCGTGCTCGGGCCGCGGAAGCGCCGCCTTGAGCAGCTGCGTGGTGAGGTTGGACCCGGCCAGCACGAGGAGGGCGAGCAGCCCCCGCCGCCGCCACCGGGCCACGGCGAGCGCGCCGAGCGAGGCCAGCGCCATGCCGACCGCCAGTCCGAGCGGCAGGATCCGCACCACCTGGGAGGCCACGTCCGGCACGGTGTCCCCGTAGCGCTCCTCGACGGCGCGGAACACCTGGTACTCGAGCACCTGGCCGGCGGAGGACCACACCAGGGCGGCGTAGACCAGCACGACGCCGGCCACGCACGCGGCCAGCGCCAGCCACCACGTCCACGAGGGGAGGCGGCGGGGGGCGCGGGCGGTGGGGGGCATGGGTTCCATTGTGTCGGACGCGCAGCCGTCATGCAGGCTTCATCGGACGGTCACGCCCCCGTCGCCGCCCCGTCCTCCGCGCCTCTGAGCCGCCTGCCTAGCCTGGGGCCATGACCCGCGTGCCCCCCGCCCACGGACATCGCCCGGCCCTCCGCGACTCCACCGGCTCGGCCCCCGGCCCGGGTGCCGAGCCGGGCGCCCGGCCCCGTCTCTCGGCCGAGGACCTGCTGGCCGCCCGGGACGCCCTGGCCCCGTTCGGCCGGCTGAGCCGGCAGGAGCCCATCGAGTGGGCCGCCGAGGAGCCCCTCGCCCCGGACCTGGCCGACTTCTACCGCTACGTGGGGCCGGAGTGGCTGGAGATCGACACCCTCGGCCTGCCCGTGATGTTCTTCCCACTGGACCGCCTGTGGGACGAGCAGGCCGGCTACCGGTGGAACCACCGCACCGGTGCGCTGCTGGTGGACTGGAACGAGGACTGGACGGTGGTGGCCAAGCAGGGCGCCGACCCGTTCATCCACGCGGCCTCCACCGGCCAGGTGCTCATGGCCCCGGGAGACGAGGGCTGGGAGGACCGCCTGGACGAGCCGCGACCGGTCTTCGGGGACCTCACGGAGATGACCCGCGCGCTCGCGGCCGTGGGCACGGCGTGGGCGCGCTTCGACGACCCGTTCACCGCCGACTGGCACCTCACCGAGGAGGTGACGGCCGCCGTCGTCGCCGGCCTGGAGGGGGCGCTCGGCGCCCACGACCGCGCCGTGGACCTGGCCCGTGCCCTCGGCTACCTCCGCGCCGTCTGAGCGTCGGCGCCGACACAGACAGTCCCACCCCGCGGCGCCCGTCGGAACGGGAGCCGAGCGCCCTTTCTACACTGGCCGCATGAGCACCGCCCCCGCCCTGCCCCCGCTGCCCGGCGCGCCGGGCGGTCCCGCCCTGCCGAGCGTCGAGGAGCTGCTGGCCGACGCCGTCGCGGTCGCCGTGCCGATGCGCGTGCGGTTCCGCGGCACGGACCTCCGCCACGCCCTGCTGCTGCGCGGCCCGGCGGGCTGGGCCGAGTTCTCCCCGTTCCCGGAGTACGGTCCGCACGAGTGCGCCGCGTGGCTGGCCGCCGCGATCGAGACCGGCTGGCAGGGCTGGCCCGCCCCGGTCCGCGAGACGGTCCCCGTCAACGCCACCGTGCCCGCGGTGGACGCGGACGACGTCGAGGCCGTCCTGGCCCGCTACGGCGACGGCATCACCGCGGTCAAGGTCAAGGTGGCCGAGCACGGACCCGAGGGCGGTCTCGTCCCCGGCGGCCGCGGGGCCGACCTGGCCCGCGTGCGGCGGGTGCGCGCGCTGCTGCCCCACGCGCAGGTCCGCGTCGACGCCAACGCCGGCTGGACGCCCGCCGAGGCCGTGGACGTGCTCACCGAGCTGGCCGACGTCGGCCTCGAGTACGCCGAGCAGCCCGTGCCCGGCATCACCGACCTCGCGGAGGTCCGCGCGGAGCTGCGCGCTCGGGGCGTGGCCACCCCGATCGCCGCGGACGAGGCGGTCCGCAAGGCCGAGGACCCGCTCGCCGTCGCGGCCGCCGGGGCCGCGGACCTGATCGTGGTGAAGGTCCAGCCGCTCGGGGGCGTGCGCCGCGCCGCGGCGATCGTGGCGGCCGCGGGGCTGCCCGCGGTGGTCTCCTCCGCGCTGGACACCTCCGTGGGCATCGCCGGCGGCGCCGCGCTCGCCGCCTGCCTGCCGTCCCTGCCGCACGCGTGCGGGCTCGGCACCGCGGCCCTCTTCGAGCACGACGTCGTCGCCCCGGCCTGGCGCCCGCGCGCGGGGGCCCTCCCGGCACCGGGGGAGCGGGCACCCGCCCCCGACCCGGAGCTGCTCGACCGCATCCGGGCGGACGGGACGCGGCAGGCGTGGTGGGCCGACCGCCTGCGCGCGGCCCACGCGGTGCTGGCCGCGCAGGGCTGACGAGCCCGCCCGGTCCCCGTCGACGCGGGGCATGTGAGCCGGATTACAGCATGTCGACGGGGCGAAATCCGGCGGCCGGGAAGAGTTCAACTCGCGGCCACCTGGGCGTGGCTCGCCGCTCGGAGCGAGGGGCCAAGGTGATGGCGGCCCCGGCCGGTCTCACCCCGGGGTCGTCTCCGGCCCGGCACCGGACCCCGGACCATCCCCACGACGCGAAGGACCCCGTCATGCTGAAGCGCCTCCTCCCCATGGCCGGCCACACCCGTGGCAACCGCTCCGCCGTCACGTGCGAGCTCAAGTGCGGCAACGCGTGCGCCCACCCGGTGCCCAACACCTCGGCGAACCCGACCTTCCAGCAGATCGCGGAGACCGCCATCTCGCGCCGCTCCGCCCTGGTCGGCGGCACCGGTCTCGCCGCCGCCGTCGTCATCGGCTCCCAGGTGGCCCAGGCCCCCGAGGCGCTCGCGGACAACGGCCGGCGCCCGACCGGCGGCGGCAAGCTCCCCTTCGAGCCCATCGCGCCGGTGAGCCGCACCGTGGACACCATGACCGTGCCGGAGGGCTACGACTGGGGCACCGTGATCCGCTGGGGCGACCCGCTGTTCGCCGACTCCCCGGAGTTCGACATCGAGCACCAGACCGGTGCGTCGCAGGCCGCCCAGTTCGGCTACAACAACGACTACCTGAACATCATCACCGACGGCGGCAACGACCGCTCCGGCTACCTCGTCTCCAACCACGAGTACACCAACGAGAACATCATGTTCTCCCCGGAGTACATCGCCTCGAACTTCGAGGACGTCGTCAACGTCGGCCTCCAGGCCCACGGCCTGTCCATCGTGGACCTCAAGCGCGCCAAGCGCGGCGCCCCGTGGGAGTACGTCCGCGGCGGCCGCCGCAACCGCCGCATCACCGGCACCACCGAGTTCGAGGTCCGCGGCCCGGCCGCCGGCCACGCGCTGCTCAAGACCGTCGAGGACCCGACCGGCACCCGCGTGCTGGGCACCCTGAACAACTGCGCCGGCGGCACCACCCCGTGGGGCACCGTGCTCTCCGGCGAGGAGAACTTCAACCAGTACTTCAAGGGCCGCGGCACGGCCGAGGAGAAGCGCTACGGCATCTCCGCCGCCGCCACCAGCCGCGGCTGGGAGAAGGTCCACGACCGCTTCGACCTGACCAAGCCCGGCTACGAGAACGAGGCCAACCGCTTCGGCTGGGTCGTCGAGATCGAC
The DNA here is from genome assembly GCF_024519775.1 of Micrococcus sp. Mcc28. Classification (NCBI taxonomy): domain Bacteria; kingdom Bacillati; phylum Actinomycetota; class Actinomycetes; order Micrococcales; family Micrococcaceae; genus Micrococcus; species Micrococcus sp. Mcc28. The sequence continues at coordinate 6,765 of NZ_JALJRH010000002.1, read as the reverse complement.
CCCGAGGACCCGACCTCCACGCCCGTGAAGCACACCCTCCTGGGCCGCTTCAAGCACGAGGCCGGCACCGCCGTGATCTCCCCGTCCGGCCACGCCGTGGTCTACTCCGGCGACGACGAGCGCCACGACTACCTGTACAAGTTCGTCTCCGCCGAGAAGGTCCGCGAGGGCGACAAGAAGCACAACATGCGCCTGATGGACAAGGGCACCCTCTACGTGGCCAAGTTCTCCGGCGACTCCCCGGCCGCCCAGATCGACGGCAGGGGCACCCTGCCCTCGGACGGCGCCTTCGACGGCTCCGGCGAGTGGATCGCCCTGGCCGACGAGAAGACGTCCTTCGTCCCGGGCATGTCCCTGGCCGAGGTCCTCGTCTACACCCGCCTCGCGGCAGACAAGATGGGCGCCACCAAGATGGACCGCCCGGAGGACGTCGAGACCAACCCGGTCACCGGCAAGGTCTACGCGGCCCTGACCAACAACACCAAGCGCACCGCCGTGGACGAGGCCAACCCGGTCATCGGCAACCGCGACGGCCACGTCATCGAGATCACCGAGCGGGGCGGGGATCACACCTCCACCACCTTCACCTGGGTCATCCTGCTGCTCGCCGGCGACCCGGCGGTCTCCTCCTCGGCCTACTTCGCCGGCTACCCGAAGGAGAAGGTCTCCCCGATCTCCTGCCCGGACAACCTGGCGTTCGACTCCGAGGGCAACCTCTGGATCTCCACCGACGGCCAGCCCGGCACCATCGGCTACGCCGACGCGCTGCACAAGGTCACCCTCGACGGCGCCGAGCGCGGCCGCGTCCAGCAGTTCCTCGCCGTCCCCCGCGACGCCGAGACCTGCGGCCCCGTGATCCACGACCGCGACAACTCCGTGTTCGTCAACGTCCAGCACCCGGGCGAGGACGGCACCTGGGGCGCGCACACCTCCTCCTTCCCGGACTTCCTGAGCCCGACCGGCCCGGTCCAGGTGGGCGACAAGGTCGCGGCCCCGCGTCCGTGCGTCGTCCAGGTGTTCAACGCCACCGGGAACAACGGCATCGGCAAGGGCGCCGGCAAGGAGAAGGGCAACAAGGGCAAGGGCAACGGCAACGGCAACGGCAAGGGCAACGGCAAGGGCAACGGCAACGGCAAGGGCCCGAAGGGCTGACCCCCGCCTCCGCGAGGACCCTCGACGAGGCCGTCACGGCCGGCGCCACCGCGTCACCGTGGCGGCCTCGCCGCGTCCGGGGCCCGTCCGCGCCCGGGCCTAGACTGGTGGCCACCATGACCTCCGTCGACTCCCTCTCCGTGGCACGCGCCGTCGCCACCGCCCTGATCGACGCCGGCATGCGGGACGCGGTGGTCTGCCCCGGCTCCCGCTCCGCCCCGCTGGCCTACGCGCTCGCGGCCCTCGAGCGCGCCGGCGAGGTCCGCCTGCACGTGCGGGTGGACGAGCGCTCGGCCGGCTTCCTCGCCCACGGGCTCTCGCTGGCCTCGGGGCGCCCGGTGGGCGTGCTGACCACCTCGGGCACCGCCGTCGGGAACCTGCTGCCCGCCCTGATGGAGTCCATCCACGCCGGCACGCGCGTGATCGCGCTGACCGCGGATCGTCCGCCCGAGCTGCACGGCACCGGCGCGAACCAGACCACGGACCAGAGGGGCGTGTTCGGCACGCACGTCCGCCATGCCGCCTCCCTCGGCTGCGACGCCGCCGACGGCGTGGATGCCGAGCAGCATCTGCGCCACGTGCGGGCCACCGTGCGCCGGGCCCTGCTGGCGGCCGAGGGGGTCGTCGCCGAGGCCGGTTCCGACGACGGCGCGCCCGGTCCGGTGACGATGGCAGAGGCCCCGGCCGGGCCGGTCCACCTGAACCTGCACTTCCGCGACCCGCTCGTGCCGAGTCCTGAGGAGGCGGCCGCCATGGGCGCCGCCGCGGCGCCGCACACCCCTGCTCCGGCCGTCGCCCCGACCGGCGCGAGCCCGGCCGCCGCCGCGTCGGCCTACCGGGCGCCCGGGGCGGTGCTCTCGGGGCTGCCCGAGCTGGACGTCGCCCGCCTGGACCAGCGGCGCACCGTCGTGCTGGCCTGCCACGGCGCCGGCCCCGTGGCCGCGGCCTTCGCGCTGTCCCTGGGCCTGCCCCTGCTGGCCGAGCCGTCGTCGAACGCGCGGTTCTCCGCCAACGCCATCGCCGCCTATCCGCTCCTGCTGGGCGCGGCCGGCGGGCGCGACGCGGACGCACACCCCCTTGCCGCCCGCATCGAACGGGTCGTGCTGTTCGGCCGGCCCACGCTCACCCGGACGGTCAACGCCCTGCTGGCCCGCCCCGACGTCGCCACGGCCCTGCACGCCCCCGAGCCCGCACCATGGTTCGAGCCGGGCCGGCGCCGGGAGACGCCCGTGGAGACCCTCGAGGAGCTCGCCGCCTTCGCCGGGCAGGGCGAGCCCGGCTGGCTCGCCGCGTGGCAGCACGCCTCGATGCGCGCCCAGGCCGCCGTGGAGGACGCGCTCGTCACCACCGACGCCGGCGACCGGCTCAGCCCGCAGACGGTGGCGCACGTGAGCGCCGCCATGGTCCGGGGTCCGCTCGTGCTGGGCTCGTCCTCGGTGATCCGGGACGTGGACCTGACCTGGCGGCCCCCCTCGGCGCCGGACGCGGAGGTGTACGCCAACCGCGGGCTCGCCGGGATCGACGGGACCGTCTCCACGGCCGCGGGCGTCGCACTGGCGCGCGGACGGCGGACCGTGGCCCTGCTCGGCGACCTCACCGCCCTGCACGAGGCGGGCGGCCTGCTCGTGGGCCCCACCGAGACCGAGCCGGACCTCGACCTCGTGGTCGTCAACGACGACGGCGGGGCGATCTTCGCGAGCCTCGAACACGGGGCCGTGGCCGAGGCGCCCGGCATGGCGGACCCCGTCGAACGGCTCTTCGGCACCCCGCACGGCGTGGACCTGGCCGCCCTGGCCGCCGCGTACGGCCTCCCGCACACGCGGGTCACCGACCGCGTCGACCTCGTCCGGGCCCTGTCCGACCCGGTGCGCGGCCGGCGTCTGCTCGAGGTCCGCTGCGACCGCGCCGACCGCCCGCGCGTCGCCGCCGCCCTGGCCGCGGCGGTGCGCGCCACGTTCCCGCCCGCGTGCCCCGTCCCGGACCCCGCGCCGGACGCCGGCCCGGCCCCCGCCCCGCCCACCGCCGAGCTCGCCGCCGAGGAGGCCCCCCAGTGACCGGCACGCCGACGTCGCCCGCGCCCGCCTCGACCCCCGCCGTCGTGCGCCGTGCCGACGTGCTGATCTCCGGCTGCGGCCCCGCCGGCGCCACCGCCGCCGCCCACCTCGCCGCGGCGGGGCTGGACGTGGTGGTGCTCGAGAAGACCGCGCACCCGCGTGAGAAGGTCTGCGGCGACGGCCTGACCCCGCAGGCGGTCCGGGAGCTGCAGCTGCTCGGCGTGCCCCACCGGGGTGAGCCCGGCGACGACGGCGGCTGGCGCGTCATCCGCGGCCTGCGGCTGCGCGCGGGCGAGCGCAGCGTGGACGTGCCGTGGGCGCCCACCCAGACGTGGCCGGACTACGCGCTCACGCGCACCCGACGCGATTTCGACGCCCTCCTGGCGGACCTGGCGCGCACCCGCGGCGCCGAGGTCCGCGAGCGGCACGCCGTCACCGGCGTCGTGCGGGACGAGGCCGGACGCGTGGTCGGGCTGGACGCGGAGCTGATCGCGCCGAACGGCCGCAAGACCGGGGAGACCGCCCGCTTCACCGCACCGATCGTGCTCGCGTGCGACGGCGTCTCCGCCCGCGCCGCCGTCTCCGCGGGCCTGCACCGCCGCGAGGACCGGCCCATGGGCGTGGCCGTGCGGGCCTACTACACCGCCGGCGCCGCCGTCGACGGGGCGATCCCCGCCCCGCCCGGCGACCGGGGGGAGTGGATGGAGTCCTGGCTGCGCCTGCCGGATGCCGAGGGCAACCCGCTGCCCGGCTACGGCTGGCTGTTCCCGCTCGCGGACGGCACCGTGAACGTGGGCCTGGGCATCCTGGACACCTCCCCGCAGTTCGGGAAGCTGGACTACCGCGGGCTGCTGAAGTCCTGGACCGAGGCGCTCACCGCGGACTGGGGGATCGCCGAGCAGACGTGCACCTCGCGGATCCTCGGCGCGGCCCTGCCGATGGCGTTCAACCGCACCCCGCAGCACGTGCCGGGCATGCTCCTGGTGGGCGACGCGGCCGGCATGGTGTCCCCGTTCAACGGCGAGGGCATCGGGTTCGCGATGGAGGCGGCCCGCCTCGCCGCGGAGCTGGCGGTGCAGGCGCACGCGGCCGGGACCGACGGCGCCGCGGACGCGATCCTGTCCCGTTACCCGGTGATCACCCAGCACCTGTGGGGCCGCCACTTCGCCCTCGGCGCCCGGTTCGCCCGCCTGATCGGCGATCCGCGCGTGATGAAGGCGGCGCTGGGCGCCGGGATGGCCGCACCCCCGCTGCTGCGGGCCGCGGTGAAGGTCATGGGCAACACGGTGGACGCGCGGGGCGGCGACGCCGTCGACCGGGCCGTCCGCGTGCTCGAGGCGCTCACCCCCGCGCTGACGACCGCGGGCGGCGCGCCGTTGGGTAGGCTTGCCCGGTGACCACCGCAGACCCCGGCTTCGCCCTGCCCTCCGGCTTCGAACCCCTCGCCGAGCATGGCCGTGTCCTGGAGGTCGTGCTGACCGCGCTCGAGCAGGTCGAGGAGCAGCTGGACAGCGCCCTCGGCTTCGACGACCTCTTCTCCGACACCGCCGCCCACCACCTGCTGGCCGCCGGCGGCAAGCGGGTCCGTCCGGTCCTGACGGTGCTCGCCTCCCTCCTGGGCGACCCCGCCCTGGCCTCCGGCGAGGTCGCCGACGTGGACGCGCCCGCCCGCCAGGCCGCCGTCGTGATGGAGCTGACGCACCTGGCCACGCTGTACCACGACGACGTGATGGACGAGGCCCCCGTGCGCCGCGGCGCCCCCGCCGCCCACCGACTGTGGGGAAACTCGGCGGCGATCCTGGCCGGCGACCTGATCTTCGCCCGCGCCTCCCAGCTCATGGCCGAGCTCGGCCCGCGGCCCGTGCAGATCCAGGCGGACACCTTCGAACGCCTCGTGCAGGGCCAGCTGTGGGAGACTCGCGGCCCGGCCGAGGGCGCGGATCCGATCGAGCACTACTACGCGGTGCTCTCCGGCAAGACCGGCTCGCTGATCGCCGCGGCGGGCATGCTCGGCGCGCTGCTGGGCGGGGCCGACGAGGCCGCCGTCCAGGTGATGCGCGCCTACGGCGAGAAGGTGGGCCTGGCCTTCCAGCTCGCCGACGACCTGATCGACCTCACCGGCGACGCCGAGCGGATCGGCAAGGTCCCCGGCACGGACCTGCGCGAGCGCGTGCCCACCCTGACCACGCTGCTGCTGGCCCGGGCGGCGCAGGGGGAGGGGCCGGAGGCGGAGGACGCCCGCCGGGTGCGCGCGCTCGTGGACGGGCCGCTCGACACCGACGAGCAGCTGGCCGCCGCCGTCGCCGCGCTCACGGGCCACCCCGCCATCGACGAGGCGTGGGCGATCACCCGCGGCTGGGCGGAGCAGGCCAAGCAGGCGCTCGCCCCGTTGCCGGACTCCGCCGTGAAGACGGCGCTCGAGGCGTTCGCCGACTACGTGGTGGGGCGCTCGGCCTGACGCCGCGGTCCGCGGCGTCACCGCCGTGATCCGGGGCGGCCGCTCAGTCCAGGCGGGTCGGGGCGGGGTCCAGCGCGGCCGCGAGCTCCCGGGCCTTGAGGGCGCGGACCTCCGGGGCCACCGGGTGGCGCAGCTGCCGGTAGAGCAGGTCCCCCTCGAAGCGCGGGAAGACGTGCAGGTGGTAGTGCCACACGTGCTGGTTGCCGGCGGGCTCGTTGTGCTGGCGCGTGGAGATTCCCTCCGGGGCCCACGCACGCTTCATGGCCAGCGCCACCTGCTGGGCCATCAGGGCGATGCGCTGCAGCACGCGCGGGGGCAGGTCGTAGAGGTTCTCGTAGTGCTCGGCCGGGCAGACCATGGCGTGTCCCTCGTGCTCGCCGAACCCGTCCACGGCGATGAGCACGAGCAGGTCCTCGTCCTGGTAGACGGTGTCCCCGAGCTCGCAACGGTTGCCCGGGTCGGAGACGTCGCCGGCTGCGAGCCCGCAGAACGGGCAGACGTAGCCGTCCGGGGCGTGGGAGACCGGGGCGGGCGCGGTCACCGGTCCGGCCCCTCGTCGTCGTCCTCGGGGTCCTCGAAGGTCCACGCGAGCAGGTCCGTCAGGAACTCGCTGAAGGTGCCGCCCTCGTCCTGCCACTCGCCCTCGGGCGCGTCGGCACCGGCGGAGCGCCGCCACACCAGCGGGTCCGGCAACGCCAGGTTGTCCACCGGCAGGCCCCACACGACCGTCTCGTCCGCATCCTCCAGGAACATGAGGAAGCCGTCCCGCACCTCGAGGTCCTCGGGGTCCCACACGTAGTGGTCCGTCTCCATGAGGTCGCCGCAGTTGCCCAGGGCGAGGTAGAACTCGCGGAGAGCAGCCGGGATCATGAGCCCGGCGCCGAGCTGCTCCGCCGCGGGGGACTGGGCCAGCCGGGCGTCGACGTCGGCGGGGGCGAGGCCGTCGTCCTCGGCCCAGGCGTCGCCCAGCAGGTCCGGGACGAGCCGCTGGAAGGCCGGGAGGTACACGGGGGCGGGGGGCTTGGCGGGCATGCCGCCAGTCTAGGTGTTGTGGGTCATGAGGTTCTTGCCACGAGGCGCCGGCTGAGATGAGACGAGTGG